>DASSAD010000334.1:0-54231 GCA_035685725.1 Amycolatopsis sp. | reverse complement strand
GACGAGGGATTCGGGCCACGCCCGGTGCCCGACGTCGTCGGCGCGCCGGAGCTGTCCCTGCACCTGGCGCACGAACTGATCGACGACGGTTTCGATCTGACGCTGTGCCAGGAACTCGATGTGGATCACGGGCTCACCGTCCCGCTGTCGGTCTACTGCCCGGAGCCCGGCGACGGGTGGCCGTGTGCCGTGGTTCCGTTGCTGGTCAACGTGATCCAGTACCCGCAGCCGTCGGCCGCGCGCTGTTACGCGCTGGGAAAGGCGATCCGGCGGGCGATCGCCTCGTACCCGGCCGACACCAGGATCGCGGTGTTCGGCACCGGCGGCATGTCGCACCAGCTGGCCGGGACGCGCGCCGGGTTCATCAACAGCGAGTTCGACCGGTGGTTCCTGCAGGCGATCGAGACCGATCCGGAGCAGCTCGCCGCGATGACGCGCGAGCAGTACATCCGGCGGGCCGGGTCCGAGGGCATCGAGCTGATCATGTGGCTGATCATGCGAGGCGCCCTGAACGACCGGATCCACCGGGTGCACGAGACCTACCACGTGCCGGCGTCCAACACCGCCGCGGGACTGGCCGTCTTCGACAACCGGCTCGCCGCGTAGGGATACCCGAACCCGCGCGGAACGCCTCCACTTTGGACGGACTGCGCGGGAACGCCACGGCGGCGTCCGCGTGCGACCGGTCTCGCTGGGCGAGGCCGTCGAAATCATCGAGGTGCGAGCCATGCGGCCTGCTCGCGCGAACCCGGACGCATCTCGACGCGGTGGCCGTCGCCTGCGCCGGCTCGCCAGGATTCCGGTGGGACCGATCCGGTGCCGGCCGACGCGGGTTCCGGGCCGCCCCCGACGGCCCGGAACCCGGTTCCCCGTTCCCCGGTCAGATCATCGGTGGCGCGACATAGGTGAAGCTCGCCCCGGATCCCGTTCCGCCCGGACTCGTCACCGACACCGTCACGGTGCCCGTGCCGGGAGGTGTCACGGCGGTGATCACGGTGTCGGACAACACCGTGAAGGCAGCCGGGGTCGCACCGAAGCTCACCATCGACGCATAGGTCAGGTTCGTGCCGATGATGGTCACACTCGTGCCGCCCGCGGTGGGGCCGCTGGCGGGGCTGACGCTGGTCACGGTGGGCGCGCCGAGGTAGGTGAAGAACACGTTCTGCGCGCTCGTCCCACCCGACGTCGTCACCGTCACCAGGACCTGTCCAGCGGCGTGGGCCGGGGAAACGGCGGTGATCTGGCCGTCGGAGTTGACCGTGAACGACGCGGCCGGTGTCCCTCCGAAAAGGACACTGGTGGTCCCGATGAACCCGGAGCCGGCGATCGTGACCGTGGTACCGCCCGACGTCGGACCGCTGCTGGGACTCACGCTCGCGACGACAGGTCCGGCGGCGTAGGTGAAGAACACGTTCTGCGCGCTCGCCCCACCCGGCGTCGTCACGGTCACCAGTGCCTGCCCCGCCGCGTGCGGGGGCGACAACGCGGTGATCTGGGTCGCGGAATTCACCGTGAACGACGTCGCCGGAGTCCCGCCGAAGGAAACCCCGGTCACGCCGGTGAAGCCGGAACCCGTGATCGTGACCGTGGTGCCACCCGAGACGGGCCCGCCGCTGGGGCTCACCGCGGTGACGACCGGCGCGGAGACGAAGGTGAAGAACACGTTCTGGGTACTCGGCCCGGCGGGCGTCGTCACCTGCGCCACCACCTGCCCGGCGGCGTGAGCCGGGGAAAAAGCGGTGATCTGGGAATCGGAATTGACCGCGAACCAGGTTGCCGGTGTGGTGCCGAACGCCACGGCCGTGGTCCCGGTGAAGCCGGAACCGGAGATCGTGACGCTGGTGCCCCCGGAGGTCGGCCCGCTGGCCGGGTTCACGCTCGTGACGACCGGTGCGGCCTGCGCGACGACGGAGGCCACCTGTTTCTCGGTTTGTTCAGCCATCATGTTCCTCTTTCGCAGGTTCGGTTTCTCGCCGGCCGTCGAGCTGCTTCAGCCCGCTTGCCGGCATCGCGGGAGGCCCGGAGGGCGGGCGAGGAGCCCGTCCCTCCGGGCCGGCCGAGGACGATGGCTAGATTCCGGGCCCGGCGGTGTAGGTGAACCCGCCGACCGCGGTCGCGGAGCCGCCGGTCGTCGTGACGACCACGTCGACGGCGCCTGCCGCGCCGGGCGGCGTGACCACGGTGAGTTCGGTGCTCGAGATGACACCGAAATCGGCCGGGGTTCCGCCGATGGTGACCGACGTCGTCGTGGTCAGCGCCGTGCCGGTCACGGTGAGGACGGTGCCGCCCGTGGTCGGCCCGCTCGTCGGGCTGATCTCGGTGACGGTCGGCGGGTCGACGTAGGTGTAGCTGAGCCCGTCGGCGACACCGCCCGCGGTGTTCACGGTGACCGAAACCGAACCGGCGGTCCCGGCGGGCACCGCCACCGAAATGGAGCCGTCGTTGATGATGGTGGGGGTCGCCGCGTTGGCGCCGAAGGCGACGGACGAGGCGCTGGAAAGGTTCACACCGGACAAGGTCACGGTGTTGCCGCCGGCGACCGGTCCCGAGGTGGCGCTGAGACCGGTCTTGAACGGCGGCTGAATGTAGAAGAACGGCAGCGGGTTACTGGTTCCGCCGACCGTGGTGACCGTCGTGTCGACGACGCCGCTTCCCGCCGGGTTGGTCACCGTGACCTGCGTGGCCGTGTTCGCGGTGATCACCCCCAGGCGGTTTCCGAAGTGGACGGCCGTCGCGCCACCGAGATTGGTCCCGGTGATCGTGACCGTGGTGCCACCCGACGTGGCACCCTGGTTGGGGCTCATGGGCATGGAAACGTCCTCCTTCGTCGGTTCCTGCTCATCCGCCGGGCGCGCTTTTCCCGGGCAGGAAAAACAATCACAGTGCCAGCACAATCACGGCGCCGAATTCTTTCCGGACCGGACGTCACTCTCACCGGCGGACTGCTCACCACTATATAGCCGGAAAAATGTGCCGATGACGCAGTGAATCCGAACACCGAAATCGCTACCCGGGCGGGCGAGCGGAATCCGGACCGGCGGTACCGGGAGTGGACCGCGTTCGGCTGTTGGCAGGACGGGCTCAGCGCGGACTGACCCGAACAGCCGCGCCGGGAAACCACCCAGGGAGACAGCGGGTGGGCCCGACCTCCGGCCCGAACCGATGCCTCCCGACCGCGCCCGCGACCACGCCGCGGGCGCGCCGCGGGTCCAATTCCCTTGCCATACAAGGAAAACTGACCGTTCGTCGAGATCACAGAGGGAGCACATCACACGAAGGTTGCGCTTCGAAGACGATCGGGGTGCGGCACACGGACCGCCGCCGCGGGCTTTTCTGACAGCCTGCCAGGACTCCACCGCCGGCGCGTGCTCCGGCGGGGAAAATTACCGTCCACGTCCGGATCATTCACGTCTACGAAGGCACAGCATTTCTTTTCCCACACCGCACCCAATGCAAATTCACACAAGCCCGAGAACACCCCATGCGACACTCGCCGGAAACACACCGACAGAATCGCAGGACATAACGACCGGAACGCGCGACACAACATCCGGACCAGCAAACACAAGGACGGGAACAAGGGACACGACGACGGGAACGGGGGACACGACAACGGGAACGGAGGACACGACAACCGCACGAGAGGACACGGCGACGGGAACAGGGGACACGACAACCGCACCGGAGGACACGGCGCCCGGACAGGAGGACACGGCAACCGGACAGGGGAACACGGCTGCCGGAGGAGGGGACACGGCAACCGGACAGGGGAACACGGCGACGGGAAGAGGGAACACGGCTACCGGACGGGAGGACTCGGGCGCGGGAAGAGGGGACACGCCGGTGATCCGCGCACCCCCACGGCCGTGTCCCCCGTTCCCGTCGCCGTGTCCCCTCTTCCCGTCGCCGTGTCCCCTCCTCCGGTCGCCGGGTCCCCCGTTCCCGCCGCCGTGTCGCCTCTTCCGGTTCCCGAGTTCTCTGGTGCGGGCGGCGAGGTTGCGAGCCGGGGCAGGTGGGCGGGCGTGTGGGTGGGCAGGTGTGGGTGGGGGGAGTCAGGCGTTGAGGGCGCCGTCGATCAGGTGGGTGGCGCCCGACAGGTAGGAGGCCTCGTCCGACAACAGCCACACCGCCAGGTTCGCCACCTCCTCGGCCGTGCCGTAGCGGCCGAGCGGCACCTGTGCCGCGGTCTGCGCGAAGACGCCGTCCGGGTCATCCGGGTTGATCTGCGCGGTCAGGTCGCGCGCCATGCGGGTGTCGATGTGCCCCGGCGCCACCCCGTTCACCCGGATCCCGAACGGCGCACCCTCCAGCGCGGCGCACCGGGTCAGGCCGACCACCGCGTGCTTCGAGGCGACATACGGGGAAAACGTCGCCGCGCCGCGGATTCCGGCCATCGACGCGGTGTTCACGATCGCACCGGAGAACTGCTGCTTCATCACCTTCAGCACGGCGCGCAGGCCCATGAACACACCGCGGCCGTTGACGGCCCAGACCCGATCGAAGTCGTCCACGGACAACTCGGTCATCGGCGCCATTCTGCCTTCGATGCCGGCGTTGTTGAAGAACAGATCGATCCGGCCGAACTCCTCGACGGCCCGTGCCACATAACCGTCCACTTCGGACTCTCGGCTGACATCGGCGACCACCGGCACCGAAGCCGGGATCGACCCGGCCGCCGCCTTCAACTGCTCCGCCGACCGGTCGACGAGCAGCACCCGCGCGCCTTCGGCGGCCAGCCGGGTCGCCACCGCCAGGCCGAAGCCCGCGGCGGCACCGGTCACCACCGCGGCCTTCCCCTCGAACCGCCCGCTCATCGGGTCACCTCCGCCCGCACCGCGTCGACCGCGCCGGCCATGATCGCCTCGTGCCGTTTGATCACCAGCTCGTCCCAGTCGTGGTCGGTCAGCAGATAGGGCGCGTTCCGGCGCACCGCGTCGGCCACCTTGTCCGCGACCTCGTCCGGCGACATGCCCTGCGACAGCGTGGCGTGCATGCGCTCCCGCAGGTCCCTCCCATCGCGAGCGCCGGGCGTCTCGACCTCGTTGCGCAGATCCGCGGGCCGGTTCCGGCTGCCGTGGAACAGGTTCGTCGCGATCGTGCCCGGGCACAACGCGGTCACGCCGATCTTCGCGCCGCGCGCCCGCAGGTCCGCGTTCAACACCTCGGTCAGCGCCATGACCGCGTGCTTGGTGATCCCGTACATGTTGCCCGGCGTGATCACCGCGGTCATCGACGCCGTGTTCACGATGTGCGCTTCCTCCCCGTGTTCCAGCATGAGCGGCACGAAGGTGCGCACCCCGTGGACCACGCTCCAGAAGTTGACGTTCGTGGTCCAGGTCCAGTCCTTGTCGGTGGCCTCCCAGATCGCGCCGTCCAGGTAGCCCTCCACCCCGGCGTTGTTGCACAGCAGGTGGACCGAGCCGAACCTCGCGATCGTCTCCTCGGCCAGCCGCCGGATCGCCGCGGGGTCGGCGACGTCGGTCGGCACGCCGATCACCTCACCGCCGGCCGCCCTGATCTCGGCGACGGTCTTCTCGAGCGCGCTGGTTTCGATGTCGGCGGCAACCATCTTCATGCCTTCGCCGGCGAACTTGCGCGCGAACGCCTTTCCCATCCCGCTGCCCGCGCCCGTGACCACGGCGACTTTGCCGGCCAGCTCTCGCATGCCACTCTCCTTTTCCCGTCCGTGCTCGGCGCTAGGCCCACGGCTTGCTCAGCACCCGCACCAGCTCACCCGGCTTGCGCAGCCGGACGAGCGCGTCGGCGGTGTGCTCGAGATCCACTCGGTCGCTGATCAGTTCGGCGACCGGCACCCGGCCGGCGGCGATGTGGGCGACCGCCTCCTCGTACACGTCATAGCTGAACGCGCAGCTCCCGTTGAGCTGTACTCCCTGATGCACCAGGGCCGTCGCCGACACGGCGACGACCTCCGAACTCAAGGCCACCTCGACGCAGGTGCCGCCGGGTTCGAGCACCTCCAGCGATTCGGCGAGCGCACCGGGGGCAGCCGAGCATTCGAGTACGGCGGCGAAGCGGCGGCCGGATCGGCGGACGTACTCGCGGACGGCGAGTTCACGGGTGTCGAGCACCTCGTCCGCGCCGACCCGGGCCGCCGCGGCCCGCCGGCCCGGTGAGCGCCCGGCCGCGACGATCATCTCGACACCGGCCAGGCGCAACGCCATGATCGCGTTGAGCCCGATCGAACCCACGCCGTAGACCAGAGCCGCGTCGCCCGGCCCGGCGCCGGCGCGCCGCACCGCGTTGATCGACACGGCGAGGGGCTCGGCGTGCGCGCCCAGTTCCACCGGCAGCTCGGCGGGCAGCGCGACCAGTTGCCGTTGCGGCACCGCGACGTACTGCGCGTAGGCACCCGGCGCGGTGATCCCGAGATTGGGCACTTCCGCGCAGGCGAACGGCAAACCCTTGACGCACTTGCGGCATTGCCGGCACGACCCGAGCGGGTTCACCGCGACAGCGTCACCCACCCGCCAGTGCACGACCTCCGTGCCGACCGCGACGATCTTCCCGCCGAACTCGTGGCCCAGCACCTGGCCTTCGACGGTCTGACCGTGCTCGACGGCGTGCACGTCGGAGCCGCACAGCCCGCAGGCGTCGACTTCGACGATCACACCGTCGGGTAAGGGTTCCGGATCGGCTATTTCGGCGACTTCGGCGCCGCTGGACGTGCACACCACAGCTTTCATGGCCCGGCTTTCGTTACGCGACCGTCGAAAAACCCATCCGCGAGACTAACCGGTAAAATTCGTTGTTGTCAACGATTCGGCCCGCGTGAAATCCTCATCGAAGTGATTGCTCGAACAATGTGGAGGGACCTCGTGAAAGAACCGGAACCGGGCAGGACACTTGACGTAGCGA
This sequence comes from Amycolatopsis sp., assembly GCA_035685725.1. Classification (GTDB taxonomy): domain Bacteria; phylum Actinomycetota; class Actinomycetes; order Mycobacteriales; family Pseudonocardiaceae; genus Amycolatopsis_E. The sequence goes on along the minus strand of DASSAD010000334.1, from coordinate 47,355 downwards.
AGCTTACGGCGATCGACGTACACACCCATGTGCACCGGTCCGTCCGGGCCGGCTCCGCCACCGAGTCCGACCAGGCCATGGCCGCGATGGCGAAGTACTTCAAGGCGGATGCGAAAAGCTACACGGTAGACGAGCTGGCCGAGATCTACCGCGCCCAGAACATGGCGGCGGTGACCTTCACCGTGGACGTCAAGGACGCGCCGGAAGGGCCGGACACGCCCACGAACGAGGAGATCGCCGAGCGGGCACACGCGAACGCCGACGCCATAATCCCCTTCGCCAGCGTGGATCCTGCGCGGGGCAAGGAAGGCGTGGCCATGGCGAAGCGTCTGATCGACGAGTACGGCGTCCGCGGGTTCAAGTTCCATCCGACCGCGCAGGCGTTCCAGCCCGACGACCGAGCCGCGTACCCGCTGTACGAGGTGATCCAGGAGGCCGGTCTCCCGGCGCTGTTCCACACCGGGCAGACCGGGGTCGGCGCCGGTCAGCGCGGCGGTGGCGGCCTGCGGCTGCGTTACTCGAACCCGATTTACCTCGACGACGTGGCCGTCGATTTTCCGGATATGACCATAATCATGGCGCACCCGTCGTTCCCATGGCAGGAGGAGGCGCTCTCGGTCGCCATCCACAAACCACTGGCCTACATCGACCTGTCCGGCTGGTCGCCGAAATACTTCCCGCCGATTCTGGTGCAATATGCCAACACCCTGCTCAAGGACAAGGTGCTGTTCGGCACAGATTTTCCCATGCTCACGGCGGAAAGGTGGTTGACAGATCTGGACAAGACCTCGGTCCGCGACGAGATCAAACCGGGGCTGTTCAAGGACAACGCGGTGCGGGCGCTCGGCCTGGCCTGAAGCGACGGCGGCCGGCGCGAGCGCCTTGCGGGTCCCAGCCCGACGCACGCTCGAGTGACGACCCGGTCCCCGGCTCAGCGACCGGGGACCGGACCATCGCCGGCCTGCCAGCGTGACGCCCGGTCCCCGGCGTTCGCGGCTGCTTTCGCCATTCCGCGAGCCACAAGACGGTGGACAATTCGTCGGCAGGAGTGGACGCGGCGCGGGACCACCGCACTCCGCGGTCATGGCGGATGAGTCGTTTGACGTATTTCGCGGTCCACACAGCGCCGGCGGCCATCGCGCTGACCCATACTGCGGCGAGAGCGAGTTCGCCCCCGGCCACGAAGGAGTGCTGCGTGAAGACAACGGCGGCGGTGCTGTGGGATTACGGCGAGGACTGGAAGATCGAAGAACTCGAGCTCGACGAGCCCCGCGAGGGCGAGGTCCTCGTCCGCCTCGCGGCCTCGGGCCTGTGCCATTCCGACGAGCACGTCCGGGTCGGCGACCTGCCGTTGAAAGCGCTCCCAGGAATCGGCGGGCACGAAGGAGCCGGTGTTGTCGAACGGACCGGTCCCGGCGTGACCAAGGTCCGCGAAGGCGATCATGTCGTGCTCAGTTTCATTCCCGCGTGCGGTGCGTGCACCTGGTGCGCGGCGGGCCACCAGAACCTGTGCGACCAGGGCGCCGAGCTCACCGTCGGCCTGCAGACCGACGGCACCGCGCGCCACCACGTGCGCGGCCAGGACGCGCGGCTGATGTGCCTGCTCGGCACGTTCTCGCCGTACACCGTGTGCGGCGAAAGCTCCGCGGTCAGGATCGACGACGACATTCCGCTGGACAAGGCGGCGCTGGTCGGCTGCGGCGTGACCACGGGCTGGGGCACGGCGGTGTACGGCGCCCAGGTCAAGGCCGGCGACACGGTCGTGGTGCTCGGCATCGGCGGTGTGGGCGCCAACGCGCTGCAGGGCGCCCGGATCGCCGGTGCGACCCGGATCATCGCGATCGACCCGGGCGGGTTCAACCGCGAGCAGGCCGTCCGGTTCGGTGCGACGCACACCTTCGCGTCGGCGACCGAGGCACAGGCGGTCATCGCGGACCTCACCCGCGGCCGGATGGCCGATTCGGCGCTCATCACGGTCGACGTGGCCACCTCGACGATCATCGCCGACGCCATGTCGCTGGTCGGAAAGCTCGGGGTGGTCGCGTTGACCTCACTCGCGCCGGTGACCGCGCGTCAGGTGGAACTGCCGCTGTTCGAGCTGACGGCGTTCGAGAAGCGGATCGTCGGCTGCCTGTTCGGCCACGCGAATCCCCGCGCCGACATCCCGAAACTGCTCGACCTCTACCGGCAGGGCGAACTCATCCTGGACGACCTGGTGACCCGCACCTACACGCTCGAACAGGTGAACCAGGGTTACGCGGACATGCGCGCGCATCGCAACATCCGCGGTTTGATCCGTTACCACTGAACCGGAACAGCACGACCGAGCCGGAAGGGCCGCATGGAATTCCTGGTGCGTCAACAGAACAACTCCGCGCAAGCGCTTTCACCGGACGAGCGGGAAGCGCTGCGAACGCGCGAGCGTGCCCGGGCACAGGAGCTCCGGGAGGCCGGAATCCTCGTCAAGATCTGGCGGGTGCTCGGCTCGGCCGACTCGATCGCCCTGTACCAGGCACCTGACGCGGACGCGCTGCACGAGGCCCTGACCTCGCTGCCGATGTATCCGTGGATGCGGTTTCAGATCGAACCGCTGGTGACTCATCCGCAGGAGAAGAAACCGGCCTGACCCCACCTGGCGCCCGCACGGAAGTCCCCCTCGCGAACCCGAACCCACTCCCCCGAGACCGAACCCGACTCCCGAACGGGAGACCTCGGCAACCGGGCGGGAGAACTCAGCGACCGGAAGAGGGGACACGCGAACCGGACGGGAGGACACGCCAACCGGACCGGCGAGTTCGGGGACCGGACCGGAGAACTCAACGACCGGAAGAGGGGACACGGCAGCGCTGGCGTGTCCCGTCTTCCGGTCCGCGTGTCCCCTCTTCCGGTCCGCGTGTCCCCTCTTCCGGTTTGCGTGTCCCCTGTTCCGGTCGCCGAAGTCGCCCGTCGCGGCGCTGAAGTCTCCCGTGCGGTTCGCCGGGGTCGGTCGGGGATTGGGGCGGTGGGGATTGGGGCGGTGGGGTGGGTGGGGTGGGTGGGGTCAGGGGCCGTCGATGAGGGCCAGGGACTTGCGGACGACGTTGTCGACGGTCAGGCCGTAGTACTCGTACAGTTCCGCGGGCACGCCGACCTCCAGGTCGACGTCGGGCAGGGCCACCTTGTCCAGGTCGACCGCCAGCTTCCGCCGCCCGGCCACCTCGGCGACGATGCTGAACAGTCCGCCGATCTCGTTGTGGTCCTCGATGGTCAGGACCCGGCCGGTGCGCCGCGCGGTGTCGATGATCGCGTCCTCGTCGAAGGGCTTGAGGTACCCGGCGTCGTAGACGTCGGCCTCGATGCCCTGCGACTCCAGCCGCGCGGCCGCGCGCACCGCCAGTCCCACGCCCAGCCCGTGGCCCAGCAGCGTGACGTCCGGTCCTGTGCGCAGGTGCGGCCAGCGTCCGAACTCGATCTCCGGGGGCTCGGCGTAGACCGGTTCGGGTCCCTCGGCGATGCGGAGGTACACCGGGCCGGGCAGCGACACCGTCGAGCGCATCAGGCTGAGCACGGCGTTGCTGTCCGCCGGCGCGACCACGGTCAGGTTGGTCAGCGCGCGGGCGATCGCGATGTCCTCGACCGCGTGGTGGCTGGTGCCGAAGTAACCCATGGCCAGACCGGTCAGTCGCCCGACCAGGCGCACCGGGAGGTGGTTGTAGGCGACGTCCGTGCGCAGCTGGTCGCCGCATTTGAGCACGCCGAACGGCGACATCGAATAGATGTAGGGCAGGAAACCGCAGGTCGCCAGGCCCGCCGCGACGGAGATCGAGTTGGTCTCGGCGATTCCGAGCTCGACGTAGCGGTCCGGGTACTTCTCGCGGAAGTCGGCGAGCACCGCGCCGAGATCGGCGGTCAGGGTGAGGATCTCCGGGTGTTCGTCGGCCAGCTGGGCGATCGCGTACCCGGCGGGATTGGTCTCGAGCGCGGTGTCGATGTCGACGTCGGTGAAGACGTCGACCATCTTCGGCGCGGACTCCGTTTCCGGCCCGGGTTCGGTCGCCGGGATGGACGCCGGGATGGACGCCGTCGGCCCGGATACCGTCGTCGGCGCGGACTCGCTCCCCTGGGTCATCACAGCCTCCCCGAGATCTCGTCGAGCACCTGGTCGCGCTGCTCGGGTTCGAGCAGCCCGAGGTGCCAGGCCTGTGGCGCCTGTTCCATCATCGCGACGCCCTTGCCCTTGCGGGTCCTGGCGATCACGCAGACCGGCTTGGTGCCGCCGGGCTCGGGCAGCGCGTCGAAGGTGCCGGTGAGGGCTTCCACGTCGTGGCCGTCGATTTCCAGGACGTGCCAGCCGAACGCCGCGAAGCGGGCACCGAGGGGTTCGATGTTGATCGCCTCGGAGGTGGGGCCGGCGCCGGAGAAACCGTTGGCGTCGACGATGGCCACCAGGTTGCCGAGCCGGTAGTGGCTGGCCGCCATCGCCGCCTCCCACACCTGACCTTCCTGGAGCTCACCGTCACCGGTGACGATGTAGGTCCGGAAGTCGCGCCCCTGCAGGCGGCCGCCGAGCGCTATTCCGGTGGCGACCGAGAGGTTGTGCCCGAGTGCTCCGGAGGAGAAGTCGCAGCCGGGTGCCAGTCGCATATTCGGGTGATCGTTGAGTGGTGAACCGACCTTGCCGAATTGACCGAGCCAATCGGCGGGGAAATAGCCGAGATCGGCCAGCACCGGCCACAGCCCGGTGGCCACATGGCCTTTCCCGAGCAGGAATCGGTCGCGGTCGGGCCATTCCGGCTCGGCCGGCCGCAGGCGCAGCGTATGGTAGTACAACGTCGCGAAGATCTCGGCGCAGGAGAATGTACTGGAGTAGTGGCCGAGCCCCGCCTGATCGATCAACTTGACGGTGGTGAAGCGTATCCAGTCCGCTCGCCGGCGAAGCTCGGCCGGCGTGACGGCACGGCCCCGCTCCAGCGTCGCGGTGCCGCCGGAATTCCGGGTCGCGGAATCGCTTCCGGAGTAACGCGCGTCAACTGACATGAGAATTTTCGCTCTCGGTCGGAGTTTCGCGGTAGACCGCCTGCGGCCCGATGGGCGTGATCCTCGACTATAGCGCGACCGGGCCGCCCGAGGAACAGGACGACGGTGTCATATTCGCGACTTATGCACGACCCCCGCAAGCCTGCCGCGTTATGCGGTTATGCTGCGACACCGACCGCGACCTGAATCGCGACGCATGACTTATTCGGCGCCAACGTTCGTCCATCGCTGCGCCCCCGGGCAATTACGTAGCTTGACTGAGGGGAACTCACCCGCGGCAAGGACGGAAAACAGACATGAGGACCAGAGCGGCGGTAATCCGGGAACCGGGCAAACCGTGGGAGGTGACCGAACTCGAACTCGACGAGCCACGCGCGGGCGAGGTCCGGATCAAATTCGCGGCCTCGGGCATGTGCCATTCCGACGAGCATGTGCGCACCGGTGACGCGACCGGCCGCCTGCCGATGGTGGGCGGGCACGAGGGCGCCGGGGTGGTCGAGGCAATCGGCCCGGACGTGACCCGGGTGCGGCCCGGCGACCACGTGGTCTGCTCGTTCATCCCCGCCTGCGGCACCTGCCGCTACTGCTCGACCGGCCGGCAGAACCTCTGCGACGAGGGCGCGCAGATGCAGACCGGGCTGCTCTCCGACGGCACCGTCCGCTTCCACGACGACGCGGGCGAAGACCTCGGCGGCTTCTGCATGCTGGGCACCTTCGCCGAACGTTCGGTCGTCTCGCAGGCCTCCTGCGTGAAGATCGACGACGACATCCCGTTCGAGATCGCGGCGCTGGTCGGCTGCGGCGTGCCCACCGGCTGGGGCACCTCGGTCTACGCCGCGGGCGTGCGCGCCGACGACACCGTGGTCGTCTTCGGCGCGGGCGGAGTCGGCTCCAACGCGGTCCAGGGCGCGCGCTACGCGGGCGCCCGCCACATCGTGGTGGTCGACCCGGTCGCGTTCAAGCGGGAGAAGGCGGTGGAATTCGGCGCGACCCACGTCTTCGCCGACGCCGCCGAGGCGCACGAGGCGGTCATCCAGCTGACCCGCGGGCAGCTGGCCGACCACGCGATCTGCACGGTGGGCGTGCTGACACCCGAGGTCGTGTCGCAGGCGGCCGCGATCGTCGGGAAGGGCGGCCAGGTCACCATCACCTCGGTCGGCAAGAGCACCGAGAAGCACGTGCAGGTGGCGGCCAACGGCATGCTGGTCGGCTACCAGCGGCGGATCCAGGGGCACGTGTTCGGGATGTGCAACCCGCTCCACGACATCCCGAGGCTGCTCGACCTCTACCGCACCGGGCGGATCAAGCTCAAGGAGCTGATCACCCGGCGGTACGGGCTCGACGAAATCAACACCGGATACCAGGACCTGGCGGACGGCAAGATCATTCGCGGCGTGCTCGTCCACGATTGAGGCCCGGGGTGGGCACCAGCACCTCCCGGACGCGGTGCCGCCGCCCCTCCCCGCAGCGGCGGCGGTCCGGCGCTGTCTTCCGGAGACAGCGGCGGTGGCCCCGCCCCGGGCCACCGCCGCGTTCACCAGGCGTCCTGCATCGTGCCGACCGTTTCGGCGACGGTGACTTCCATCCCGGTCAGCGCGAGCACCTCGGCCACGGTGAACCCGCGAGCGATCTCGTCGAGGCGGAAGCCTCGGGGGGTGTGGGTCAGCAGCGCGAGGTCGGTCACCACGGTGTCGACGCAGCCGCGGGCCGTCAGCTCGAAATCGCAGGTCTCGACCAGTTTGGAGGCACCGTGCGAATCCGTGTGCTCCAGCAGCGCGATGACGCGCCGGGCGCCGACGGCGAGGTCCATCGCCCCGCCGATGCCACCGCCGACCATCGCCGGCAGCGCCCAGTTGGCCAGGTCGCCGTTCGCGGCGACCTGGTAGGCGCCGAGCACCACCGCGTCCAACCGGCCGGACCGCGCGATCTCGAAGGAGGTGACGCTGTCGAAGAACGAGGCTCCGGGGCGCAGTCCGACGAAATAGCCGCCCGCGTCGTGCACGTCCGGGTCGAACGAGTCGTCGCGAATGATCTCACCGTAGTTCAGCATGCCGTTTTCGCTGTGCAGGACGACCGAGGAATCGCCGATGAAGTTCGAAACCAGGGTCGGCAGCCCGGCGCCGAGGTTCACCACGGCACCGTCGTGCATCAGCGCGGCCGTGCGGTGCGCCATTTCCGATCGGGTAAGCGCTTTCTTCCCGTGGTAGGAGCGGGCGCTGTCGGCCGAACGGCTGGGCCGCATGGGCAGGTTCTGCACGTCCAGCTGGACGGTGCTGCGCACCACGCGGGTGACGAAGACCCCCGGCAGGTCCACGTCTTCCGGGGAAATCGCGCCCACCGGGACGATCTCGTCGACCTCGGCGATCGTCACCGCGGCCGCCTTCGCGAAGCTGACGTTGAAGTTGCGGCTGCCGCCGCGCATTTGCAGGTTTCCCGCGGTGTCGGCGCGGTGGGCGCGGATGAAGGCGAAATCGGTCCTGATCGCGCGTTCGAGAAGGTAGGGCCGGCCGTCGAAATAGCGCACGTCCTTGCCCTCGGCGATCGCCGTGCCGGCGCCGGCCGGGGTGTAGAAGGCCGGAATTCCGGCGCCGCCGGCGCGCATCCGTTCCACCAGGGTGCCCTGCGGCAGCAGTTCGAGCTCCATCGTGCCGGCCAGGATCTGGCGCTCCGCCTCGGAAACGATGCCCGGCCGCGCGGAAAAGCAGGTGACCAGCTTGGCGATCTGCTTGCCGTCGGCGAGCAGATGCGCGGTGGGGGTGCCGGGCTGGCCGAGACCGTTGCAGTAGACGGTCAACCCGGTACTGCCCAATTCGTGCAGGGCCACGATGAGACTGGAGGGAAACCGGTGCGCCACCCCGAATCCGGCGACCGCGACGCTCGCGCCGTCACCGATGTCGCGCACCGCCTCGGCCGGCGATGGTGTGACCTTGTCCATGAAGACGCCTCCACAGTCCGGAGTGCCGAGATAACAGTATCGGATACTGTCGACAAAAATGTTGACAATAAATCGTACAACGGGCGATCCTCGACCAGCCAGGCCTTACCCGCCAGGCGGAAACCCCGTGCGCACACGGCATTCCCGGCTGTTCCGCGGCGCGGCCCGGTGGTCTCCGTCGTCCCGTCGCGGCAACTGCGGAGGAAACGGTGAGCGGAAACGAGACACTGACCGAAATCTTCGGCGTGACCGGTTCGGTCGCACTGGTCACCGGCGCGGGATCGGGCATCGGCCGGATGATCGCGGAAACGCTCGCCGCCTGCGGCGCCATGGTCGTCGCGGCCGATCGCGACAAGGCCCGGTTGGACGAGCTGAGCGAGATCGACGGCCTCGAACCGGTGACCCTCGACGTCACCGACGCCGCTGCCGTCCAGGACACGGTCGAGGAAATCGTCGAGCGGCACGGTCACCTCGACGCGGCGTTCGCCAACGCGGGCATCGCGCGGGGCGGCGGCCTCACCGACCCCACCGGTGCCGGTTCGGTCGACGCGTTCGATCTGGCGGACTGGCACGCGCTGCTGGAGGTCAACCTCCACGGCGTCGTGCACACCGTGCGCGCCGCCGCCCGCCCGATGAAGAAGCAATGGTCGGGCAGCATCATCGTGACGGCCTCCACGGCGGGCCTTCGCGCCGATCCCTTCGTCTCGTACTCCTACATCGCGGCCAAGGCCGGGGTGATCAACCTGGTCCGGCAGGCCGCGCTCGACCTCGCGCGGTGGCAGGTGCGGGTCAACGCCATCGCGCCGGGACCGTTCAAGACGAACATCGGCAGCGGTCCGGTCACGCCGGAGGTCGAAGCGAGGTGGAGCGACTCGATCGCGCTGCGGCGGATGGGCGACACCCGCGAACTCCGTGGCCTCGCGGTGCTGCTCGCCTCCCGTGCGTCGAGCTTCATGACCGGGTGCGTGTATCCGGTCGACGGCGGCGCGCTGCTTCAGTCCCTGGCACTGGAACCCGCGCCGTGATCAGCTCCGAAGGGGACAGCAGCACCGAGAGGAAGGGCAGTGCCGATGCGGATAGTCGTGGCCAAGGTTTCCGAGTTCGCGCCGGGCGAGCGGCGGATAGTCCAGGTCGGTGGCCGCTCCATCGGGGTTTTCCGGGTCGGTGAACGGTTCTACGCGCTCAACAACCATTGCCCGCATCAGGGCGGTCCGCTCTGTCTCGGCCGGACCGCGCCGACGGCGACGTCGACCGGGCCGGGCGAATTCGGGGTCGGCGACGACCTTTTCCTGGCCTGCCCCTGGCACGGCTGGGAATACGACATCACCACCGGCCAGTCCTATCTGGGACCGGGCGAGAAACCGGTGCGCGGCTACGGGGTCGCGGTGACCGGGGGCGAAAACCTGACCACGGAAGCGGATCTGCGTTTCCCGGACCGGATCCCCGGTCCGTATGTGGCCGAAACCTTCGACGTGCACGTGGAAGAAGACTATGTGGTGGTCGACACGACCACCCGGCAGCCGGCGAAATAACAGCGCGAAATCACCGTGAAGCGAGTGAGGTGAACATGACAACCGCACAGATCCGGCAGCGAACGGCCGTCCTCGACGCGGATATCCACCCGGCCATCCCGGCCGCCCGGCTGGCATCGCTGCTGGCAGAACCATGGCGCACGCGATACCAGACCATCGGCACGCGGGTCGCCCCGCCGCCGGCGTTCTATCCGCGGGTCCGCAATGGAGGCATGCGCCTGGACGCCTACCCGGCCAACGGGATTCCCGGCAGCGATCTGAAGCTCCTGCGCGATCAGGTGCTCGACGCCTACGGCATCGGCTACGGCGTGCTGATCCCGTTGCAGTCACACACCTTCGGCGCCGAGCAGCCGGAGTACGCCCAAGCACTGTGCCACGCGCTCAACGAGGCGATCCGCCAGGATTTCCTCGACCCCGAACCGCGCCTGGTGAGCAGCCTCTGCGTGCCGCACGAGTCGCCCGAACTGGCCGTGGCGGAGATCGAGCGCTACGCCGGTGATCCCCGGTTCGTCCAGGTGCTCTTTCCCGGCGGCGCGCAGGCCTCACTGGGACACCAGAAATACCTCCCGATCTACCGGGCCGCGGCCGCCGCGGGGCTGCCCGTGGCGGTGCACACCGGAGGCGCCGAACACCACCGCGCCGACGGCTGGCCCTCCTTCTACCTCGAACACCACTGCTGGTTCGGCAACGTGATGGCGCTGGCCGCCACCAGCCTGGTCTGCGAAGGGGTTTTCGAGCAGGTGCCCGACCTGCAGGTGGTGCTGGTCGAGGGCGGCATCAGCTGGGCGGCGCCGCTGATGTGGAGCATGGACGCGGGCTGGTCGCGGCTGCGCCAGGACGTGCCGATGCTGCGCCGGGCGCCCTCGGAGTACTTCCGCGAGCACATCTGGTTCAGCACTCAGCCGATCGAGGAACCGGCCGATCCGAAACACCTGGCGATGGCACTGGCCCAGACGGGAATGGCGGACCGCGTCCTGTTCGCCACCGACTACCCGCACTGGGACTTCGACTCGCCGGACACCGCCTTGCGCGCGCTGCCGAAGGACCTGCGGGAGCGGATCATGTCCGAAAACGCTTACCGGCTCTACCATCTGGAGCGCCCGTGACCGAGATCGCCGGCAAGATCACCGACACCGACGTCCACTGTGCACCGGCCTCGATCGAGACGCTGTTCCCGTTCCTGGACGGCTATTGGCGGTCCTATGTCACCGACGCGAACCTGAAGCTGTCGCCCACATTCGGCGGCGCGTACCCGCCGGGCGCCCCGACTTCCGCCAAGCCCGAGGCGCGCGCCGCGGGGACTTTCCCGCCCGACAACGTCGAGGCCCTGCGCAAGCAGTTGTTCGACACGGCGGGGCCGAGCCGCGCGATCCTCAACTGCACGACCTCCTTCGACGTCAGCCGGAACCCGTACTACGAAACCGCCCTGACCCGGGCGGTGAACGACTGGCTGCGGACCGAGTGGCTCGACCGGGACGACCGGTTGCGCGCCAGCATGGTGGTCCCGACCACCGATGTCGACGCGGCCGTCGCCGAGATCGAGCGCCTCGGCCCGGACCGCCGGTTCGTCCAGGTCCTGCTTCCGGTGCGGGGACAGGACGTCCGCTTCGGCAACAAGCGGTTCCACCCGCTGCTGGCCGCGGCCGCGCGCCACGATCTGGTCGTCGGCCTGCACGCCTGGGGCAAGGTCGCCAGCTCGCCCTCGCCGACCGGGTTCCTCCACACCTACCTGGAGGACTACCTGAGCAACACCCAGATCGTGCAGGCCCATGTGGTCAGCCTGATCGTCGAAGGCGTGTTCATCAGGTTCCCCGCGCTGAAGATCTGCCTTGCCGAATGCGGGTTTTCCTGGCTGCCTTCGCTGCTGTGGCGCCTCGACAAGGAATGGCGCGCGGTCTGGCGCGAGGTGCCGTGGCTGAAGGAACCGCCGGAAACCTACCTGTACCGGCATTTCCGGGCCACCACCGAGCCCGCGCACCTGCCGCCGGGTGACGAGCAGTTGTCGCAGTTGCTGGAGATGATGCGCATACCCGAGTTCGTGATGTATGCCAGCGATTATCCGCACGACCACGGTGACGCCGCGGGAAGGCTGTTGGCCGCACTCGGCGAGGAAGATCGCGCCCGCGTGCTTTCCGGGAACGCGGCCGACTTCTATCGCTGAGACCGACGGCGATCGATATTCCGGAGAGTCCGCACTGGACGGACCCGCCCGGCCGGCCAAGCTTGCCCTGATCGTCAGGGAAGTCCGGGGCGGGATCCGCGGCAGGCACCCACGCCGATGCCCCGAAGGGGGATTGTGCGCCTCGTTCCCGGAACACAGCTACCGGCCCCGGGACGCTGGTTAGGCCACTCGGGTGACGGATGTACACATCTGCGGCACGTCGCCACTGCTCTGAGTAAAGATCGGGCATGGCAATGACACGCCCCAGGATGAGCGCGGGCGCGGGCGAAAGCGACGGGCCACCCCCGCCGCTGTTCGCGGGCGCGGACCGGCTGGTCGAACTGATCGGGGCGCTCTACCAGCGCCCCCGCGCCGGCGACCGGCCCCGGCCGCTGGAAACGCCACGGACGTGGGGACGCGTGTTCCCCCGCGAAGAACGCGCGGATCGCCGTGGCCTGCCGATGGTCTGCCTGGTGCGCCCGGAGGAGCTGCGCGCGCGGGTCCTGCCTGCCGTCACCGGGCTCCTGGAGGAGGCCCAGCCGGCCGGTGTCCGGCACGCCTACCTTCCTTTGCCCCGGCCCGGCGTCCTCGCCCAAGGTGAGGACGCGCGGGAACGCGCGGGCGGGGCGGAGGAGGCCGAACCGGACCCGGAGACCATCCGGGATCTCCTGCGCGATGCCCGGGACCAGCTGGTCGCGAACACGAAGGTGCGCGGCGAGTCCCTGCGGTTCGACCTGTTCACGCTGCTGGTGTGGTTGATGAACGAGGAGATCCCGGCCGGGCACGACAATCCCGACCGCACGCTGCTGTGGCGGATCCAGCGGCGCGGCCTCATGCAGCGGTTGTGGCTCTCGCTCAAGCAGATCGAAGACGGTTTGCCGGACGAGCGGTACTGGAAGCTCCCGCTGCTGATCCTGCGCGTGGTGACCGCCGCGGTGTTCCGGATCGCCGTCACCGGCCGGGTGCCGGCACTGTCCGGCCCCTACCGGTGGTTCCTGCGGCAACCGCACCTGGCACCGGCCACCGGTGGCAGCTTTCCCCGGTTCGCACGGCGGTTGACGCTCGGGCAATGGCAGAAAGAGGCACCGGAGTACCTCTGCCGACTCCTGGTCAACGCCTTTCTCGAGGATCTGCGGCGGGCCTACCGGCTGCGGCCGTGGAAGGTGTGGCGCCGGCGCCGGATGACCTATCCGGTGCTGCTGGCCGACGACATCACCGTCCACAACGGCGGCTACACCCTGCTGCGGCTGATCAACGAGGTGCGCAACCAGGTCGGCCTGTTCGATCCGCTCCTGGTCGTCAGCGGCAGCACCGACGCGCCGCCGGACGGTGGCCGCGACGATCCGGGCCGGCCGAAGTTCACCGCGGACAAGGCCGACGAGGCGTACCGGGCCTGGCAGAAGGCGCTGCGCGACGATCGCCGCAAGCGCCGCGACACCACCTGGTACCTGCCCATCCGGATCACCGGCGAGGACCCGGGCACGGTCGAACCGTGGTGGCGCGGTTTCGACGGCTACAAGCTCTACGGCAGGCAGGCGAGACCGCCCTGGTGGGCGAGCCGGTTCACCCGCACCGTCGTCCCCGTGGTGGTCGTCGCCGTGGCGGCGGCCCTGGTCTGGGTCGGCTACCGCGACCGGCAGAACTCCCAGGAAGCCGCGTGGGCGAGCCATTGCGACACCGGCATCTCCTCGCTGACCTGGGTCGATGGCGAGTGCATCGGCTACGCGGACGGCCAGGACGGCTCCCAGAACCTGTTCTCCCCCTCGAACGACCCGGCCATCGACCAGGTCGTGCGGACCATTCACCAACAGAACCAGCAGGCCGAGAAGTTGCACGGCGACAACCCCGCGCGGCCCTACATCTCGCTGATCGCCCTGCAGGCCCTCACCTCCGTCAACGGCACCGCCGACGGGCTCACCACCGAGCGGGAATCGTTGGAGGGCGTCGCGGTCGCCCAGCAACGCCAGCTCACGGACGCGGCCACCTCGGACCCGATCGTCCGCATCCTGATCGCCAACGCGGGCAAGAACATGCGCCACGGTGCCGACGTCGCCCGCCAGCTCGGCGCCGCGGCGCAGCAGGACAAGACCATCGTCGGCGTGATCGGCCTCGACAACAGCAGCCAGCCCACCCAGGACACCATCAACGCGCTCACCAACGCCGGCCTCCCGATGGTGGCCTCGACGCTGTCCGCCGACGGGCTGGCCGACCTGAGCCCGATGTACTTCGAGGTGGCGCCGCAGAACCGCCGCGAGGCCGACGTGGTCGCCGCGTTCGCCGACCAACTCGGGACACGGCCGCGCACGGTGCGCGTGTACTACTCCGACGACGATTCCGACACCTACAGCACCAACCTGCGCGACGACGTCGTGAAATCGTTCCAGGCCAGGAACTTCACCGTGGACGCGAGGGCGTTCACGCCGAACGACGTCGGCGGTGCGCCGGTGCACGCGGACAACGGCGACCAGTTCGTCGGCAACGCCGCCGCCGCCGGGCGCGACACCTGCTCCTTCGACGGCTACGTGTTCTTCGCCGGCCGCGGCGTTCCCGACTTCGGCGACTTCCTCGACGGGGCCAGTCAATGCGGCAGCAAGGCCGTCCTGATCGGCGACGACGACGTGTCCCGGTTCGTGGCGGACCAGACCGCGCGGCAGCTCAACCGCGCGCTGCCGTACTACTACGCGTCGTTCGCCACCGCGCCGGTCGCCCAGCCACAAGGGGTGGCGCTGGACTTCTACCCGGCGCTGGACACCCTGTTCGGCTTCGAGCGGACCGCCCAGGGCCGTTCCCTCGACGGGCACGCCGCGCTCGCCTTCGACGCCGCCCAGGTGATGATCACCGCGACGACCTACCTGCGCGAGACCGCGGCGACCATCCCGCCGACCCCGGGCACGGTGTGGCGCGAGATCACCGCCATCCACACCTCCCAGCCGGACGCGCACCAGATCAACAAGTACCTGGAGGGCGTCAGCGGGACGATCGACTACGGCGGGGACATCACCCGCAACGTCCCCGAGAACAAGCCGGTGGCCGTGTTGCGCGTCGACGGCGGCCAGGTCGACCAGAACAGCCTGGCGTTCTGCGGCGAGGCGGACGGGCTGGCCCCGGCCGCCTGGTGCCCCACCGACACCGGCCCGGGCTCCTGACGCGCTCGCGGTGGCCCTGGTCGCGGGGGCCGCGGTCCGCGCGGCCGGCCTTCCCGGGGTTTCCGGGGTTTCCGGGGTTTCCGGGGGTTTCCGGGGAGGCCGGCCTGGGGGACGGGGTCAGGCGGGCGGGTCGATGCCGAGGAACCGGAAGGCGTTGTGCCAGGTGATGTCGGCCAGCGTCGATTCCGGCAGGTCCAGCGAGCGGAGCGTGCGGCCGGCCGGGTCCTCGCGGTCCATCGCCGGGAAATCCGAGCCGATCAGCACCTTGTCGGAGCCGATCAGGTCGATCAGGAACCGCAGGGCGCGCGCGTCGAACACCATCGAGTCGTAGTAGAAGCGGCGCGCGTACTCCAGCGGTGACGGCCCGTCGTCGTGCGCGATCGCTCGCTGGGGGATCGGCGTCTCCTCGTTCCAGGTGCCGCTCCAGAAGTACTGGGCGCGGGTCACCATGAGCGGGAAACCGCCCGCGGCGTGGCTGAAGGAGATCCGCAGGTTCGGGCATTTCGCCGCGATGCCGCCCGCGATCAGCGAGGCCGCCGCCAGCGCGCCCTCCAGGCCCACCACGTAGGTGCCCATGGTCGAGGCGGGCAGGCGGGGCGTGGCGGTGGGCATGGCGTGCACGAAAATGGGCAGATCCAGCCGCTCGGCCTCGGCGAAGAAGGGCAGGAAGCGCTCGTCGCCGATCGACTCGCCGAGCACGTTCGAGGCGATTTCCACGCCGTGCAGCCCCAGTTCCCGCAGCGAGGCCAGCTCGCCCGCCGCGGCTTCCGGGTCCTGCAACGGAACCATGCCGAGTCCGATGAACTTCGACGGGTCGGTGGCACACAGCGTCCCGGCGAACTCGTTGACGTGCCGCGCCAGCGAAAGCGCGTCGCCGATCGGCAGGTCGTAGCGCAGCAACGGCGGCATCGGGCTCAGCACCTCGACGTCCACACCGGACGCCGCCATCTCCTCGGCCCGGCGCTCGGCCGCGAAGAAGGCGTCGCGCGCGCGAAACCGCATCTGGCCGAACACCAGCAGGCGCGCGCTGTCGCCCTCGATGGCCTCCATCCGCGGAAAACACTCGGGGGCATCCGCCGGATAATCGCGCGGCAACAGGTGGGCATGGGCGTCAACGAGCATCTCGGACCTCCGGAACTCACTCGAACAAAACCGTCACTGCCGACCCCCACCACCCGCCCAATCCGCGCCCTCCCCACCGGACCGGAGAACTCGACGACCGGACGGGAGAACTCGGCGACCGGAAGGGGGGACACGCCGGGTGGGGTTAGCCGTTGGGGTGAATGGAGACGTGGACGGCCGATTCGCCGGGGATGTCGCCGGCCAGGGTTTCGATGGCCAGGGCCGTCTCCTCCAGCCCGAACGAATGCGTGTGCAGCTTCTCCAGCGGGAACCGGCCGGACTCGATGATCGCGATCGCCTGCTCGGCCGCCGGGGCGTCGACTCCGAACGCGCCGCGGATGGTGAGCGCCCGGTTGATCACCAGATCGGTGTTCAGCGGGATCTCGCGTCCGCCCTTGAGCCCGGCCAGCACGACCGTCCCGCCATGGCGGGCGCACCGCAGCGCGTCGCTCACCGGCGCGGCCGCGATCGGCGTCAGTTCGAGCACGACGTCGGCCATCTTGCCGTTCGTCAGGTCGCCCACGGCTTCGAAGGTGTCGACCGCGTTGTCGCCGTCGACCACCAGGGTGTGGTCGGCACCGAACTCGCGGGCGAGGGAGAGCTTGTGCGCGTCCGACTCCAGCCCGGTCATGATGATCGTCCCGGCACCGGCCATGCGGGCCGCGATGACCGAGGCGATCCCCCGCTGCCCGGCGCCGAGCACCAGCACGGTGTCCCCGAAGGAGATCCCGCCGAGCTGGGCCGCCCAGCGGACACCGGCGCCCATCGGGTTGTACATTGCGGCGACCTCGGCCGGGACGCCGGCGTCCATCCGGTGCATGACCGTGCCCGGCGACAGGTACAGGTACTCGGCGAACCCGCCCCACAGCACCGGTTCCACGTCGATGCCGGTCACGCCGTGACCGTATCGGCGGTTCGGGCAGGCCTGGTAGCGCCCGGCGACGCAGTTCTGGCAGTAATGGCACGGGACGATGACCTCCAGCGCCACCCGGTCGCCGGGCTGCACGCCCCACCGGGCCGCGGCCGCTTCGCCGACCTCTTCGACGATGCCCAGCGGCTCGTGCCCGGGGATGAACGGATTCGCGGTGCGGCCGCGCATGTTTCCCTTGTACAGCTCCACATCGCTGCCGCAGATGCCGTTGGCTTCGACCCGCAGCAGGCCGTCGTCCGGCCCGATCTTCGGCCGCGGGTACTCCCGCAGTTCGATCCGGCGGGGACCCAGTTGCACGGCGGCGTGGACGGTTTCTCCCATAGCACAAGCCTTTCTGCTCAGCCGGCCAGCCGGGTCAGCCGGGATTTCATCTCCGAACGCTCGAGGGAACCGGGCGGCACGAGAGTCACCGACGCGCGTACCGACAGCCGGGCCCGGATCAGCGCCTCGATCTCGTCGCGAAGCTGTTCCTTGTCACCGGGTTGCTCGCCCCACTCGGCCTCGACCCGCAGGGGCGGCTCGACCCGCGGTCCCTTTTCCGGCAGCACGATCTGCACGGCGCCGGTGGTCCGCGGGTGCCAGGTCTGCACCAGGTCCCGTACCGCGGACGGGAAGACGTTGACGCCCAGCACGATCAGCATGTCGTCGGTCCGCCCCACACACCGGATCAGCGGAGCGCCGTCGGCCGCGAGACCGGTGACGACGACCCGGTCGCGGGTGCGGAACCGGATCAGCGGGCAGCACTGGCGGTCGACCGA
Source organism: Amycolatopsis sp. (assembly GCA_035685725.1). Classification (GTDB taxonomy): domain Bacteria; phylum Actinomycetota; class Actinomycetes; order Mycobacteriales; family Pseudonocardiaceae; genus Amycolatopsis_E. Next base: position 29,754 of record DASSAD010000334.1, on the reverse strand, counting down.
GGTGTAGACCAGTTCGCCGGTCGCGCCCGGTTCGGCGTCCACCGGCTCGCCGCTGTCGGGATCGATGAGTTCCACCAGCACGTGCGCTCCGCCGGTGAAGCGCATCCCGCCGGAGCCGGGCACCTCGCCGAAGATCACCGGAGCCATGTCGGCGTTGCCGAGGCCCTCGGTGACGCGGGCGCCCCATTCCCGCTCGACGTGCTGCCGGAAGGCCGGCTCTCCCCCGCCGGGCTCGCCGCCGACGAGGATCTTCTTCAGGCCGAACTCCCGCGGGTCCCGGCCGAGCCCGCGCAGGTATTCGGCGAGGTACCGGGCATAGGAAGGGGTGGCGTGCAAGGCGGTGACGCCGAGGGTTTCCAGCGCCAGCAACGCCTTTTCCGAGGCACCCGTCCCGATCGGGATCACCGTCGAGCCGATGCGTTCCAGCGCGTCGCGGATGGGCAGTCCGCCGACGAACAGGGTGAGACCGGCCCCGTGCACGACGACGTCGTCACGGGTCGCCCCCATGGCGCGGAAGGCGCGGGTCACCATCTCGGTCCACGCCTCGGCGTCGGGCCTGGTGACCCCGACCCAGCTCGGTCTGCCCGTCGTGCCGGTCGAGGCGTGCACCCGGATGACCTCGCCCATCCGCACCCCGGCGTGCCGGCCCAGCGGCGGGGCCGCGGCCTGCGACGCGCGGAGCATCTCCTTGGTGGTGAACGGGAATTTCCGCAGGTCTTCCACCGCCGAAAAGGCCGCGGGCGTGATCCCGTGCTCGGCGAAGAGGTCGGCGTAGAAGGGCGACCGGGCGGGCAGCCCGCCGAGCTGCGTGCGCAGCATCGCCGTCACGGCCTCCCGGTCGGTGGACCGGACGAAGCTGGGTGTGGGCAAGGCAGTTCCTTCCGCTTCAGTGCTCGTGGACGACGACGCCGCGGATGTTCTTGCCGTCGGCCAGGTCGCGGTAGGCCGCGTTGACCTCGTCCAGCCGGTACTTGCGGGTGATCAGCTCGTCGAGCTTGATCTCACCGGCGCGGTAGAGGCCGAGCAGCTTCGGGACGTCGTAGAGCGGGTTGCAGTCGCCGAACAGCGCCCCGCGCACCTGACGCTGGTAACCGATGAGGTGCCCGGCGTGCACGTGCGCCGCGTTCTCGCCCCGTTTGCCGGCCGCGGTGATCGTGACCTTGCCGCCCTTGCCGACGAGCTGCACGGCCGCGTTGACGATCTCCTCGGTGACCAGGCCGGGGGTGCAGATGGCGTGGTCGGCGAGCTGCCCCCAGGTGGTCTCGACCACGAACTCGCGTGCCTCGGCCGCGTCGGCGAAGGTGTGCGTGGCGCCGAAAACCTTGGCCATCTCCCGTTTGAACGGCACCGGGTCCACGACCACGACGTTGCTGGCACCGGCATACCGCGCGCCCTGCACGGCGTTGCTCCCGACGCCGCCGGCGCCGAAGATCACCACGGTGTCGCCGGCGCGAACGCCCGCCGCGTGAACCGCCGAGCCCCAGCCCGTCGGCACACCGCATCCGACGAGCGCGCCGATCTCGAACGGAATGTCGTCGGGAAGCGGGATACAGGCCCATTCCGAGACGACGGCGTACTGGGAGAACGTGCCCAGCGTGCAGAATCCGCCGAGGTCATCGTCGCCGAGGTGGAAGCGGAAGGTGCCGTCGAGGAACATGCCCGTTCCCGCGTTGAGCCCCTTGACGCACATGTTCTGGTGCCCGGTCGAGCAGGGCCGGCAAGCTCCGCACGCGGGGATGTAGGAGCAGACCAGCCGATCGCCCGGCTGCACCCGCCGCACGTCCGGGCCGACGGACTCGACGACGCCCGCGCCCTCGTGCCCGCCGACGATCGGGAACCGGACCCCCGCGTCGCCCTGGGTGATGTGGTCGTCGGAGTGGCACAGGCCCGCGGCCAGGAACTTCACCCGCACCTCGTGCGACTTCGGCGGGTCGAGCCGCAGCTCCGCCAGTTCCCAGCCGAGGTGCGGGGCCTGGGCGATGGCGGCCCGCGTGGTGATGGTTCCACTCATGACCGCACCAGAGCCGGTTCGACGACGTGCGGGAGGACCTCGGCGCCGAGCAGCGCGATGTGGTCGAGGTCTTCGATGTCGTAGATGTGCAGGTACACCGTGTCGGCGCCGGACTCCCGCAGTTCGCCGAGCCGGTCGACGACCCGCTGCGGCGAGCCGATCGTGGCGTTGGCGCGGATGAGCCCCGAGCCGCCCATCACCAAGGCGCGGCGTTCGGCCTGTCCGGCGGTGGTGCCGCAGGCGACGGGCAACACCGCGGACCGCCGTGCCTCGCCAGGGTCACGGCCGATCGCCTCGCAGGCGCGGGCGAAGACGGCGAAGCGCTCGCGCAGGTCTCCGCCCAGCGCCCCGTTGAACTCGGTCGCGTACCGGGCGGCGATGGCGGGGGTGCGCTTCGGCCCGGCGCCGCCGATGATGACCGGCGGATGCGGCGACTGGGTCGGCCGCGGCGGAGTGTGGTTCTCCTCGACCGTCCAGTGCTTGCCCTGGAACGAGAATCCTTGCTCGTCACCGGTCGGCGTCCGCCACAGCCCGGTGATGATCGCGAGTTGCTCCTCCAGGCGGTCGAAGCGTTCCCGGGTCGGTGGGAACGGGAGGCCGAACGCGGTGTGTTCGCGTTCGTACCAGCCGGTGCCCAGGCCCAGTTCCACCCGCCCGCCGCTCATCTCGTCGAGCGAAGCGACGATCGTCGCGAGGATCCCGGGCGCCCGGAAGGTCGCGGCGCCGACCAGCGCGCCGAGCCGCACGCGCCGGGTGTCGCGGGCCAGCCCGCCGAGCGTGGTCCAGCAGTCCGTCGGCCGGTAGGAGCGGTCTTCCGGGTCGACGCCGAAGAGGTGATCGGAGCGGAAGAAGGCGTCGAATCCGGCTTCCTCGGTGGCCAGCGCCAGCGCGAGGATCTCGGCGTAGCGGGCGCCGTGGCGGGGCTCCATCAGCACCCGCATGCGGAAGTCGGTCGCCCGGGACCGGCCGGTCGGTGCCGCGCCGTTCGGCCCGGAGGTCGCGTCAGTGTGTGCCACGCAGGGACACCGCCTTCACCTGGGTGTAGTTGAGCACCGCGTCGGCGCCCATGGTCCGGCCGAAGCCGCTGCGCTTGTAGCCACCGAAGGGTGCGCCGATCACGCCGGCGCCCAGCGCCGCGTTGACCGCCACCTGCCCGGCCTGCAGGCCCTTCGACATCCGCACCGCGCGCCCGACGTCGCGCGTCCAGACCGACGCGACCAGGCCGTAGTCGGTGCCGTTGGCGACTTCGAGGGCTTCGGCCTCGCCGTCGACCGGGAGTACCGAGAGCACCGGGCCGAAGATCTCCTCCTGCGCGATCCGCATGTCCGGCGTCACCCGGTCGAACAGCGTGGCCTCGACGAAGTAGCCGCGCGCGAAGTCGTCGCCGGCCGGCACCCCGCCGCCCAGTACGAGTTCCGCGCCTTCTTCGCGGCCCACCCGCAGGTAGTTCAACACCCGCTCGTGCTGCTTGGCGTTGATCAGTGGACCCATGTCGACCTGCTCGTGCCACGGCCCCACCCGCACCCGGGCCAGCTGCGCGGCCAGCCGCCGCACGACCTCCGCGTGCACCGAGCGGTCCACCACGACGCGGGAACCGGCCGCGCAGATCTGCCCGGTGTTGAGCGTGATGCCGCGCGCGATCGCGGGGATCGCCGTGTCGAGGTCCGCGTCGGCGAAGATCACCTGCGGGGACTTGCCGCCCAGTTCGAGGTGCAGCGGGGTCAGGTTCTTCGCGCAGGTTTCCATCACCAGCGAGCCGGTCGGCGGCGACCCGGTGAAGCTCATCCGGCGGATCCCCGGGTGTGCCGGGATGGCGGCGCCCGCCTCGGGGCCGTAGCCGGTGACGACGTTGATCACGCCGGGCGGGATGCCCGCGTCCAGCGCGAGGCGGGCCAGCGCCAGCGGGGTGAGCGGCGCGTCCTCGGCGGGCTTGATCACAATGCAGTTGCCGGCGGCGATCGCCGCGCCGACGTCGGTGACGAACATCGGGCCGGGCGCGTTCCACGGGATCACGGCGCCGACCACGCCGTAGGGTTCGCGCAGCGTCAGCGCGAGCACGTCGGGGCTGTGCCCTGGCATCGAGATGCCCTGGACCTTGTCGGCCTGCCCGGCGATGAAGGTGAGCTGGCCTGCCATCGGCGGCGGGCCCCAGCTCGGCCGGCCGACCTCCTGCGACTCCAGCCGGTCCAGCTCGCCCTCGTGCTCCCGGATGAGCTGCGCCCAGCGCAGGATCAGCGCGGCCCGCGCGGTCGGGCTGGTGTCGCGCCAGGCGGGGAAGGCCGCGGTCGCGGCGCGCACGGCGGCGTCGACGTCGGCGGCGCGCCCGCGCGGCACCCGGCCGAGGACCGTCGCGGTCGCCGGGTCGACGACCTCGATGGTCTCGCCGCTTTCCGCGGCTACCCACTCGCCTCCGATGAGATGGGTGTTGTCGGTGACCAGCGCCCCGATCCCGGGGGTGGGCGCAACTGTGGTCATGCCAGCTCCTCAGTGTTCGTGAATGATCACGCCGCGGATGTTCTTGCCGTCGAGCATGTCCTGGTAGCCCTCGTTGACCTGCTCCAGCGAGTACCGCCGGGTGATCAGCTCGTCGAGTTTGAGCCGGCCGGAGCGGTAGAGGCCCAACAGGCGCGGCACGTCGTAAAGCGGGTTGCAGGCGCCGAAAATCGCGCCCTGCACGCGCCGCTGGTAACCGATCAGCATGCCGGCCGGCGCGTCGAGCGAGCCGTTGCCGACCGCGGTGACGGTCACCTGGCCGGCCTTGCCGACGATCTTCAGCGCGTTCGCGATGACCTCGTCGTGCAGCACGCCGACGGTGATGATGGCGTGGTCGGCCAGCTCGCCCCAGGTGGTCTCGACCACGAACTCGTGGGCCGCCTCGGCGTCGGCGAAGGTGTGCGTGGCGCCGAAGACCTTCGCCATCTCGCGTTTGAACGGCACCGGGTCGACCACGACGACGTGCTTCGCGCCGGCGAAGGACGCGCCCTGCACCGCGTTGCTGCCGACCCCGCCGGATCCGTAGATCACCACCGTGTCCCCGGCCCGCACGCCGGCCGCGTGCACCGCCGATCCCCAGCCGGTCGGCACCCCGCAGCCCACCAGCGCGGCGACTTCGAACGGGATGTCCTGGGGAATGGTGATGCACGAGAATTCCGACACCACGGCGTACTGGGAGAAAGTGCCCAGGACACAGAGACCACCGAGATCGGCACCGTCGGCATGGAACCGGAACGTGCCGTCGGGGAACAGGCCGGTTCCCGCGTTCTTCCCGGCGTCACAAAGATTCTGCCGCCCAGTGGAACAGTAACGGCAGGACCCGCAGGCCGGAATGAACGAGCAGACGACGTGGTCGCCGACTTCGACGCGAGTGACGCCTTCGCCGACCGCGTCGACGATTCCGGCACCTTCGTGCCCGCCGACGACCGGGAACCGCATCGGGGCGTCGCCCTTCTGGATGTGGTCGTCCGAGTGACACAGTCCGGCCGCGCGGAAGGAGATGCGGACCTCGTTCGCCTTCGGCTCGTCCAGCTCGACTTCGGCGATCTCCCACGGCTTACCGGCTTCCCGGCAGATCGCGGCACGCGTGGCCATGCTCATGTGGGCCCCGTTTCGGTGATTCTGTGGTGAACCGACTATGCCGGGGCCCGCCGCGTCAGAGCGACAAGCCTTTCATGACACGGAAAAGCAGTGAGCGCAAGTCTGTGACCGACCGCGATGCTGAGTTACGTTTGGCTGATGACGACGGTGCGCGAAACAGTCTACGAGCTACTCCGCGGTTGGGGTCTGACGACGGTTTTCGGCAACCCCGGCTCCAACGAACTACCGTTCCTGGACGGATTCCCCGCGGATTTCCGCTACATCCTCGGCCTGCACGAGGGCGCGGTGCTGGCCATGGCCGACGGCTACGCGCAGGCGACCGGAAAACCCGCGTTGGTCAGCCTGCACGCCGCGGCCGGGCTGGGCAACGCGATGGGCAACCTGACCAACGCCAAGGAAGTGCAGACGCCGCTGATCGTGACCGCCGGCCAGCAGGCGCGCGGCATGGTGGGCCTGCACGCCATGCTGTCCGACCCGGAGCTGACATCGGTGCCCCGCCCGCACGTCAAGGCCGCCTTCGAACCGCTGCGCGCGCAGGACGTGCCGCGCACCCTGGTGGAGGCCTACCATCTCGCGACGCTGCCGCCGAAGGGCCCGGTGTTCGTGTCCCTGCCGCTGGACGACTGGGCGGTGCGGGTCGACGAGCACGAGGTCGAGCACCTCGGCGGACGACGCGTGTCCGCGCTCGGCGGTCCCTCGGGTGATGTCCTCGCCGGGCTCGTGGAGCGGCTCGCCGCGGCTTCCTCGCCGGTGCTGGTGCTCGGTCCCGAGGTGGACGCCGAACCGGCCTTCTCGCGGGTGATCGAGCTGGCGGAAAAGGCGCGGCTGCCGGTCTGGGTCGCGCCGAGCGCGCCGCGCTGCCCGTTCCCCACCACGCACCCGCATTTCCGCGGCCTGCTGCCGGCGAGCGTGGCCGGGGTGAGCGAGACGCTCCAGGGGCACGATTTCGTCCTGGTGCTGGGCGCCCCGGTGTTCCGCTACCACATCAACCGGCCCGGGCCGTTCCTGCCACCCGGCGCCGAACTCGTCTTCGTCACCAGCGATCCGGCGCAGGCGGCGCGGCCCCCGATGGGCGAGGCGCTGGTGGGCGATGTCGGCGCCGTCGTCGCGGGGCTGGCCGAGCTCGCCTGCGCTCCCGCCGGCCGCCCGGCGGTCACGCCCCGGCCCGCGCCGCGGGCGGTGCCCAGCCAGGACGCGCCGTTTCCCGCCGAAGTGGTGTTCGACGTGCTCGCCGCGAATCTGCCCGAGGACGCGAAACTGGTCTACGAGGCAACCGCGCACACCGCGGAATTCTGGGAGCGGACGCCGATCCGCTCCGCGAACGGCCTGTTCTTCCCAGCCGCCGGCGGTCTCGGCTTCGGGCTGCCCGCGGCGGTGGGCGTCGCGCTGGCCGACCCCGGCCGCCGCGTCTTCGCCGTTCTCGGTGACGGGTCCGCCCAGTACGGCGTGCAGGGCCTGTGGTCGGCGGCGCAGCACGAGCTGCCGATCACGTTCCTCGTGCTGCGCAACAAGGAATACGGCGCGCTACGCTGGTTCACCGGTCCGCTCGGGGTCAGCGGCGTGCCCGGGCTGGACCTGCCCGGCCTCGACTTCGTTTCGGTGGCGCGCGGCTACGGGATAACGGCCGAACGCGTGGAAACCTTTTCAGACTTGGAAAAGGCGCTGTCCACGGTTAGGATCGGCCCGGCGTTGCTGGAAATTCCGATCCCCGGCGGCGCGGAAGTCCCTTCCTGAACCATCTTCACCGTCTCCCCGACTCCCCGGCTCCCCGTTCGACGCCGGGAGAATTCCCGCACCATTCCCGCTTCCCCTCGGTCCCTGATCCCAAAGGTGGGTTCCATGGCCGGTTCGAGCCCGGGCAGAGCGTCGATCCTGCTCGCCAGCTGTGTGGGTACGTCCATCGAGTGGTACGACTACTACATCTTCAACAGCGCCGCCGCCCTGGTCTTCGGCCAGCTGTTCTACCCCTCGTTCTCCCCGGTCGCCGGCACGCTCGCGGCCTTCGGCACGTTCGCGATGGGGTTTCTCGCCCGGCCACTGGGCGGCGCGGTGATCGGGCACTTCGGCGACCGCGTCGGCCGCAAGTCGATGCTGGTGCTCACGCTGATGCTCGCCGGCGTGTCGACCTTCCTGATCGGCCTGCTGCCGACCTACGCCACGATCGGGATCGCGGCGCCGGTCCTGCTGGTCCTGCTCCGGCTGGCGCAGGGATTCGGCGTCGGCGGCGAATGGGGTGGGGCGCTGCTGGTCGCCACGGAGCACGCGAGCCCCCGGCGGCGGGCCGTCTACGGCAGCTTCGCGCAGTTCGGTGTGCCGATCGGGGTACTCACCTCCAATCTGGTGTTCCTTTTCGCCGTCGCGGTTTCCGGCGACAATCTGCGCGCCTGGGGCTGGCGCATCCCGTTCCTGCTCAGCATCGTGCTGCTGGTGGTGGGCATGATCGTGCGGCGGAAACTGAACGAGAGCCCCGAATTCCAGCGGGTGAAGGAAAGGAACGAGACGAGCAGGCTGCCGCTGGCCACCCTGCTGCGCGAGCGGCCGCTCACCCTCGTGCTCGCCAGCGTGGCCGCCATCGCGTCGCCGGCGGTCGGCTACACCGTGATCGTGTACATGCTCAGCTACGGAACCGCGATCGGGTTCAGCCACAGCACGCTGCTCACTTTGATCCTGCTCTCCGCGGTGCTCTGGATCGCGATGATCTACGTGGCGGCGCGGTGGGCGGACCGCTGGGGCAGCAGGCGGATCTACGCCATCGGCACCGCGGCCGCGGTGCTCTGGGCCTTCCCGCTTTTCCTGCTCGTCAACACCAGGAACACCTTCGCCGCGCTGGTGGCCTTCATGGTGGCCGGGGTGGTGCAGGCGCTGATGGCGGGGGCGCAGGGATCGCTGTTCACCGAAATCTTCGACACCCGCACGAGGTTCAGCGGCGCCTCGATCGCCTACCAGCTCGGCGGTCTGGTCGGCGGCGCCGTCACACCCCTCGCCGCGACCGCGCTGTTCGCCGCGTACCACTCCTCGTCCGCGGTATCGATCTACTTGGGACTGGTGTGCTCGCTGAGCCTGGTGGCCCTGCTCGTGCTGCGGGTTCCCGCGACGGGTCCGGGCGCCGCGACACCCACGGAGAAAAACGTCGGAACCACCGGGGAGCTCAGCGGGTCTTCCGGAGCGTGAAAGGACGCTGGCGCACCAGCGGGCGGCGGGCCTACCGTCGAGGAACCGTCGGAAATTCTGGGAGTCGTTGATGTTCGAAGCGATGATCGACCCGACCGCCCGCGTGGGCACGACCACCTCCGCCGGCGTCCGCGCGGTGCGCCCGGCGCGGCTGCGCGGGTTGACCGTGGGGCTGCTCGCCAACACCAAGAAGAACGCGGAGGCCTTCCTCGACGCGGTCGGCGAACTGCTGACCCACGAATACGGCGTCACCGGGGTGGTGCGGCGCAAGAAACTGAACATCGCCCAGCCCGTGCCCGCCGAGATGGCCGGCGAACTGGTCGAGTCCTGCGACGTCGTCGTGGTGGGGGTCGGCGACTGTGGTTCGTGCAGCGCCTCGGCCATCGCGGACGGGCTGGTGTTCGAGGCGGCGGGCCTGCCCGCGGTGGTCATCTGCAGCGAGGCCTTCACCGCGACCGCCGACGCGATGGCCGCGCTCAAGGGCGAGCCCGGCTACGGCTACGTGCGGACGCCGCATCCCGTCGCACCGCTGGGCCCCGAGGAGGTCCAGGAGCGGGCGCGAACCGCGCTGCCCGAACTCGTCGGGATCCTCACCGCGGCATCCGGGACCGCGGGGTCTTCCGGGGCTTCCGGGGCTTCCGGCGCTTCCGGTTCAACGGCCGCCGCGTGACCGACGCGGTCGACGACGATCTCGAACGGGATACCGAACTGCTCGACTACGCCGGCCTGGCGATCGAACACGCCTACGAACAGGGCTGGACCGACGGCCTGCCGATCGTGCCGGCCACCGCCGGGCTCGTCGAACGGTTCCTCGCGACCACCCCGCGGGCGCGGGACGAGGTGATCGCCTCCGCCGACCACCTGGACCGCACCTGCACGGTGGAACAAGCCGCGGTCAACGCCGCCATGGCCGGCTGCCGTCCCGAGTACTTCCCGGTCGTCCTCGCCGCCTGGGATGCGCTGATGAACCAGTCCATCGTGACCGGTGGCGGCTGGCAGAGCACCAGCGGGCCCGCGCCGCTGATCGTGGTCAACGGGCCCGTGCGCGCCGAATTGGGCATCAACTCCACCGGCGGAGTGCTCGGGCCGGGGTTCCGCGCGAACGCCACCATCGCCAGGGCGATCGGCCTCGTGGTGCGCAACGTCCTGGGCATCCGGCCGCACGAGCTGGAACAGGCCACCCAGGGCCTGCCGGGCCGCTGGTCTCTGTGCGTCGGCGAAAACGAAGAGGAAAGCCCGTGGGAACCGCTCTCGGTCGAACTCGGACTTCCTCCCGGCACCAGCGCCGTTTCCGCGTTTCTGCTGCGCACCTGTGAATTCATCGACAACCGGGGCACCCGGAATCCCGAAGAAGTGTTGTGGGACATCGCCGACACCGTGGCGCGCACCGGCGCGATCATCGGCCGGTTCTCCTCGGCCGGGCTGATCCTCGGCGTCGAACACGCCGAGCTGTTCGCCGAAAACGGTTTCCGCAAGGCCGATGTGCAACGGTGGATCCACGACCACGCGATCCGCGACCACGGCGATCTCGCGCGGGCCGGCAAGCGGCTGGAGACCACCGAGGGTCCCGGCATCGACGAACGCGGGCTGCGCACCACGCCCAGTCCCGAGCAGATCCCGGTCATCGTGGCGGGCGCGCGCAACGCGGCGATGTCCATGGTCGTGCGCCCGTTCGGTTTCGGCGGCTGGTCCCGCACCGCGCACCCGGTCGAGCGCGCCTCGCGGTGAGGCGCGCCCGGGCCGGGTACCGGTCGGTCCACTGTACCCGGTGAATTCCCGGAACCCGCCGGCTCAGGGAGAATTCAGCGCGCTCGCCAGACCTGGTCCCACAGCACGCCGGTGTTGACCACCAGCGGCGGGATCTTCGTGGTCAGCCCGGGCCCGTACACGCCCTTGACGGCGAGGTTCGCCGTGGCGAAGGCTAGCCCGAAGGGGGCATAGGCCCGGTCCGAGATGTACTTGCCGGCTTCCTGGTAGAGCGTGTCGCGCCGGTTGGGATCCAGCGTGCCCGCGGCCTGGTCGAGCAGATCGTCCAGCCGTGGGTCGGACACGCCGCTGAACGGCGAGGTGGAGGAGAACCGGAAGCCGACCCCGACCCCCGCGGCCGGGTCCCACGCCCCCGCCGTCTGCAGCATCGTCTGCCAGGTCCCCGAATTGAACTGCTGGACCAAAGTGGACAGTTGGTAGGTGTTCATGGTCACCTTGATGCCGGCCGCCTGCCACTGCGTCTGCAGCGCGGTCGAAACCTGCTGGGCGACGTAGTTCGAGATCGTGCCGAGTTCCACGGTGAGGCCGCCGAGCTGCTGGACGAGTTGCCTGGCCTTCTCCAGATCGAACGTCCGGTACCCCGGCACCGCCGGGTGGTGGAACAGCCCGCCCGAACCGGTGAACATCTGGCTGACCGGATACGCGCCCTTGAACAGGCCCTTGGCGATCGCGCCGAAGTCCGACGCGTAATAGATCGCCTCGCGCGCGAGCTGGTTGTCGAACGGCGCGATCTTCGTGTTCAACTGGATGACGTAGGGCGAAGTCGGCGGCTCGATCGTCTCGGTGAGCCGGGGATTGGTCATCGCCTGGTCGATCAGCGGCACCGTGCCCATGCCCTCGTAGGCCTGCGCCTGCCCGGCCAGCAAGGCCTGGTACGCGGGCTGATCACCGCCGATCGACTTGAAGGTCAACCGGTCCAGATAGGGCAGTCCCGGCTTGAAATAGTCCGGGTTCCGGGCCAGCACCAGCTCGGAACTCAACCGGTCCGACACGACCGTGAACGGGCCCGCGCCCACCGGGGTCAGTTTGAACTGATCCGCGCCCAGTTTCCGCAGCGCGGTGGGCGAGGCGATCCAGTTGACGTTGGAAATCGGAAAGGCGTTGATCACCGCGGCGTACGGCTGGGTGAACCGGAGCACCACGGTCGACGGCCCGTCGGTGGTGATTCCGTTGTCCGCCAACTGCCACGGCGGCGCGCAGCTGCACGACGCGGTCAGGTCGCGCTGGAAGTTGAAGGCCACCGCGGCGGCGTCGAGCGGGGTGCCGTCGGAGAACCGGATACCGCCACGAAGGGTGATCCGCACGGTCCTGCCGCCGTCGAGGAGTTCGTAGCTTTCGGCCTGGTTCGGCACGACCTTGACGTCACTGCCGTCGGGGTTCGCGGTCAGCGCGAACAGCCCGCCGTAGATCGAACTCATCTGCGAGATGTTGGCTCCACCGGTGGTGTTGGTCGCCGGATCGAGACCCGAGGGCCAGCCGCCCGCGAACGAATCGCCTTCCAGGACCGTGATTTCGCCGCCACGCTGCGGCGGACCTGCGGCCGCCGCGTCGGTGCCCGTCGGGGCGCCCGGGCCGCCGCACGCGGCGAGACCCAGGACCGCCGCGGCGGCGAGTGCCAGTCGCCGTGTTCGTCTTCTCATTCCGTCCTCCGGCTTCGTGAGCTGGATCACTTCCATCAGCGTGACCAAGAACACATCGAGGAACAAAGCGTCATTTCACGAGACGGAAAAACGGTTGCCGCCTCACCCCGGCGAGATCGGCCGGGCGGCGGATCCCGGCTACAGCATCCGTCGCGTCCGCGTCGAGCGATACCGGCGGATCCCTTGTGCGATAAGGGATCCGCTAGTGAAATTGGCGTAACCGGCTGAATTTCACGGTGTTTCACGGTGAGGAACAGAGGTCAGCGTTGACCAACCAGACGGCCCTCGACGTCCCCGCGCCCCGGCCGACCGCCGCCACCCGGATGCTGGCCGTGCTCGGCGCCTTCGGACCGCAGCACCGCCGGTTGTCGCTGAGCGAAATCGCGCGACGGGCGCAGCTCACCTTGCCCACCGCGCACCGTCTCGTCCGCGAACTGGTGAAGTGGCGGGGCCTCGAACGGGACGAAACCGGCCTTTACACGGTCGGTCTGCGGCTGCTCGAACTCGCCGCGCTCTCGCCCCGCTGGCTCGCGCTGCGCGACGCCGCCTTCCCTTATCTCGACGATCTTCACGAAGCGACGCGGGGCAACGTGCACCTCGGCGTTCGCGACGGCCTGGAGGTCATCTACGTCGAAGCCCTGCGCGCCCGGGAACGGCACGCGACCGCCAGCCGCGTCGGCGACCGCTGGCCGATGCACGCGACCGGAACCGGGCTGGTGCTGCTCGCGCACGCGGACCGGGATCTGCAGGCGCAGGTGCTGCGGTCGCCGCTGCGCAGGTACACGCCGTTGACGGTGACCGACCCCACGGAGCTGCGCCGCCGCCTCGCGTCGATCCGGCAGACCGGCGTCGCCATCGCGCGCGGCCAGATCACCGTGCACGACATGGTGGTCGCGGTGCCCGTGCTCGGCGCCGACGGCGAGGTCGCCGCGGCGATCAGCGTGGTGGTCGAGACCGCCGGCGCGCAGCCGCGCGCACTCGCGCGGCTGCTCACCGCCACCTCGCGCGCCCTCTCCCACGGCCTGTCCCACGCCAACTAACCCCGCGTGTCCCCCCTTCCGGTCGCCGAGTCCTCCCTTCCGGTCGCCGAGTCCTCCGTTCCGCGGTCACACCGCTCCGAACGGTCGATCCGTCCCGCCCGGACCGCATGGCGACGGTGTCCGCCCGGCCCGTGGCCCCCTCGACCGCGGGAAGGTTCACCCGGCCCGCCAAGCGTTGCTAAGCTGCTTCCTACTCCGGCGTAGCGACAGCCCGCCGTGGGGTAAGGCTTGGAGGGGTGGCATGACGTCTTCTTTTACCGTGGTTTCGGATGAACTTCGCGCACATGCGAGCCATCTCGACGGCCTCGTCGACCGGCTGAACACCGCGGTATCCGCGGCGAACACCGTGAGCATGGACAATTCGTCCTACGGGATCCTGTGCCAGTTCCTACCGCCGATCATCAACGCCCTGACCCAGCAGCACGCCACCGATACGCTCAAGTCCTCCGTCACCGGGATGTCGGACATGGCGACGAACGTGCGCACAGCCGGGTCCAGCTATGACCAACAGGACCAGGCGGCCGCGGCTCCCTTCCAGGCCTCGCTGGACGGCTCGGGCGCGGGAGGGTCGTCGTACGGAACGTCCTCGGGGGGCGGTTCCTCCTACGGCTCTGGCGGCAGCGGCCCGAGCTACGACAGTGGCGCTTCCGGCTTCGGCGGCGGCCCCGGCATCGAACTCCCGCCTAGCAACGCACAACCCGATCTCCCCATCAACCAGGGGCCGGGGATCGAACTCCCTCGCGAAACCATCGGCGTGCCCGCCTTCACCGGCGACCAGGGACCCGGGATCGAACTCCCCCGCGAAACCATCGGCGTGCCCGCCTTCACCGGCAACCAGGGACCCGGCATCGAACTCCCCCGCGAAACCATCGGAGTACCCGCCTTCACCGGCGACCAGGGACCCGGGATCGAGCTACCGCGAGAGAACCCCAGCACCCCCATCTACACGGGCACCCTCGGTCCCGGCATCGAACTCCCGTCCACCGGTCAGCGTCCGATGGAAGCCGAGACGGAATAGGCCGCGGGCGAGCGGACACGTGCGGGACCGAGTCTGCCGTCGCCGCCTACCGGGAGCCCCGCGGACCGGCACGCTCCGGTCAACGCGGGAACGCGAGGTGGGTGGCCGCCGAGCCGCGGTCGTGCCGGCAGGTGTGTGGCCGGTCGGGAAGGCCTCCGGCGTCGACGGATGTCCTCGCGGGGCTCAGCCGAGGAAGGCCAGCAGCGCGTTGTTGACCTCGTCGGCGTGTGTCCACAACAGACCGTGGGGAGCGCCTTCGACCTCCACGTACTGGGCGTCCGGCAGCGCCTCGCGGAACCGGCGCCCGGTCGCGTCGATGGGCAGGATGTTGTCGGCGGTCCCGTGCAGGATCAGCGCGGGCACGTCGATCTTGGGGATGTCCGCCCGGAAATCGGTGATCCAGGTCAGCGGCGCGGCCGCGGCCGCCACCGCGCCGCCGCTCGCCGCGACGTTCCAGCTGTTGCGCACCGCTTCTTCGCTGATGCGGGAACCCAGGTTCTCGTCCAGGTTGTAGAAGGTCTTGTAGAACTCGGTGTAGTAGGCGTACCGGTCGGTCTTCGCCTGCCGCGCGATGTCCTCGAAGACCTCGCGCGGGGCCGCCCCACCCGGATTGTCGTCGGTCTTGAGCAACCACGGCTCCAGCGACGCCAGAAAGGCGACCTTGGTGATCCGGCCGGAACCATAGGCCGCGAGATAACGGGCGATTTCGCCCGTGCCCATGGAAAACCCGGCCAGCGCGACGCCGGTCAGATCGAGCGCGGTCAGCACCTTGTCCAGATCGGCGGCGAAGGTGTCGTAGTCGTAGCCGCCGACGGGCTGGCTGGACTGGCCGAACCCGCGACGGTCGTAGGTGATGACGCGGTACCCGGCCGCCAACAGCGCCGCGGACTGCTTCTCCCACGAATGTCCGTCGAGGGGGTAGCCGTGGATGAGCACGATCGGCCGACCCTGGCCGCGATCCTCGTAATAAAGCTCGATGTCGGTGGTGTTCTCTTCCCCGACCTTGACTAAGCCCACGATGACTTCCTTCCCTCGGCGTCCCCCTTTCCCGGGGCTGGCTTCACGATGACGGGCCCGCGGCATCCGCGGCAACCCGCACCGAGCCCGGGCGGGCGCTGTCACCTCCGCAGGGTGAGAACGGCCAGAATGGTGGGCATGCCACATCTCGGTCTCGTCTCCGTCGTCGTGCGCGATTACGACGAGGCGATCGCCTTCTACACCGACGTCCTCGGGTTCCGCCTGATCGAGGACACCGTCGTGAACGAACACAAGCGCTGGGTGGTCGTCGCGCCTTCCGGTGCCCGCGAAACCGGCATCCTGCTCGCCCGCGCGGCCACCGAGGAACAGTCGGGACGGATCGGCGACCAGACCGGTGGCCGGGTCTTCCTGTTCCTCCACACCGATGACCTCGCCCGCGACTACCGCCGCCTGCGCGCGGCAGGTGTGCGGTTCACCGGGCTGCCCCGCCGGGAGCCCTACGGGGAGGTCGCGGTCTTCGAGGACCTCTACGGCAACCGCTGGGATCTGATCCAGCCTTCCTCCGAGGCCGTCACGATATCGTCGCGACGCCGACCCGTCCCCTGACGGCGAGAATCAGCCGAGTGTCCCGCACACCCGGTGGTCCAGCGCGGTGTGCCGCCGGCCGGCGCCGACGGTTCGCACGGCCTGGCCGATGGCCTTCTTCGCGCCGACCAACACGACGAGTTTCTTCGCCCTGGTGACCGCCGTGTACAGCAGGTTGCGTTGCAGCATCATCCACGCGCTGGTCGTCACGGGAATGACGACGCAGGGATATTCACTGCCCTGGGAACGGTGGATGCTCACGGCGTAGGCGTGCGCCAGTTCGTCCAGTTCGCCGAATTCGTACACGATGTCCTCGTCGTCGTCGGTATGGACGGTGAGGACCTGTTCTTCGAGATTGACGACGGTGACCACGCCCTGAGTCCCGTTGAACACGCCGTTCTCGCCCTTGTCGTAGTTGTTGCGCAGCTGCGTGACCTTGTCGCCCGGACGGAAGACCCGGCCGCCGAAGCGCCGCTCCGGCAGGTTCGGCCGGGACGGGGTCAGGGCTTCCTGCAACAACGCGTTGAGCGCGCCGGCACCGGCCGGGCCGCGGTGCACCGGCGCCAGCACCTGGACGTCGCGCCGCGGATCGATCCGGAACTTCGCGGGGATCCTGCGGGCCACCACGTCCACCGTCACCGCGGCCGCCTGCTCGGCGTCGTCCACGCTGAAGTGGAAGAAATCCGTGAGCCCGCTGGTGATCGGATAGTCGCCGGCGTTGATGCGATGCGCGTTGGTCACCACCCCGGACTGGCTGGCCTGCCGGAAGATGTGGGTCAACCGCACATGCGGCACCGGGGTGCCCGCGGCGAGCAGGTCCCGGAGCACCTCGCCCGCACCGACCGAGGGAAGCTGGTCGACGTCGCCCACGAGCAGCAGATGCGCGCCGGGCGGCACGGCCTTGGCGAGTTTGTTGGCCAGCAACAGATCCAGCATGGACGCCTCGTCCACCACTACGAGATCGGCTTCCAGGGGCCGGTCCTTGTCGAAGGCGGCGTCACCGCCGGGCTTGAGTTCGAGGAGCCGGTGGACGGTCGCGGCCGGGTAGCCGGTCAACTCGGTCAGGCGCTTGGCCGCCCGGCCCGTCGGCGCGGCCAGCACGATCTTCGCGTTCTTGGCCGCCGCCAACTCGACGATCGAGCGCACCGTGAAGCTCTTGCCACAGCCCGGTCCGCCGGTGAGCACGGCGACCTTCTCGCTCAGCGCCAGCCGCACCGCGGCCTCCTGCTCTTCAGCGAGCTCGGCGCCGGTGCGCCGGTGCAGCCAGGCCAGTGCCCGGTCCCAGTCCACCGTCGCGAAGGCGGGCATCCGGTCGGCGCTGGTCCGCAACAGCGTCCGCAGCTGGTTGGCCAGGGAGATCTCGGCCCGGTGGAAGGGAACCAGGTAGATCGCGGACACCGGCCGCGTGGCGTCGTCGCCGGGAATCTCCTCCCGGACCACGCCCTCCTCCTCGACGAGCTCGGCGAGGCAGTCGATGATCAGGCCCGCGTCGACGGCGAGGATCCTGATGGCCTGTGCGATCAGTTCCTCGTCGGGCAGGAAGCAGTGCCCGTTCCCGGTCGCCTCCGACAAGGTGAACTGCAGCCCCGCCTTGATCCGTTGTGGGCTGTCGTGCGGGATGCCCACCGCCTTCGCGATGGTGTCGGCGGTCTTGAAACCGATTCCCCACACATCCGAAGCGAGGCGATACGGCTCGCCGCGCACCACGTCGATCGACGCTCCGGCGTACTGCTTGTAGATCCGCACCGCCAGCGACGTGGACACACCGATGCCCTGCAGGAAGACCATCACCTCCTTGATGGCCTTCTGTTCCTCCCACGCCTTCGTGATCAGCTCGGTGCGTTTCGGCCCCAGCTTGGGCACCTCGATCAGCCGTTCCGGCGTGGCTTCGATCACCTCCAGCGCGTCCACCCCGAAGTGATCGACGATCTTTTCCGCCAGTTTCGGCCCGATTCCCTTGATCAGCCCCGAACCCAGATAGCGGCGGATGCCCTGCACCGTCGCGGGCAGCACGGTCGTGTAGTCCTCTACATGGAACTGCCTGCCGTACTGCGGGTGCGATCCCCACCGGCCGTGCATGCGCAATGCCTCGCCCGGCTGCGCTCCCAGCAGCGAGCCCACGACGGTGACCAGCTCACCGCCCCGGCCCGGATCGACGCGGGCGACCGTGTAGCCGGTGTCCTCATTGGCGAACGTGATCCGTTCCAGCGTCGCGTCCAGCACCGAGCCCCGAAACGGCTCCGCCACGCCACACCCCGTTCTCCCGGTCGATTCGCACCGATTTCCTGTCGTTTCGCCGCTGCTGCCGCGCTGAAGGCATATCACGACCGCCACGGTCGGTCCCCCGCGCCGTGGCAGCTAAGGTGCTGACGATCAAGGTGGCGGGCCGGACGGGGGCATATGGGAGAGATCGTCTGGCTGAAGCTGACCGACCCCGACGCCGAACTGCCCCCCACCCCGCCCGATGCCGACGTGCGGGTGCTCCTCCCCGCGGGCGAGGAGTTCTCGACCCTGCGGGACAAACTCGCCGCGAACGGCATCGAAGCCAGGGAATTCCCGTATCTGGTCGAAGAAGAGACGATCACCGGTCACGACGGCGGTCCGGCCGGCGGGTGCACGGTGGTCGCCGCCGAGTGCTCGCTGACCCGGCCGCTGCCCCGGCGGTTCCCGCCGCTGACCGGCACCGCGGCCGACGCCGCGCGCGACACCTACGACCTGCTCTGGCAGACCCACGCGCCGGCCGTCCCGGCCGAGGCGGGCCCGGTCCCCGCCGCCGACCTCGTCCCCCAGGACTGGCTGCGCTTCCTGCCACACCCGACGCTCAACCCGGCCCAGGCGGCCGCGGTCCCACTCATCCTGGACACCGACGATCACCTGGTGGTGGTCGCCCCGACCGGCGCCGGCAAGACCGTCATCGGCATGGCCGCGGCGCTGCGCACCGTGCGCACCCAGCAACGCAAGGCCGCCTGGCTGGTCCCGCAGCGATCGCTGACCGACGAACTGGACCGCGAACTCGAAACCTGGCGCCGGGAGGGACTCCGGGTCGAGCGGCTCTCCGGTGAACACAGCGTCGATGTGCGGAAGGTGCGGGAGGCGGACCTGTGGGTCGCCACGACCGAGAAGTTCGAAGCGATGTGCCGCGCCTCGTCGCTGCGCGAGGCGCTGGCCGAGGTCGGCTGCCTGATCGTCGACGAGATCCATCTCCTCGGCGACACCGAGCGCGGCCCCGTCCTGGAGGCGCTGCTGGCCCGGATGCGGGACGGGGACGGGAAAACCGGCGCCAGGACCGATACCGGTATGCGCATCATCGGGCTGTCGGCCACGGTGTCCAACGCCGAGGGCATCGCCGACTGGCTGGGCGCCCGCCTGCTGCGCCTGGCGTGGCGGCCGAGCCGCCTCACCTGGCAGCTGCCCACCATCGCCGGTCACCGCGACTGGAACCTCGTCGAAACCGCGCGGATCCGGGCGGCCGCCGCGATCACCACGATGATCACCCGAGACGGCGGCAGCGTGCTGGTGTTCTGCGGCAGCAAACGCAACGTCCGGCGCACCGCGCTGATCCTCGCCGGGGCGCGGGGCGCGCACATCGACGGCATCCACCCGGACAACACCGAAGCGCTGCACGAGGTGTGCCGGAGTGCCGGCATCGGACTGCACTACAAGGGCTGGGATCAGCGCAAACAGGCCGAGACCGATTTCCGGGCGCGGCGTCTCGACGTGCTCGTCGCCACCACCACCGTCGCGGCCGGCGTCAACCTGCCGGCCCGCGCGGTCGTCGTACAGGACACCGAGGTCGGGCTCAGCCCCCTCGACGTGGCGACCGTGCAGCAGATGTTCGGCCGGGCGGGCCGGATCGGCGCGGGCGAGAACCGCGGCTGGGCCTTCCTGATCGTCACCGAGGACGAACGCCCGGCGTGGCAGGCGAAACTAGTCGCCGGGCACACCGTGCGGTCCCAGATCGAGACCAGCCTGCCCGATCACGTGCTCGCCGAGGCGGTCCAGCACCGCATCCGGTCCCCGGAGGAAGCCGAACTGTGGTGGGTGGGCACGCTGGCGCACCACCAGGGCAGCCGCAGCCGCACGCCGGTCCGCCACGCCGTGGATTTCCTGCTCGACGCGGATCTGCTGGCCCCCGCGGACACCCCGGGAGTCCGGTTCTCCCCGACCGAACTGGGGAAACTCACCGCGCGCCTGATGGTCCCGGCCACGGTCGGCCACGAACTCCGGCTCGCCCTGGCCGAAGCGCCGCTGCCGGACAGTCCGGAGGAAGCCGAGACGACCCTCATCGGACTGGTCGCCACCCTCGTGCCCAAGCTCGCCCAGACCGCGATCAACGAGGAGCTGAAGGGAACCGTCGCCCGGTTCCTGCGTCCCGACGGCCCGGCCGACTACCAGCCCGGCGATCTCGCGCGCGCCGCGCTCCTGCTGGTGGCCATCGACCCGGCGGCGTTCCACCGGGGCGCCCGCACCATCGCCGGGATCCCGTACATGGCGCTCTACGCCGCGCTCGAAGAGGCGCCGCGTTATCTGCATTGGATCGGCTGTCAGGGCCTGCTCGGCACCGTGCACCCGTGGAGCGCGATCGTCGCCGCCGACCTCAGCAAGCGGGTCCGCTGGCGGCGGTGCCGGCCCGCGCGGGGGGCCGGGAGGCTGCTGTGGATGTGTGAACAGATGGCCACCGCGGCCCACCTCGAGGACGCCGTGCCCACCCTGTGGGGGGCCGCGACCGGCCGCGGGATCACCGCCCCGGACTGGACCGCCCGTGGCAGGCCGCACCATTGTCATCTCGGCGAAGAGGACTACGCCGCCCTGCTGCGCGACCGCGCCACCGGCGCCAGGATCGAAGCCCGCGACGACCACGCCGTGGCGAACGGCCCGGAGGGCGGTGTGCTCGTCGCCTGGCGCGGCGCGCACTACGAGCGGACGCCGATGCCCCGGGGCGAGGCCACCGCCGTGTTCCCGGAAGGCAGCCCCGGAAGCGACCGCGGCGCCGCGGTTTTCACCTGGCGCGGCGACTTCCACGTCACCGGCTGGCTCAGCACCTACCTCCGCACCCACCCCTGACCAGCCCCACCACCGTGTCCCCTCCTCCGGTCGCCGAGTCCCCTCCTCCCGACGCCGAGTCCCCTCCTCCCGTCCCCGAGTCCCCTCCTCCCGACGCCGACTCCCCCGCTCCGGTCACTGTGTCCCCTCCTCCCGACGCCGAGTCCCCTCCTCCGGTCCCCGTGTCCCCTCCTCCCGACGCCGAGTCCCCCGCTCCCGTCGCGCATACGAGAACGCGTCAACGGTTCGCGCCGCGGCTACGCCGGGGTGCCCGGGTGCCGCGAGTCCCGCCGGTGTGCGCCGGTGGTCAGGCGCGCCAGGCACAGCGAGGGCCCGACGAAGGGTTCCAGGCCTTCGGCATCGAGGGGCGCGCGCACCTCGGCGAGAACGCCCCGGATCATGCCCAGATGCAGCGCGCAGACGATCTCCCGGTGCTGCTCGGCGACCTCCTGGAACGGGCAGTGCCGCAACGGGATCACCGGGTTCGCTTCCGTGCCGAATTCCCCGCCCACTTCTCCCGGCGCGAAACCGACGTCGGCGAGCACCGCCGTCAGGCGGCGAAGGGCTTCCGCGGCGTCGACCCGGTGTGAGGGCGGCGGCCGCTCCGCGAGATACCGGCCCCAGGCCTCGCCGGCGCTCGCCGCGGCCTTGTCCGGTTCGGGCACCGTGTCGGCGATCAGGCTGGTGAACATTTCGGCGAGTAACCGGTAGCTGCGCCGACCCGCGGGCAGGTCGGTCACCACCGCGCGGTACACCATGCGCGGGCGGCCTGGTTGGCCGCGCTCCTCGGCCTCTCGCTCGACAAGGCCGACTTCGACCAGCCCGTCGAGGTGGAAGCGGGCGGTATTGGGGTGCAGATCGGTGCGCTCGGCGATGTCCTGGACGCCGAGCGGGCCGCCCGCCGAGCGCAGCACCTCCAACACCCGGCCACGACTGGAACCGAGCACGGGACCGGAGGCGGGATCGATCAACGACCGCTCGCTCATGGCGGCAGTTTAGCCGAGCGAATTAGGAGAAACCAGACATCACGCCGCACCCTCCCCCGCCCCGAGAACGGCCGGACATCGTCAGGCCGGCCACGGTTGGAGCACGGCCGCACACCGACCCGGCTCACCGGTTTGGCACGAAACCGGTTGTTTAAACCCGCACACCGGCTCACGACCGGCCTGCCCACGCCGGAAAACCCGGGTGAAATCGACTCCGGAAATCGTCGCCCAACGCTTCCGGGGAATGGCAGATGATTTGCCGCCGGCGAACACCACGCCGGACGACCCGATTGAGAGCCGCGAACGCGCCAGTGCGGATGGCGAACCGTGGGCGATCGGGATCGCTGGTTCACCGCGGAAGAAGCACTGGCCCACGGTTCGTCGACCACGTCGCACACCCGGCCACCGCCGCCGGAGTCCACGCGCGCGATCACCTGGGATTCCGGGCTCCGCCGGAATTCGAATTCCCACCGACGCGACTACGAACAAGCGGACCCGGGCGGCACGGAAAAACGATCCGGACCGCCCGAGTCCGGGTGAAGCGAAAAGACGCGAGAATCGAGAAATCAGCCCCGCGACACGGCGGCCATCCCGCTGGGCACCGTGGTCAGCCAGCCCTCGTGCGGGTGCCCGGCGCCGGTCACGGCCGCCCGGAACGCGGCCGAGATCGCGTCGAACACCGGCCGCTCCTCGGGGTACCCGTGCTCGTCCAGGCAACTCGCCGCGACCAGTTCCCCGGCCGTGCCGGTCAGGAAGACCTCGTCGGCCGAGGTCAGATCGGCGACCTCCACCGGTCCCTCCCGCGTGTCGATACCCAACTCGCGGGCGAGGACCAGCACGGAGTCCCGGGTGATCCCGGCGAGCAGGCTGTCCTCCAGCCACGGCGTGACGAGCGCACCGTCGCGGATGACGAAGATGTTGGTCGTGGTCGCCTCGGCGACCCGGCCCGAGTCCGGGTCGAGTTGCACGGCCTCGTCGAACCCCGCCGCGACCGCGGCGGTCTTGGCCAGCGCCGAGGTGACATAGGTCCCGACGGCCTTCGCGCGCGGCGGGAAGGACAACGGCGAAGGTCGCCGCCACGGAGAGATCGTCAGCCGGACCGCCGAGTGCGGTGCCGGCTCCGGCGGCAGCGCCCAGACCTCGATACCGAGCCGGTACGGCCAGGCACGCAGATCGAGGTCGATCACCGGGTCGAGGCAGAACAACCCCGGGCGGACGTAACACCCCGGCAGTGCGGTCGCGGCCGCGGCGCCGAGCACCGCCGAGGAGAGCCGATCGAGGTCGTAGTCGTGGCCGATGCCGAGCAACCGCGCCGAGCCGAGCAACCGCCGCAGATGGTCGTCGAGGCGGAACAGCGCGGGTCCGGTCGGGGTGGCGTAGCAGCGTATCCCTTCGAACACCGCCGTCCCGTGCTGCACGCTGCTGCTTCCGAACGGGATCCGCCTGCCCTCGTCGGGTCCGTCCCAGAAGGTGCGGAGGGATTCACCGAGCTTGGTCATAGCCTGCCTTTCGACGTCGCTGCCGTCCGGCCATCCTCCATCACGGCTCGCCGGACGGCACGGGCGGCATCCGGCGCGGGCGCTCCGGATGCCGCGCCCGGTCGTGACGCAGCAGGACCACCAGGGTCACCAGACACACCGCGGCGACGGCCAGCGCGGCCGACTGCACGGCGAGGACGAGTCCGAGCGGGATGGCGAGCAATCCGACGACGATGACCGGTCCGCCGCCGCCGAGGTAGGTGACGACGTAGAAGGCCGACGCGACGCTGGCATGCGTTTCGGCGGGCGCGAGCGCGTTGACCCGCCGGAGGGCGCCCAGGAACCCCAGACCCTGCCCGATCCCGGTGACGGCCACGGTGACCAGCAGCAGCGGGATCGACGACAGCATCCCCGCGACGACGATCCCGGCGAGACCGGCGATCAGCAGCACCAGACCGGCCGGCATCGCCGGGAATCGCCGACGGCCGAAGACGACCTGCGCGAGCGCGGCGCACAGCAGCAGCATGCCGGAGGAGGCGCCCCCGAGCAGCAGGTTGTGGGTGCGCAACCCACTCTCCACATAGGACGGAACCAGTGCGAGCACGATGTAGGCGACCGCCCAGGACAGGAAGCTCACCGCCGCGGCCACCGCGAACGAGCCTCGCGTCCCGGCCGGGATCCTGGGCCGGCGTAGGTGCAGGCGCGTTCCTGAGCGCGCCCGCGCGGGCAGGGTCAGGACAGCTCGGAACGCCACGAGCAGCAACACGATCTCGACCACAAAGGACAGCACGAGGGGCGCCGGCGCGTACTGCGCCAGCGCCCCGGCGAACACCGGGCCGGCGCCCGCCCCCACCGTGGTCACCAGGGAACCGACGAAGGACGCCCGACCGTGGTTTCCGGTGGGTTCGGTCGCCACCAGCGCCGCGACGAGCGGGCCCGACGCGGCACCCACCGCCACCCCCTGCAGCGCACGGGCCACGAACAGCCACACCGTGCTTCCCGCGGTGGCGAATACCACCGCGCCCGCGACGGCGATCACCAGCGCCGGAAGCAGCACGAACCGGGGCCCCGCGCTGTCGGCGAGCGAACCGCACACCAGCAGTGCCGGGACCAGTGTCACCACGTAAACCGAGACGATCAGCGTGATGGTGAGCGGGGAGAACCCGAAACGCTGGGCATAAACCGAGTACAACGGACTGGGCAGGTTGGTGCCGAGGATCAGCACGCCGAGGGCGAAGGCCAAGCCGGCAAAGGAAAACCGGCCGCGGGCGGGGACGGTCGTCATGCTGGTGCCGACACGGCGGAGCTGGATCGTGCGGGTACGGCTGTATCGATTCGCCCCGGGGCTGCGGTGCTGGTTCGTCCCGGGACAGCGGAATTGGTTTGCGCCGGGACCGCGGTGTTGTTCACCTAGGCAGCCTGGCGCACCTCGGTCACGCACGTCCAACCTGTGTGGCATCCACCGCACTGACGCGCCCGTGTCGACGTGCCGACCCGACCTGGGGTCCCCCGGCTCAAGTCCGCGTCAGGAACCCCATCGGGCGCCCCGAGCGGCCGTGCTCAGCTCCGGATCTCGCTCCGCGGGCGCACCGGGAAGCCGGCCGCTCGGTAGCAGTCGTCGATGAGTTCCATCGTCGCGACGGCGTCGTCCATGTCGTTGCGCCATCCCGTGCCGCCGCGCAGTTGCGCGGCCAATGCCTCCAGCTGGAACGAATACGACGGCCGCCGGCCGAGATTCCGCACTGTGCGGCCGGCCTCGGTGGTCAGCACGACCGTGTCGTCCATGTCCGGCCGGACGAAGTTCTGCACCATGACCGTCCCGGCCGAGCCCACCACGCGGCAACTGAACTCGAGACGATCCGCGTTCATCCCGCAGCGCATCCTGCCCACCGCCCCGGAAGGAAAAGCGAACTCGACAGCCATGTGCTCGTCCACATCGGACAATCCGGCTCGGTGCACACCGCGAGCGGAGGCAACGCGCGGAGCGCCGGTCCACGGCGCCAACTGACGGAGCAGGTGCACGCCGTAACACCCGACATCCATCACCGCGCCACCGGCGATGTCCAGTGACCACCGGGGATCATCCGACCGGGGCGCCTCGATGTCGACCACGACCTCCACCTCGCGCACCTCGCCCAGCTTCCCGGAACCGATGGTCTCGAGCAGCCACGAAGTGACCGGATGGTAGAGGTAATGGAATCCTTCCAGCACCTGGACACCGGCGCGTGCCGCGGCGTCACGAACCACGCGCGCTTCCTCGGCGTTGCTGGAAAACGGTTTCTCGGTCAGCACATGCTTTCCGGCGGCGATGGCGGCCAGGTTCCACGGGCCGTGCCACCCGTTGACAAGTCCATTGTAGACAACTTCCACCTCCGGATCGGCCAGCAGGTCGGCATAGGAGCCCGAAACCCGCTCGACGCCGTGTTCGGCGGCGAAGGCGGCCGCGCGGTCCCGGTCACGTGCCGCGACGGCGACGAGGCGGTGACCGAGCTCCCGGGCGGGTGCGACGATGGCGAGACCGGCGATCCGTGCCGCCCCGAGAATTCCGATCCGCAGTGGTTCCACGTCTCTCCCTCGTCTTCACCCGCCGGAGCCGTTCCGGCGGCCGGAGATGACGATCATGGCACAGCCCGCGGGAGGGAACCATCGACTCGCCCCCGTGGACCGGATTTCGCATTGCGGAAGCCATGAATGACGTCGGGGTAACGGCTTTCGAAGGCCCGCGGTGGTCCACCGGTCACCTTTCACCGCTACCCGGATTGTTACGTTTTGTGGTAATCCTAGTCCTCTAGAGTGAACATTCGACCAGATGGTGACTGACCGCGCTTGAGCGATTACTGTTTCTGGCCTGGGTCGCCTGCGACGGGAGCCGATGGACCTTCGCTCACGGTGGGTTCTTGGGGGGAAAGAAATGGCTACACAAGGTAGGACCAGCTTCGGTGGCGCTTTGCGGGTACGCGAGTTTCGTGCGCTGTGGATCGCCGAGCTGTTCTCCGTTGTCGGTGATCAGCTCGCCCGGGTCGCACTGTCACTACTGGTGTACACCCGGACTTCGTCGGCGGCGCTGACCGCACTGACCTACGCGCTGACGTTCGTGCCGTCGGTGCTGGGCGGCGCCCTGCTGTCCGGGCTGGCCGACCGGTACCCGCGCCGCGCCGTGCTCGTGGTCACCGACGTGGCGCGGGCGGTGCTGGCCGGGCTGATGGCGCTTCCCTGGCTGCCGCTGCCGGCGTTGTGGGTCTGCGTCGCGCTGTTGTCGGTGGGAGCCGGGCCGTTCAAGGCGGCCCAACTGGCGATCCTGCCGCAGATCCTGGAGGGCGAGGCATATTCGGCCGGTCTCGCGCTGCGGCAGTTCACCAGCCAGACCGCGCAACTGGTCGGGTTCGCGGGGGGCGGTCTGCTCCTGGCCGCCGTCGAGCCGCACATCGCGCTGGCCGCCAACGCGGCCACGTTCGTCGCCAGCGCCCTGCTCGTGCTCGGGGGGGTCCAGTCACGACCGGCACCGGCCAACGCCGCGGCGACCGGCACCGGCGCGGCCGAGCGCCCGCGGCCGGGCGGCTTCGACGGCCGGCTCGCCGCGCTGTACGTCGTGGTGAGCCTGACCGGGCTTTACGTGGTGCCCGAAGGGATAGCGGCCCCGTACGCACACGACATCGGCGCCGCCGCGGTCGGTCTCGGCCTACTCATGGCCGCCGACCCGCTGGGCAGCGCGCTCGGCGCCTGGCTCACCACCAGGGTCGCCATGCCGGCCACGCTGACCACGATCGCGACACTGGCCGCGGTCGCCGGCCTGCCGCTCGCGGCGTGCGTCTTCCGGCCTGGCCTGGTGGTTTCCATGGTCCTGTGGGCGGGTTCCGGGCTGCTGGGCACGGCCTACCTGATCAAGGCGCAGACAATGGTCGTGGAGGTGGTGCCGGACCACCGGCGGGGCCGGGTGATGGGGCGGATGACGACGTGTCTCTATGCCTCCCAGGGCCTGGCCATCCTGGGCGGTGGTGTGGTGACCCAGCTGGCGGACCCGTTCCGCACCGTCGCGGGCGCGGGCGTGATCGCCACCCTCCTGGCAGTACCGACCGGCGTCGCGGGCTGGCGCGCGACTCGTGCACGGCACCGCGACGAGCCCACCGCGCAACCCGGTTCCCCGGTGCTGTCCACACAGGACTAGCGCCGCGCGCGCGGATCCCAGCCGAACACCGCCGAACGCCCACACCGGACGGGAGACTGCGCCGACCGGACCGGCGACCTCACCAACGGGAACAGGCGCCACAGCGACCGGACCAGAGACTTCAACGACCGGACGGGAGGACACACCGACCGGACGAGGGAACACAGCAACGGGAGCAGGGGACACGGCGAACGAACGAGGGGACACGGCGACCGGAACAGGGGACACGCCCGTGCGTCAACCGCCGTCACCCGGTGTGTGTCCCCCTTCCCGTCGCCGTGTCCTCCCTTCCCGTCGGCGAGTCCTCCCCTCCTGTCCGCGAGTCCTCCCGTCCTGTCGGCGAGTCCTCCGGTCCCATCGCCGTGTCCCCTGTTCCTGTCTCCGTGTCCCCGGTCCCGTCGGCGAGTTCTCCGGTCCGGTCGGGCAGATCGCAGTGCGGGCGGAGGTTTCCATCGAGTTGCGGAATCTTTCGCCGCGGGCGAGTTCTTCGGAAATGAAGAAACCGTGATCCCGGGAAACGCCGAGGCCGATGTGGGGCCACCCGGAGGCAATCCGGATCCACCGTCCATGCGTCCGCTGTGGAGAGACGACCGACAGGCAGCTGGTTCCGGCAAACGCCAGCCCGCCCGAGAACAAATCCGGAATTTCTCGTAGACCACGGAAATATCGACCAACGGACGCTCGCCACCCCCAACCGACGGCGCCCACCTCCGGAAAGCCCTCCGCAGCGCCGCCAACCCCGTCAGCACCAACGGCGCCATCCACCACAGCTCCACCGCCCAACCGAGACTCGAAAATCGTTCTCCCTCGACCGCGGCCCAACGGGTAACCCAAGATCACCAGATCCAGTCTCTCCACAGTGAACAATTTCACGACGCGAACACCGCGATCAGACCGACCCTCGCGCACAATATTCAAAAATTGATGAATCGATCGAACATCGGCATTCCCCCACCCGGACAAGGATCTAAACTTCAGATTCGCGCGACACCCGGCGCTCATTCAGACCCACCGCATCCGGGCCAGGACACGACGACAGCCCCCGAAACCACACCCAGTCACACCTGGAAGCCGACACCCTGAAAGCGTTTTCCCGCCCCGGGACACACCCGAGCGCGACCGAGGCAGTCCACTGTGAACCCTTGATCAAACAAGGCCAAATGGCATGACGAGGCCGAACGGGCGCCGATAAGCGGCCACCATGACGGAGACATCTATCCCGCGAGCTGTCACAGTGGACAACCCAGCGAACAGGAAGCGGACGAACGCTGTTCACCGCTTTGCCGAGCACCGGTGTGCGCTATACCACTCCGGTGTCACTCTGGGACCGTAGCACCCCTGCACCGCGGCCGACCCACGCACCGAGAATGGACCGGCGGTTGTTGTAACATGCTCCGCGCCAAGATCGTCTCCTAAAAGTCGGGCTCGCGGCGTTGTTGTATGGTCATTACACCCCGAATGCTCCGCGTTGCCCCTATCGGCCAGGAAGGACCTGATGCCCGATCTGCCCGACGCACCCCCGCGGTGGCAGCAAACAGCGGCGGCCGGAATCACCTCCGCTGACAGCACCGCGCCGCTGAGATCACAGGTGCTGCGCGTCGTCCTTCCCACGATGGTCACGGCGGCAGTCCTGGCCGTCGGAGGTGTCCTCGTCAGCGCCGCATTCCCAGGCTGGGCAGCGCTGGTCGGCGTGGTCGTCGCGCTCGGCTGCGTGGTCGCGACACTGGTCGCGACCAGGGGCATCCGCTCCGCGGTCCGCGCCTACGCGCGGCCGGTCTACGCCCCCGCCCCCTCTCCCGTCCCGGTTCCCGCCGGCCAGGCCAACGGTGTCCAGGGCCTCGGGAACGGGACCTCGGCGACCGAACACTTTTCGATGTTCGACGGCGATCCCAACCAGCGCCGGGAGGTGTTCAGCAAGCTCGCCCGCCGCCTCCAGTCGCTGGTCAACCGCGCCATTCAACGGGTCGACAGCCTCGAGCGCGAGATCGAGGACCCGGAGCTGCTCCGTGGTCTCTACGAAATCGACCACCTCGCGACCCGCGTCCGGCGGCAGGCGGAGAACCTCGCCGTGCTGGGCGGGGGAACTCCGCAGCGGCGGTCGAACCAGCCGGTAAGCGTTTACGCGGTGCTGCGCTCCGCCGTCGCCGAGATCGAGCACTACAAGCAGGTCTCGATCATCCCGCTCGAAGGCATCAGCCTGCACGGGCACGCGGTCGCCGAAATCATCCACCTGCTGGCCGAGTTGCTGGAGAACGCCACCACGTTCACCGCGCCGGAC
>DASSAD010000333.1:0-19989 GCA_035685725.1 Amycolatopsis sp. | reverse complement strand
TCCGACAGCAGGGCCGGGCTGACCCCGCAGGAGGAGCAGCAGCTTTCCACCGGGGACGTCGCCGCGGCCGGCGGCGGGCAGCGCACCGACACGATCATGATCGCGCACCTGCCGGACAACAGCACCAAGCCGACCCTGGTCAGTCTGCCCCGGGACAGTGAGGTCCAGATCCCGGGCCACGGCAAGGACAAGATCAACGCGGCGTTCTCCATCGGCGGGGCGCCGCTGCTGGTGCAGACGGTGGAACAGGCCACCGGCCTGCACATCGATCACTACGCCGAGATCGGCTTCGGCGGGTTCGCCGGCATCGTCGACGCGATCGGCGGCGTGAACATGTGCATCGACCAGCCGATGCACGACGACTACACCAACATCACGCTTCAGCCGGGCTGCCAGACCCTCAACGGTTCGCAGGCGCTCGGGTTCGTGCGCATGCGGCACAGCACCGCGACTCCGCGCTCCGACCTCGACCGGGTGGAGAACCAGCGCAAGTTCATCGGGGCGCTGGCCGACCAGATCGCCACCCCCGGCACCCTGCTCAACCCGTTCGACTTCTTCCCGCTGCTGTCCGCGGCGCCGAGCGCGCTCACCATGGACTCCGGCGATCACCTGCAGAACCTCGTCGGCCTCGCCTGGGCGCTGCGCGGCATCTCCTCCGGGGGCGTGGTCACCACGACCGTCCCGGTGACCAACGGTTCCGCCGAGACCTGGGACAAGACCAAGTCACAGCAACTGTTCGACGCGCTGCGCAACGACACCGACGTGCCGCAAAGCGCGATCTACAACTGACGCCCCGCGTAGCCGAGGATCCGTGGCCCGCCCGCTCGGGCGCCGGTCACGGATCCTCACCGGGTGCGTGCGCGCAGCACCCCCAGGGCCTTGTCGGCGTGGACGGCCATGCGCAGCTCGCTTTTGATCACTTCGAGCACCCGGCGGTCGGTGTCGATGACGAAGGTGTGCCGCCGGGTCAACAACGGGCCGAAACCGCGCCGCACCCCGAAGAGGGTGGCGACCGCGCCGTCCGGATCGGACAGCAGCGGATAGTCGAAGCCGTTGCGGGCCGAGAACTCGTGCTGCTTGGCCACCGGGTCCGGGCTGATGCCGACCCGCCGCGCGCCCAGCTCGGCGAACTCCTTGGCCAGATCCCGGAAATGGCAGCTTTCCGCGGTGCACCCGGCGGTCATCGCCGCCGGGTAGAAGAACAGCACCACCGGCCCGTCCGCGAGGAGGCCGGACAGCGAGCGCTGCTCGCCGAGGTCGTCGGCGAGGGTGAAATCCGGTGCCAGGTCTCCCTTGTCCATACCGGGCACCCTAGCGCGCGCCGCCGCCGATGATTTCGTCGATTTCGCCGTCGGTGGCGGTGCCGGCGAACTCGCCGAAGCCCGCGACGAGACCGCATTTGGCCAGCAGCGCGGCATGCTCGGCCGAGCGAATCCCTTCCGCGCCGACGCGCAGACCCAGCTCATGGGCCCGGGTGACGAGGTGGGTGAAATGGCCGCCGCTCGTGTCCGGGTCCTCGGCGGAGGCCTCCACCACCTGGCCGGTCAGCACGACCTGCCCGATCGCGAGGTCGGTCCCCGCCACCAGCTCCAGATCGGCCGAGCCGGTCACCGACAGCACCAGCTTCGCGCCGAGTTCGGAGAGCACGTTCAGCGACTCCAGCACATCGCCGTCCGGATCGCGGATCGAGGACGGGGCGACGCGGATCCGCAGCGCGTCCGCCGACAGGTCGTGCTTGTCCAGTTCCTTGCGGGTCAACCGGACCAGGTCCGGATCACGCGCCATCCGCCGGGACAACCGGATGCACAGGTCGGGCGCGCTCGCACCGAAGCGCTCACGCCAGCGCGCGGCCGCCGTGACCGCCTCCGCGATGACCCACCGGCCGATCTGGGTGATCATGCCCGTGGTCTCGGCCACCCCGTTGAACTCGTCGCAGCCGAGTACCCCAAGCTCGGGGTGGTGCCAGATCAGGGAGGTGGTGACGGCCACGACCTCGTCCGGCCGGTCGAGCGCGACCGCCGGGTGATACCTCAGCTCGAATTCGCCGTTTTCCAGCCCGCCGGCGATTTCGGCGCCGAGCCGGTAGCGGGCCCGGTCGCGCTCGTCGAGTTCGGGATCGAACAGCATCCACTGCGCCCGCCCGGCCTCCTTGGCCCGGTGCAGCGCGAGTTCGGCCGCGCGCCGCGCGTCCTCCGCCCCGCCGTCGCCGACATCCCGGACCACGATGCCCGCGCTGATGCTCACGCCGACCCCGTGGTCGCCCATGTAGACGGGTTCCGCGAGCTCTTCCATGGCGCGTTCGACCATCGTGATCACTTCGCTGGAGGTGAGGCGGCCGCGGAGCAGGACCGCGAACCCGTCGCCGGAAAGCCGGGCGATCAGCGCCTGATGCGAGGTGAAGACGTTCTGCAGCTTGCGGGCAACCACGATCAGCACCTCGTCGCCGGCACCCGGCCCGAGCCCGTCGTTGATCACCCGGAAGCCGTCGAGATCGAGGTAGATCAGCGCGATCTGGTCGCGGGCGGTCGGGGTGAGCGCGGCCTCCAGCTTGGAGTTGAACCGGGCGGCGTTGGCCAGCCCGGTCAGCGAGTCGTGCACACTCTGATGCCGCAACATCTCCTGCAGCGCGTGCAGTTCGTTCGCGTCCACCGCCATCAGCACGGGAAACGCCGAAGGCGGCTTGTCCCCGGGCAGGTAGGTGAGCGTGATGTCGGCCCAGACCGCGGCCGCGTCGGAGTGGGCCAGTTGCACGCGCTGACGGTTGTGCTCGGCATCGGTGGCGGCGAGTTCTTCCAACCCGGCCAGCAGGTTCTCCGCGTCGCGATCGGAAAAACCGAGGTCGGCGATCGTGCGCCCGCGCAGGTTTTCGGTGGAGTGACCGAGGAAGTGGGACATCGCGGAGTTGACCTCCACGATCTCGCCGTCCGCGTCGGCCAGCGCGATCCCGATCGGCGAGGCCGAGAACAGGGCGCTGAACCGCCGGGCCGCGCTGTCCCGCGCGGCCTCGGCCGGTGTCGCGGCATCCGCCACCACACCGGCCACGATTTCCTCCAGCTGTTCCACCGGAAGGTCGATTCCTTCGGTTCGGGTCAGCGTCGTGACCCACCTGCGGACAACCTCCGCTCTTTCCGGTGGCTCACCAGGCTCGGCCACACTCAACCCCTTCATGAACCGACTTCCCACCAGACCCCGGCGTGGCGGCTCCGCCGACCCGCCCCGGACCGGGCGACACCCGACAGTCATGCCATGCCCTCGCGCTCGGCCGGTCCGTACCGGCTGAACGAGTGATCAACAGTCTAGGATGCGATCACGGTTGGTGAAAACCCCGACCACCGCATCGGGCCGCGTCCAGCTGAACGGGGAGTCCGTCGACCGGGACCGGCAGTGACACATAGTCCCAATGTATTCGGTACGAGGCCGGCACCGACCACCGGTAAGCGCGCAGCATCTCGTGCAGCAGGGCCTTCACCTCATACGTGCCGAAGTGCAGGCCGATGCATTTGTGCGCGCCACCGCCGAAGGGAATCCAGGCGTAGCGGTGCGACTTGTCCTCGCGGCGTCCCTCGGCGAAACGCTCCGGGTCGAACCGGCGCGGCGCCGTCCAGTATTCCGGCGCGTAGTGGTTGATGTTGGGCGAGACGCTGACCAGCGTGCCCGCGGGCAGATAATGCCCGAGCACCTCGGTGTCGGTCTCGGCGCGGCGGGCCAGCGAGGGGACCGGCGCGGTCAGCCGCAGCGATTCCTTGATCACCAGATCCAGGGTCGTCAGCTGGTCGAGCGCGGCGAGGTCGGGCAGGTCGTCGCCCAGCGCCAGCGACTCCGCGCGGGCGCGCTCCTGCCACTCCGGGTGCTTGGCGAGGTGATAGGCGACGGCCGTGCTGGTGATCGTCGTCGTGTCGTGCGCGGCCATCATCAGAAAGATCATGTGGCAGACGATGTCGTCGTCGGTGAACCGCTCGCCGTCGCTGCCACTGGCCTGACAGAGCGCGGAGAACAGGTCCTCGCCGCCGCCGCGCCGCTTGGCGGGCAGGTTGGCCCGGAAATACCGCTCCAGCAGGCGGCGCCCGGCCAGCCCGGCCGCCCACCGGCCGCCCGGCAGGCCGAAGCGGACGAGCGCCGTGGGCGCGCGGACGGAATCGACGAACGCGCGGTTGACGGCCGTGGCCACCGCTCCGCCGGCCTCGCTCCGCAGGCCCATGAACACCTGGGTCGCCAGATCGAGCGTCAGCTGCTTGAGCGCCCAGTACAGGCGCGTGCGGCCGGCCCACCCGGCGATCCCGTCCCGGACCGCCGGGCCGAGGTGGCGGAGGTAGCCCGCGAGACGGTCGCGGGTGAACGCTTCCTGCATGATGCGGCGGTGCAGCCGGTGCTCGTCGAAATCGAGCAGCATCAGCCCGCGATGGAAGAACGCGTCGAGGAAGTAGCGCCAGCCGTCCTGGGAGAAGGCCTTGTCCTTGTTGACGAGCGCGGCCTGGGTCGCCTCCGGGCCGCCGAGCAGCGCGATCCGCTGCCCGAAGGCACCCATCCAGGAAACGGGTCCGTATTTCTCGTAGCGGGCCAGGGCGAACTCGACGCCGAAGCGCATGGAATCGAGTGAGTGGCCGATCAGCGGCGCCCCGGAATCCCCGAGCACCGGTTTGAGCCCGCTTCCCGGCGGTGGCGCCGCGAGCTCGCGGACCGGCCAGCGCTGGTCGAGCAGCCGACGGTCCACGGCCCGGGGCAACGGAATCGCGGTCAACGGCGGAACCCGTTCCCTGAGTGTCACGACGCCTCCTTGCGGTGCGGCCCTTGAGGCCACCTTACTGGCGGAGTCCGCCGGCAAAGTGGCCTCAACGGTTTCATGGCCGGCTTGCGGGCCGGCGGAAAGCGATCAGTCCCAGTCGAGCGCGGCGCCGCTCTGGTATTCGATGACGCGGGTCTCGAAGAAGTTCTTCTCCTTCTTCAGATCCATCGCCTCCGACATCCACGGGAACGGGTTCTCCGTCTCGCCGAAAATCGGCTCCAGGCCGATCTGCTGCGCCCGCCGGTCGGTGATGAAGCGCATGTACTGCTCGCACAGCGCCGCCGAAAGACCGAGCATGCCCCGCGGCATGGTGTCGCGGGCGTAGGCCACCTCCAGCGCGCAGGCCTCGGTCAGCATGTCCCGCACCTCCCGCTGGAACTCCGGCGTCCACAGGTGCGGATTCTCGATCTTGATCTGGTTGATGCAGTCGATGCCGAAGTTCAGGTGGATCGACTCGTCGCGCAGGATGTACTGGTACTGCTCGGCGATGCCGACCATCTTGTTGCGCCGGCCCAGCGACAGGATCTGCGCGAACCCGGTGTAGAACCACATGCCTTCGAAGACGACGTAGAAGGCGACCAGGTCACGCAGGAAGTTCTGGTCGGCCTCCGGGGTGCCGGTCTCGAAGTCCGGGTCCTCCAGATTCCGGGTGTACTTGAGCGCCCAGGCGTCCTTGTCGCCGATCGAAGGCACCTCGCGGTACATGTTGAACAGCTCGCCCTCGACCAGGCCGAGGCTTTCGCAGATGTACTGGAAAGTGTGCGTGTGCACGGCCTCCTCGAAGGCCTGGCGCAGCAGGTACTGGCGGCACTCGGGGTTGGTGATCTGCCGGTACACCGCCAGCACGATGTTGTTGGCCACCAGGGACTCCGCGGTCGCGAAGAAGCCGAGGTTGCGCTTGAGCATCTGCCGTTCGTCGTCGGTGAGCCCGTCGCGCGACTTCCACAGCGCGATGTCGGCCTGCATGCCCACCTCGGTCGGCATCCAGTGGTTGTTGCAGGCCGAGAGGTACTTGTCCCAGGCCCACCGGTACTTCAACGGGAGCAGTTGGTTCACGTCGGCGCGGGCGTTGATCATGGCCTTGTCGTCGACGTCGACCCGGGCACCGCCCCGGTCGATCTCGCCGAGGCCGGTGGTGTCCACGCTTTCCAGATTGGTCATCGATGTAGGTCTTTCTCCGAGTGTCTCGGGGATCACTGGCAGGCTTCGCAGTCGGGGTCGTCGATGCGGCAGGCGGCGCCGTCGGTCGCGGCGAAGTCGATGTCCTCGACCGCCGGGACGGGCTCCGGCCGCGGGGCGACGGCGGCCGGCCCCGGGGTGGGGACGGTCGCGGGCACCGGTGTCGGTGCGGCGCTCGGGGTGGACGTGGGCACGGCGTTGAGCTTGCCGTCCGTGCCGCGCAGGGTGCTCTTCTCCACGTGCGTGGCCGAGCGGGCCCGCAGGTAGTACGTCGTCTTGAGCCCCTTGTGCCACGCGTAGCGGTACAGCTCGTCCAGCTTGCGCCCGCTCGGCGCGGCGATGTAGAGGTTCAGCGACTGTGCCTGGTCGATCCACTTCTGCCGGCGCGACGCCGCGTCCACCAGCCAGTGGCTCTCGATCTCGAAAGCCGTCGCGTACAGCTGCTT
The DNA here is from genome assembly GCA_035685725.1 of Amycolatopsis sp. Classification (GTDB taxonomy): domain Bacteria; phylum Actinomycetota; class Actinomycetes; order Mycobacteriales; family Pseudonocardiaceae; genus Amycolatopsis_E. Next base: position 13,581 of record DASSAD010000333.1, on the reverse strand, counting down.
CAGATCGGCCGGCACCCGGTCGATCTCGCCGAGGCTCCCGTCGAAGTACTTCAGATCCGACACCATGACCTCGTCCCACAGGCCGCGTTCCTTGAGGCTGCGCACCAGATGCGGGTTGATCACGGTGAAGTCGCCCGACATGTTCGACTTCACGTAGAGGTTCTGGAACAGCGGCTCGATCGACTGGCCCACCCCGCAGATGTTGGAGATCGTCGCGGTCGGCGCGATCGCCATCACGTTCGAGTTGCGCATCCCGGTGGTCCGCACCCGCCCGCGCAGCGTCTCCCAGTCCAAAGTGGACGACGTGTCGACGTCGAGCGCGTCGCCATGGCGGGCGTCGGCCAGCAGCGTGAGCGAGTCGATCGGCAGGATTCCCTTGCTCCACAACGAACCCTCGAACGTGGCGTAGGCGCCCCGCTCGGCGGCCAGGTCGGCCGAGGCCGAGATCGCGTAGTACGACACGTGTTCCATGCTGCGATCGGCGAACTCGACCGCGGCCTGCGACGCCAGCGGCAGGCCCAGCTCGAACAGCGCGTCCTGGTGACCCATCACGCCCAGCCCGACCGGACGGTGCCGCAGGTTGGACCGGCGCGCCTCGGGGATCGTGTAGAAGTTGATGTCGATCACGTTGTCGAGCATCCGCACCGCGGTCCGCACGGTCTTCTCGAGCCGCTCGGTGTCCAGTCCGGCGGCCGTCACGTGCTTGAGCAGGTTGACCGAGCCGAGGTTGCACACGGCGACCTCGTCGGCGCTGGTGTTCAGGGTGATCTCGGTGCACAGGTTCGACGAGTGCACCACGCCCACGTGCTGCTGCGGCGAGCGCAGGTTGCACGGATCCTTGAAGGTGATCCACGGGTGGCCGGTCTCGAACAGCATGGTCAGCATGCGCCGCCACAGCTCGACCGCGCGCATGCGCCGGAACACCTTGATCTCGCCCCGGTCGGCGGCCGCCTCGTAGGCGCGGTAGCGCTGCGCGAACGCGGTGCCGTAGAGGTCGTGCAGGTCCGGCGTCTCGTCCGGCGAGAACAGCGTCCACTCCGCGTCCGCCTCGACGCGGCGCAGGAACTCGTCCGGCACCCAGTTGGCGGTGTTCATGTCGTGCGTGCGGCGGCGGTCGTCACCGGTGTTCTTGCGCAGGTCGAGGAACTCCTCGACGTCGATGTGCCAGGTCTCCAGGTACGCGCAGGCCGCTCCCTTGCGCTTGCCGCCCTGGTTGACCGCCACCGCCGTGTCGTTGGCGATCTTGAGGAAGGGCACCACGCCCTGGGACCGGCCGTTGGTGCCCTTGATGTGCGCGCCGAGGCCGCGCACCGGGGTCCAGTCGTTGCCGAGCCCACCCGAATACTTGGCCAGCAGCGCGTTGTTCTTGTACGCCTGGAAGATCGAGTCGAGGTCGTCGTCGACCGTGGTCAGGAAGCAGGACGACAGCTGCGCCCGGGTCGTCCCCGAATTGAACAGCGTCGGCGTGGACGCCATGAAGTGGAACGTCGAGAGCAGCTCGTAGAACTCGATGGCGCGGGCTTCGCGGTCGTCCTCGCGGATGGCCAGTCCCATCGCCACGCGCAGGAAGAACGCCTGCGGCAGCTCGAACCGGGTGCCGTCGTGGTGCAGGAAGTAGCGGTCGTACAGGGTTTGCAGGCCGAGGAAGCCGAAGTCGAGGTCACGCTCCGGACGGATCGCCGCGGTGATCTCGGCGAGGTCGAAGGTCGCCAGCTCCGGGTCGGCCAGCTCCAGCTCGATCGCCCGCGCCAGGTAGGAGCGGAAGTAGTCGGGGTAGGCCTGCACCATCTCGTCCTGGCTCGCCTGCCGCGGCGCGTCCGCCAGGTAGCTCAGCGCCTCGCCGCGCAGCTTGTCCAGCAGCAGGCGGGCGCTGACCGAGGAGTAGTTCGGCTCCTGCTCGACCAGCGTGCGGGCCGCCATGATCTGGGCCAGCGCGAGCTCGTCGGCGCTGATCCCGTCGTAGACGTTGCGCCGGGTCTCGGTCAGCACCGGCTCGGCCGAGGTGTCCGCGATCCCGGCGACGGCCTCACCGACCACGTGCGCGACCCGGGCCCAGTCGAGCGGGCGCAGGCTGCCGTCGGTGTCCTTCACGCGCACGACCACCGGCGCGACATCGTCCTGCTCGGCGGCCGGGGTGGTCTCGCGTGCCTTGGCCCGCTCGTCGCGGTAGAGCACGTAGGCGCGAGCGGTCTTGTGGTGCCCGGCGCGCATCAGGGACAGCTCGACCATGTCCTGGATCTGCTCTATGTGCAGCGCCGTCTCGGCCGACGCGTGGCGCAGCAGCGCGGCCTCGACCTGCGCGGTCAGCTCGGCGACCACCTGGTGGATCCGCGTGGAGGCCGCCGCGCCGTCGCCCTCCACGGCCAGGAAGGCCTTGGTCATCGCGACCGAGATCTTGTTCGCGTCGAACGGGGACACGCTGCCGTCCCGCCGGATGACCCGCACGGCCGACGCCGACTGTGCGGGCGCGGCGGGGGGCCTCGTGGTTTCCACGGACATGCATCACTCCAAAAAGGGCGCGTGGGATCGGCAGGCCGACCCACGGTCGACCTGCTCGGAACAAGGCTTCACCGGCTGACCGTGCGTCTCCCCATCGCCGGGTGTTGCCGGTGATCAGAGACTACATGTAGGGGTAGCGGTCCGCACGCACCCCAATATGGTGGCGTGTCGCGGCTGTGTGTTAGCCGAGTCCTCCCGTCCGGTCGCCGAGTCCTCTGCTCCGGTCGTCGAGTCCTCCGGTCCGGTCGTTGACGGGAGAGTTCAGGGGACCGGACGGGAGAACTCGGGGACGGGAAGAGGGGACACGGCGTGGGCGAAAAAAATCAAGCGCGCTTGATTTTTCTGGGCGGTGGTGCCAGGCTGACGGGAGATGGGCGAGGAGATGAGGCTTGTGGCGGACATCGGACCGATACTGCGCGATCTGGCCGCGGAAGCCGGGGAGTTCGACCGGGTGATCGCCGGTTGCGCTGACTGGACCGTCCCGACGCCGGCGGCGGGGTGGACGATCGCGCACCAGATCGCGCATCTGGCCTGGACCGACGAGAAGGCCCTGATCGCGGTGCGGACCCCGGACGACTTCGGTGCGGAGCTCAAACGCGCGTTGGCCGCGGGGGAGCACTATGTCGACGACGGCGCCGCCGAGGGCGCCCGGAAACCGCAGGACGCACTGCTGTCCGCCTGGCGGTCCGGCCGAGCCGAACTGGCCGCGGCGCTGGAAGCCGCTCCGCCGGAGGAGAAGTTTCCCTGGTACGGCCCGCCGATGAGCGCGGCCAGCATCGCGACCGCCCGGCTGATGGAAACCTGGGCGCACGCGCAGGACTGCTTCGACGCGCTCGGCGTGCCGCACGAGCCGACCGGCCGGATCCGGCACATCGCGTGGTTCGGCGTGCGTACCCGCGACTTCGCGTTCAGCCTCAACGGACTGACCGCGCCGCCGGAGCCGTTCCGGATCGAGCTGGTCGCACCCGACGGGCAGACCTGGACGTTCGGCCCGCCGGACGCGGCGCAACGCCTGACCGGCACTGCGCTCGACTTCTGCCTGGTGGTCACGCAGCGGCGGCATCCCGAGGACACCGATCTGGTGGCGGTCGGCGAAGAAGTGCGCGAATGGCTCGGCATCGCGCAGGCCTTCGCCGGGCCGCCCGGTGCCGGCCGGACGGCGGGCCAGTTCTCGTGAGGGACCTGATGCGGATCGGTAATGCCTCCGGGTTCTACGGCGACCGGTTTTCAGCCGTGCGGGAGATGCTGACCGCCGGTCCGCTCGACGTCCTCACCGGCGACTACCTCGCCGAGCTGACCATGCTGATCCTCGGCCGGGACAGGATGAAGGACCCGGAACGCGGCTACGCCAGGACGTTCCTGCGGCAGCTGGCGGAAAACCTCGCGCTGGCCAAGGAAAACGGCGTCAAGATCGTCACCAATGCCGGTGGCCTCAACCCGGCCGGGCTCGCCGCGGCGATCCGCGAGCTGGCGGGGCGGCTGGGGCTCGACGTCGCGGTGGCGCACGTGGAAGGCGATGATCTGCTCCCGCGCGCGGCGGAGTTCGGCTTCGGGAAACCGTTGGCCGCCAACGCCTATCTCGGGGCCTGGGGCATCGCGGAATGCCTCACCGCGGGCGCCGAGGTGGTGGTGACGGGGCGGGTGACCGACGCGTCCCTGGTCGTCGGGCCGGCCGCCGCGCACTTCGGGTGGCGCCGCGACGACTACGACGCCCTCGCCGGCGCGGTGGTCGCCGGGCATGTGCTCGAATGCGGCGCACAGGCCACCGGCGGCAACTACGCCTTCTTCCGTGAGCACGCGGCCGGCACACCCGGATTCCCGATCGCCGAGATGCACGCCGACGGCAGCAGCGTGATCACCAAGCACGAGGGAACGCCGGGGGCGGTCACGGTCGGCACGGTCACCGCCCAACTGCTCTACGAGATCACCGGCGCGCGCTATGCCGGGCCCGATGTCACCGCGCGCTTCGACACGATCCAGCTCGCTCAGGACGGCCCGGACCGGGTCCGGATCACCGGCACCCGGGGTGAACCGCCGCCGCCGCGGCTCAAGGTCGGCCTCAACTTCCTCGGCGGGTTCCGCAATTCCACGACCTTCGTGCTGACCGGGCTGGACATCGAGGCGAAGGCCGCCTGGGTCCGCGACCAGCTCGAACAGGCCCTGGCGGGTCGTGCGCCCGCCGAGCTCCGCTGGACGCTCGCGCGGACCGACCACGAGGACGCCGACACCGAACAGGAGGCGAGCGCGCTCCTGCACTGCGCCGTGAAGGACAGCGACCCGAAGGTCGCCGGACGGGCCTTCAGCGGCGCGGCGATCGAACTCGGCCTGGCCAGCTACCCCGGGTTCCACGTGACCGCGCCCCCGGCGGAGGCCGCGCCCTACGGCGTGTTCCGGGCATCCTTTGTGGATTCCGGTCGGGTTCCGCACGTCGCGATCCTGCCCGACGGGTCGCGGGTCGGCATTCCACCGGCCGCGGACACGCTCGATCTGTCCGATGTGGACGAACCAGAACTGCCCGAACCGGTGCCGGGGACAGGGACTCGGCGCGCGCCGCTGGGCACGATCGTCGGCGCGCGCAGCGGCGACAAGGGTGGTGACGCCAACCTCGGGGTCTGGGTCCGCTCGGCGGAGCACTGGCGGTGGCTGGCGCACTTCCTGACCGTCGAGGAGTTCCGGCGTCTGCTGCCCGAGACGGCCGACCTGCCGGTCCGCCGCCACGTGCTGCCGAATCTGCGGGCCCTCAACTTCGTGGTGACCGGCCTGCTCGGCGAGGGTGTCGCGGCGCAGGCGCGGTTCGACCCGCAGGCCAAGGCTCTGGGTGAATGGTTGCGGGCGCGGTTCGCGGAGGTGCCGGCGTGAACGACATCGAGACGCCGGAACGGATCGCGCTGCGTGAGACGGTGCGCCGGTTCGTCCGCGCCGACGTGCTGCCTCACCTCGACGCGTGGGAACGCGACGGCGAGGTGCCGCGCGAAGTGCACCGGAAGGCGGGCGAGATCGGGCTGCTCGGGGTTTCGTTCCCGGAGAAGGCGGGCGGCGGCGGGGGTGACTTCCTCGACTCCCTGACCGTGGTGGAGGAAATCCTGCACACCGGTGGCAGTGGCGGCCTGATCGCCGCGCTGTTCACCGGCGGTATCGCGTTGCCGCACCTGGTGGCCGCGGGGGATCCGGCACAGCTCGACCGCTGGGTGCGCCCGGCGCTGGCCGGTGAGCTGATCGGCGCGTTGGCGATCACCGAGCCGGACGGCGGATCCGATGTCGCCTCGATCCGCACCACCGCGCGCCGCGACGGTGACCACTACGTCGTCAACGGCACCAAGACGTTCATCACCTCCGGGTGCCGGGCGGACTTCGTGACCACGGCCGTGCGGACCGGCGGACCCGGGGCGCACGGGATCTCGTTGCTGGTCGTGGAGCGCGGCACGCCGGGATTCACGGTGACCCGCGCGCTGGACAAGATGGGCTGGCACTGCTCGGACACCGCCGAATTGTCCTATGTGGACGTCAGAGTTCCGGTGGGCAACCTGGTCGGCCCGCAGGACAGCGGGTTCGCCCAGATCGCGACCCAGTTCGTCGCCGAACGGCTCTGGCTGGCCGTGCAGGGCTACGCGACCGCGCGCCGCGCACTCGATCTCACCGCGGGCTGGTGCCGTCTGCGGGAGACCTTCGGCCGCCCGCTGATCTCCCGGCAGCTGGTCCAGCACCGGCTCACCGAGATGGCCCGCAAGATCGACCTGGCGCGCGTCTACACCCGGGAGGTGGCGCGGCGGTATGTGGCCGGTGCGGACGTGATCGCCGAGGCCTGCTTCGCCAAGAACAGCGCCGTGGAGGCCGCGGAATGGGTGGTGGACCAGGCGGTCCAGCTGCACGGCGGAGTGGGGTATCTGCGCGAATCCGAAGTGGAGCGACACTACCGGGATGTCCGGATCCTCGGCATCGGTGGCGGGACCAATGAGATCCTCACCGCGCTGGCGGCGAAGAGATTGGGGTACACGGCTTGATATCCAGTGTGCGAGCTACTGTTCGATCTACTGTGGACACCGGAAGTGCCGAGTTCGTGGCGAACCGGGACGCGATGCTGGCCAAGGTCGCGGAGCTGGAGGCCGAGCACGCGAAGGCGATCGCCGGGGGCGGGGAGGCCTACGTCGAACGGCACCGCCGGCGCGGCAAGCTGCTGGCGAGGGAGCGGATCGAGCTGTTGCTGGACGAGGACTCCCCGTTTCTCGAGCTGTCCCCGCTGGCGGCGTGGGGCACCGATTACCAGGTCGGCGGCAGCATCGTGACCGGGATCGGCGTCGTCGAGGGTGTCGAGTGCATGATCGTCGCCAACGACCCGACCGTGAAGGGTGGGGCGAGCAACCCGTCGAGTCTCAAGAAGGGCCTGCGGGCGGCCGAGATCGCCGCGGAGAACGGGCTCCCGACGATCAACCTCGTCGAGTCCGGGGGCGCCGATCTGCCCACCCAGAAGGAGATCTTCATCCCGGGCGGGCGCACGTTCAAGAACCTGACCACCGCCTCCGCGGCCGGACGGCCGACCGTCGCGCTGGTGTTCGGCAACTCCACGGCCGGCGGCGCCTACCTGCCGGGCATGTCGGACTACGTGGTGATGGTCGCCGAGCGCGCGAAGGTGTTCCTCGGCGGGCCGCCGCTGGTCAAGATGGCGACCGGGGAGGAGTCCGACGACGAATCGCTCGGCGGTGCCGAGATGCACGCCCGCGTCTCGGGTCTGGCCGACTACCTCGCGGTGGACGAGCAGGACGCGATCCGGATCGGCCGCGCCATCATCCGCCGGCTCAACTGGCGCAGGCTCGGCCCGCGACCCCGGTCGGGCTACGGCGAACCGCGCCATGATGCCGAGGAGTTGCTCGGCATCGTGCCGGGTGACCTGCGGGTGCCCTTCGACCCGCGCGAGGTGATCATCCGCATCGTCGACGATTCCGAGTTCGACGAGTTCAAGCCCCTCTACGGGACCAGCCTGGTCACCGGCTGGGCGAGCCTGCACGGTTATCCGATCGGCATCCTCGCCAACGCGCGCGGAGTGCTCTTCAGCGAGGAATCGCAGAAGGCCACCCAGTTCATCCAGCTCGCCAACACCCGCGACATCCCACTGCTGTTCCTGCACAACACGACCGGATACATGGTGGGCAAGGAGTACGAGCAGGCCGGGATCATCAAGCACGGCGCGATGATGATCAACGCGGTGTCCAACTCGAAGGTGCCGCACCTGTCGGTGCTCATCGGCGCGAGCTACGGCGCGGGCCACTACGGCATGTGCGGTCGCGCCTACGGCCCCCGGTTCCTGTTCTCCTGGCCCAGCGCCAAGTCCGCGGTGATGGGACCGCAGCAGCTGGCGGGCGTGTTGTCGATCGTGGCGCGCGCTGCTGCCGCCAACCGCGGTCAGGTCTACGACGAGGAAGGCGACGCCGCGATGCGCGCGATGGTCGAGGAGCGGATCGAGGCCGAGTCGATGCCGATGTTCCTGTCCGGGATGCTCTACGACGACGGCGTCATCGACCCGCGGGACACCCGGACAGTGCTCGGGCTGAGTCTGTCCGCGATCCACAATGGACCGATCAGGGGCGCCGAGGGCTTCGGCGTCTTCCGGCCGTGAGCACCGGGAAGGGCGCAGCGATGGAGATGATCCGGAACCTGCTGGTGGCCAACCGGGGCGAGATCACCCGGCGGGTGTTCCGCACCTGTGCCGAACTGGGCATCGGCCGTGTCGCCGTGTTCTCGGACGCGGATGCCGCCGCACCGCACGTCGCGGAGGCCGACGCGGCAGTCCGGCTTCCGGGCGCCGCGCCGTCGGACACCTATCTGCGGGCCGATCTGCTGATCGAAGCGGCGATCGCCACCGGCGCGGACGCCGTGCATCCCGGCTACGGCTTCCTGTCCGAGAACGCGGGTTTCGCGCGGGCGGTGCTCGACGCCGGCCTCACCTGGGTCGGACCGTCGCCGGCCTCGATCGAGGCGATGGGGTCCAAGGTCGAGTCCAAACGGATCATGGCGAAGGCGGGCGTGCCCGTGCTGGCCGAACTGGACCCCGCCGCCGTCACCGAGCGGGATCTCCCGGTGCTGATCAAGGCGTCCGCGGGTGGCGGGGGCCGTGGCATGCGCGTGGTCGAAACGCCGGCCGAACTCGGGCCGGCGGTCGAGAGCGCGAAGGCCGAAGCGGCTTCGGCCTTCGGTGACGCGACTGTCTTCTGCGAGCGGTACCTGCGCACCGGCCGGCATATCGAGGTACAGGTGCTCGCCGACCGGCACGGCACCGTGTGGGCGCTCGGGGAACGGGAATGCTCGATCCAGCGGCGGCACCAGAAGGTGATCGAGGAGGCGCCTTCGCCGATGGTCGACGAGAGCCTGCGCGCCGAGCTGTTCGACGCCGCGCGGACGGCGGCCAGGGCGATCGACTACGTCGGCGCCGGCACCGTCGAGTTCCTCGCCGTGACCGAGGAGGGCGAGACCCGGTTCTACTTCCTGGAGATGAACACCCGGCTTCAGGTCGAGCACCCCGTCACGGAGCTGGTGACCGGACTGGACCTGGTGGCGCTCCAGCTCCGCATCGCCGAGGGGCATCCGTTGCCGCCCGAACCACCCGCGACAGCAGGGCACGCGATCGAGGTCCGCCTCTACGCGGAGGATCCCGCCGCGGGGTGGCAGCCGCAGACGGGGATCCTGCACCGCTTCGCCGTACCCGGTGACGTGCGGGTCGACGCCGGAGTCACCGATGGCTCGGTGATCGGCACGCACTACGACCCGTTGCTGGCCAAGGTCATCGCGTGGGCGCCGGACCGGCCGGCCGCGGCACGCAAGCTCGCGGCCGCACTGGCCTCGGCGACCATCCACGGCGTGCGCACCAACCGGGACCTGCTGGTGAACGTGCTGCGGCAGCCGGATTTCCTGGCCGGGGACATCGACACCGCCTTCTTCGACCGGCACGGGCTGGCGACCCTCGCGAAGCCGCTCGGCGACGAGCGGATCGCCGCCGTCGCCGCCGCGCTCGCCCAGGCGGCGGCCAACCGGGCCGGTAGCCCGGGTAGCCCGGCTGGCCTGGGCGGCCTGAGTGGTCCGGGTGGCCCGGGCGGGTGGCGCAACGTGCCGTCGGCGCCGCAGCGCAAGCGGTACGTGGTGGGCGAAACCGAGTACGAGGTGGCCTACCGGTACGGGCGGTCCGGCATGACGGTCGACGAGGACGGCGTCCGGGTGGTCGACGCGACGCCGGACCGGGTCGTGCTGGAGATCGCCGGTGTGCGGCGTGCCTTCGAGGTGGGCCGCTATCCCGGTCTGGTCTGTGTCGGGCCGGTCGCGCTCACGCCCGTGCCCCGGTTCACCGAACCCGGCGCGGTGGCGGCCGCGGGTTCACTGGTGGCGCCGATGCCGGGCACCGTGCTGCGGATCGCGGTGGCGGCCGGCGACCGGGTCAGGGCGGGGGAGCCGGTGCTCTGGCTGGAAGCGATGAAGATGGAGCACCGGATTTCCGCGCCCGTCGCCGGGGTGGTCGGCCGGCTGCCGGTCGCCGTCGGCCAGCAGGTCGACGTCGGGACCGTGCTGGCCGTCGTGCTCGCCGACGACACCGAAGAGCACACCGAAGACAGCGGCCACCGTGACCGCGAAGACAGCAAGGAGGGCGCCCGGTGAGGGCGCCGTGGAGCGGCGACCGCGAAATGGTCGCCGGCAGGGAGGAAATTCTGTGAACTTCACCGAATCCGAAGAGCGCACGGCGCTGCGTGCCGCGGTCGGGGATCTGGCGCGCAAGTACGGCCACGAGTACTACTCGAAGCTCGCCCGCAGCGGCGGACACACCACGGAACTGTGGAACGAGGCGGGCCGGCTGGGCTATCTCGGTGTCTCCGTGCCCGAGGAGTACGGCGGCGGTGGCGCCGGGATCGGCGACCTCGCCGCGGCGTGCGAGGAGTTCTGCGCGGCCGGCACACCGCTGCTGTTCATGGTGGTCTCCCCGGCGATCTGCGCGACCGTGATCGCGCGGTTCGGCACCGCCGAGCAGCAGCGGCAGTGGCTGCCCCGGTTCGCCACCGGCGAGGTCAAGATGTCCTTCGCCATCACCGAGCCCGACGCGGGATCGAACTCGCACCGCCTGACCACGACCGCCCGCCGTGACGGTGCCGACTGGATCCTCTCCGGGCGGAAGGTGTTCACCTCCGGTGTCGACGAGGCCGACGCGGTGCTGGTGGTCGGGCGCACCGAGGACGCCAGGACCGGCAAGCTCAAGCCGGCGCTGTTCATCGTGCCCACCGACGCGCCCGGCTTCGAGTACCGGCCGATCGAGATGGACCTGATCACGGCGGACCGGCAGTTCGGTCTCTTCCTCGACGACGTGCGGCTGCCCGCGGACGCACTGGTCGGCTCCGAGGACGCGGCGATCGCGCAGCTGTTCGCCGGCCTCAACCCGGAACGCATCATGGGCGCTTCGTACGCGCTCGGCATCGCCCGGTACGCGCTGGACAAGGCCGTGGCCTACGCCAAGGAGCGCAGCGTGTGGGGGGTGCCCATCGGCAGCCACCAGGGCCTCGCGCATCCGCTGGCCCAGATCAAGATCGAGCTGGAGCTGGCCAAGCTGATGACCCAGAAGGCGGCCGCGCTCTACGACGATGGTGACGACGCCGGCGCCGGCGAGGCGGCCAACCTGGCCAAGTACGCCGCGGCGGAGGTCGCGATCAGGGCGGTGGACCAGGCGGTGCAGGTGCACGGCGGCAACGGGCTGGCCACGGAGTACGGGCTCGGTTCGCTGGTGGCCGCCGTGCGGTCCCTCCGGGTCGCGCCGGTGAGCCGCGAGATGGTGTTGAACTTCGTCGCCCAGCACAGCCTGGGCCTGCCGAAGTCCTATTGAGCGGGGTACCCATGACCGGTGCGCGGCCGAGACCGCCGAAACCCGAACCGAGGCAGGAGCGCAGCCGCACGACGCGGCGGCGGCTGGTCGAGGCGGCCGTCGCCTGCCTCGGTGAGCTGGGCTGGAACAGCACGACGGTCGCGGAGGTCGCGCAGCGGGCGGGTGTTTCGCGCGGCGCCGCCCAGCACCACTTCCGGACCCGGGAGGATCTGGTGACCGCCGCGGTCGAATACCTCGGCGAGATCCAGGTCACCGAGCTGCGGGGGCACGCCGACGGGTTGCCCGTCGGCGAGTCCCGGACCCAGGCCGTGGTGGAAATGCTGCTCGACCTCTACACCGGTCCGATGTTCCGGGTGGCGCTGCAGCTGTGGGTGGTGGCTTCCTCCGACGAAGCCCTGCGGGAAACCCTGGTTCCCCTGCAGGCCCAGGTGGGCCGGGAAGCGCACCGGGTGGCGCTCGAACTACTCGGCGTGGACGAGTCGGACCCCGGTGTGCGTGAATTGGTCCAGTCCACTCTTGACCTGGCGCGGGGACTGGGGCTGGCGAACCTGCTGGCCGACGACACCCGGCGGCGGCGCCGGATCGCCCGCCAGTGGGCGCGGGTGTTGGGTACGGCGTTGCCGCAACCCGGCCGGGGGGTCGTGCGTCCCCAGAGTAAGTCAGATCAGCGCGATGCCACCGGTATCTCCCGGTGAAAGAGCGACTCTTTCTTGGTAGTTAACGCAAACGGAGCACGACGCGACTAACAGAGTGTAGGGCTCCACGGCTCTCCCCAGGGGATGATCACGGTGGTTGGTGCGAACGAACAGCTTTCCCACAGAGCGATGGCGATCCTGCGGGCGGTCGCCGCGGGCCGGGTGCAGATGTCCCACAGCTGCGAGCCGGACCTGTTCATCGACGGGGTCGCCTGCTGTGACCAGGTGACCGCACATGCCTTGGCGCACGGCGGTTATCTCCGCCCGGCGCGCTCCGGCGACCGCGTCCCGGCGGAACTCACCGACGCCGGGCGCGCGGCTGTTCTGGTGGTCACGGCCGCGTGAGGGCCACGTGGTGACGGGATGGTGACGGTGGCGGCGGTACCGCTGTGTCCGATGTGGACACCGCGCCCGCGTCACCGCGGCGCGACGAAGACCGAGAAGTCGTCGTCGGCCCAGTAGACCAGGTCCACCTTGCCGGTGCCCTTCGGCACGGCGTAGCTGTAGGAACCCTGTATCGGGACGACGACCGGCTTGGTCGGATCCGGCACCGGGTTTCCACCGGTGCCGGAGTTCCAGGCCCAGTGATACGACGCGTACAGCACGACCGCGGCGTCGCCCGGCGCGATGATCACGTCGTGCTCGCGCAGCATGCTGACCGCGAGCTGGTAGTTGACCGCGTGGCCGATACCGCCGTCGCGGCCGCCTTTCGGGACTCGTGCCATGGCGTCCTCCGTGTAAAGAGTTTCGATCGAACCGCCGGTGCGGGCGGCCCCGGGATCGTTCCGGGGGACAGGTCCCCGGTTGAGATCCACCGCGCCCGTGATCCCCGGGACCGAGCCCGAACTGGACCATTGCCAGACGTCGTAGGGCACGGTCGGATCGGCGCCGTAGCGGGCCGCCCAGATCACCGTCTCCGGCACCGCCGCACGGGCGGGCTCCAGCACCTTCCGCAGGATGGTGTTGTTGCCGTAGAGGCAGGGGCGATGTCCCAGTTCTTTGACGCGTCGCAGAAACGCGACGGCGAAGTCGACGGCGCGCTGGTCCGCGGTGAACGGGTCTTCCAGGTCCAGTGCCGGTGCCAGATCGACCAGCCCGGCCTGCCCGGCGCGCCGGATCAGCCGGTTCGCCTGCGCCACCGGGTCGCCGAACTGGGCGTAGTGGTAGGCGCCCATGGCCAGGCCCGCGGCCCGACCGGCCGGGCCGTATCCGTCGTCGGCCCGGTCCTCGTTTCCGTCGGAAACCTTGACGTAGCAGTATTCGTAGCCCGCCTGGCGGACCGCGTGCCAGTCGTGCACGGTCTGGTACCTGGTGTAGACGTCCACGCCCTGCGCCATTGTTCCCTTTTACCGGCTTTGCTCCGTTCGCCGCCAAAGCGTCACCAGGATGGCCCATTTGTCCGTTATGAGTTTGTTGCACGCTGAGCCCGGTTTGTGCGTGCAGGCGGTGCGGTCCGGCATGTGTCGGACCGCACTCGGGCCTGGTTCATCGCACTTCCTCCCCGATGTCTTCGAACCACCCGATGTCTTCGAACCACAA
>DASSAD010000332.1:0-8370 GCA_035685725.1 Amycolatopsis sp. | reverse complement strand
GCGGTTCTTCGGCGTGCTCACCGAGCACTACGCGGGCGCGTTCCCGGCGTGGCTCTCCCCGGTCCAGGTGGTCGGCATCCCGATCGCCGACGAGCACGTGGAGCACCTGCGCGGCGTGGAGAAGGCGTTGCGCACCAAGGGGATCCGCGTCGAGATCGACACCAGTGACGACCGGATGCAGAAGAAGATCCGCACCCACACCACCCAGAAGGTCCCGTTCATGCTGCTGGCGGGCCCGCGCGACGTCGAGGCCGGCGCGGTCTCGTTCCGGTTCCGGGACGGCGGCCAGATCAACGGGGTTCCGGTGGTGGACGCGGTGGAGGCGATCGCGGGATGGATCGAGCGGAGGGAAAACGGTTCGCCGACCGCGGCGGCGCTCTCGGCGGTCCTGGCGTGAGCCCGGAGACCGTTCCCCAGGACGGCGTCGGGGTCCCGGACGCGCTGCAACGGCTCTGGACGCCGCACCGGCTCGCCTACATCCAGCAGTCCGGCGCTCCCGAGGGCGACGAGCCGGCGGGCTGCCCGTTCTGCCGCGTGATCGGGATGGACGACGCCGAGGCGCTGATCCTGGCCCGCGGTGAGCTGGTGTACGCGGTGTTGAACCTTTACCCGTACAACCCGGGGCATCTGATGGTGTTGCCCTACCGGCATATCGCCGACTACACGGAGCTGGCCCCCGAGGAGACGCGGGAACTCGCGGAGTTCACCCAGCGTGCCATGACGGTGGTGCGGTCGGTGTCGGGCGCCCACGGGTTCAACATCGGCATGAACCAGGGTGTGGTGGCCGGCGCGGGTATCGCCGCGCATCTGCACCAGCACGTCGTGCCGCGCTGGGGCGGGGACGCGAACTTCATGCCGGTCATCGGGCACACCAAGGTGCTTCCGCAGCTACTCGGGGAAACCCGCGACCTGCTCGCCGGGGCCTGGCCACAGCGGTGACCTCGGCCGCGGCCGAGGACGAGGCACGCGGGTCGTGGGGGAGGCACCCGGGCGTGCCGGTGCCTTCCCCACGACACTTCGTGCGGTCACGCTCAGTTCTGCAGGCCGGCCTCGATGTCCAGCTCGATCTTGATCTTGTCGCTGACCACCGCGCCGGGGATACCCTTGCCGACGCCGAAGTCGGTGCGGGCGATCTCGGTGACCGCCGACACGCCGAGCACCTTGCTGCCCTCGGTCATGCCGTCACCGAAGCCGCCGAGCTCGGCCGTCAGGGTCACCGGGTTGGTGACCCCGTGCAGCGTCAGCTCGCCGTCGATGAGGTACTCGCCGTCCTCGAAGCGGAGGCCGGTCGAGGTGAACGTGATGGTCGGGTAGTTCTCGGTGTCCAGCAGGTCGGGGGTGCGGACGTGCGCGTCGCGCTGCTCGTTGTTGGTGTCGACGCTGCCGGCCTGGATGGTCGCGGTCACCGAGGAGTCCAGGACGTTCTCGGCGGTCACGATGGTGGCCTCCAGCTGGTCGAACCGCCCGCGCACCTTGGAAACGCCGAGGTGGCGCACGGTGAAGGTGAGGGTCGAGTGGGCCGCGTCGTTCACCCAGGTACCGGCGAGGTAACCGGGGATCTCGGTCGTGGGCGCGCTCATGGATAACTCCTTCGGCTGTCTGTCGGGCGTGCGTCGTGCAGTGGGGTCGTGCGGTGGGTCGTACACGGGGCCGGTTCGTCCGGCACGGTGTCCGGAAAGATCCCGGTCACGGTGCCGGTCGGTACTCTAATTGAGCCTTCAATCAAACTCTAGCGCGACCTGATTGAGTGCTCAACCAGAGGTAGGATGGATTCGTGTCCCAGGTGCGATGGCTGACAGACGACGAACAACGCGTATGGCGCGGGTTCATCGGTGCCGTCGACCTGCTCCGCGGGCATGTCGAAGCCCAGTTACAGCGCG
Source organism: Amycolatopsis sp. (assembly GCA_035685725.1). Classification (GTDB taxonomy): domain Bacteria; phylum Actinomycetota; class Actinomycetes; order Mycobacteriales; family Pseudonocardiaceae; genus Amycolatopsis_E. The sequence continues at coordinate 6,490 of DASSAD010000332.1, read as the reverse complement.
ACGCCGGCATGCCCCACGCGTACTACGAGACGCTCGCCGCGCTGTCCGAGGCGCCGGAGAAGACGATGCGCATGAGCGAGCTGGCCGAAAAGTGCCGTTCCTCACGGAGTCGCCTGTCTCACGCGGTGGCCCGGTTGGAGGAGAACGGCTGGGTGCGCCGCGACACCTGCGCGACCGACCGCCGCGGTGCGCTCGCGTCCCTGACCGACGAGGGCCTGGCGGCGCTCGAAGCGGCGGCGCCGGGCCATGTCGTGGCGGTGCGGGAAGCCCTGTTCGAGGCGTTGAGCCCGGAGCAGGTGCGCGCGTTGGGCGAGATCAGCGCCGCCATCGTGAACCGGCTGACGCCGTGCTGCACCGCCGCGCTCGCCGAGGCGGAGCACGAGGAGCCGGCGCCGGACCGGTGACCGCCGGCGTGACCGCGACCCGGGACCGGCGTCCTGATGGCACGCCTTCCCCGGCTCTTCCGCGCGCCGCCGCGAACGGGCGCGAGCGGGGGTGGATAGGCTGCGCTCGGCAACCCCTACACGCAGCTAGGTGACTTCATTCTCATGCCCGACAGTTCCGAGCAGATCCGATGTTGAACATCTTCGCGCGAGCCTCCGTGTCCCGCGTTCTCGATCCGCTCGGGCACGCGCTGGTCCGAGCGGGGCTGACCCCCAACGTGATGACCGTGATCGGCACGACCGGCGCCATCGTCTGCGCGCTGGTGTTCTTCCCGGCGAACATGTTGCTCGCCGGGACCTTCACGGTGTGGGGGTTCGCCATGCTCGACCTCCTCGACGGGGCCATGGCGCGGGCCCGCGGCTACGGCACCCCGTTCGGCGCGGCGCTGGACGCGACCTGCGACCGCCTGGTCGACGGCGCGCTCTTCGGCGCGATCGCCTGGTGGTGCTTCGTGGTCGCGCACGACCTGCGAGCCGCCGCGGCCGCCCTGATCTGCCTGGTGCTGGGGCAGGTCATCTCCTACGTCAAGGCGCGCGCCGAAGCCTCCGGCCTGACCGCCGACGGCGGGCTCATCGAGCGGGCCGAGCGGCTGATCATCGCGCTGGTCGGCACCGGGCTCCAGGGATTCGGGCTGCCTTACCTGGTCGAGGGCACGCTGTGGCTGCTGGCCGTGCTGTCCGCGATCACCTTGGGGCAGCGCATGTTCGCGGTCGCCGTTTCGGCGCGGGAGGCGCGTTCGTGAGCGGTGTCGGCCAGCGCGCGAGCGAACTCGCCTACGCGGCGGGTTGGCGGCTGGTCCACCGGCTGCCCGCGGACCTGGCCGGCGCGACCTTCGCGCTGGGCGCGGATTTCGCCGCGCGGCGGGCCGGGCCCGGGGTCCGGCAGCTGCGCCGCAACCTGGCCCGGGTCGTCCCCCAGGCGGACGACACCGAGCTCGACGAGCTGACCCGGCGGTCGCTGCGGTCCTACGCCCGCTACTGGCACGAGCTGTTCCGGCTGCCCGTGATGGATCACGGCGCGATCCAGCGCAGCGTCGACGAGCAGATCAGCGGCGTCGAATACCTCGACGCCGCGCTGGCCGAGGGCAACGGCGCCGTGCTGGTGCTGCCGCACTCGGGGAACTGGGACGCGGCGGGACTGTGGATGGTCCACTACGCCGGTTCGTTCACCACGGTCGTCGAGCGCCTCAAACCCGATTCGGTGTATCAGCGGTTCGTGGCCTTCCGCGAGTCGCTCGGCTACGAGATCGTGCCCGCCACCGGCGGCACCGGCTCGTTCCGCCTGTTGCTGCAACGGTTGCGGGCCAACAAGGTGCTCTGTCTCGTCGGCGATCGCGACCTCACCGGCACGGGGGTTCCGGTGACCTTCTTCGGCCAGGACACGAAGCTGCCGGCGGGGGCGGCGCGGCTGGCCGCCACCACCGGGGCCGCGCTGTTGCCGGTCGGCATGTGGTTCACCGAGCAGGGTTGGGGAGTGCGGATCCATCCGCGGATCCGGGTCACCGCGCGCGCGGAGGTGCCCGCCGCGATCCAGGCACTGGCCGACATCTTCGCCGGGGACATCGCCGCGCACCCGACGGACTGGCACATGATGCAGAAACTGTGGACCGCCGACCTCGGTGACACCGGTGGCGTCCGCCCGGAGGAGGCGGCGGCCGGATGACCGGACCGGCGCGGGACCGCACGCGCGACACCGCGACCACCACGATCGGCGAGACCACCGGAAACACTGGAGCCACCGGGATCCCGGAGTCCGCCGAGGCCGGCGGGCTCGCCGGGCGAGCGCGGACCGGCCTGAAGATCGGGATCGTCTGCCCTTACTCGTTCGACGTCCCGGGCGGTGTCCAGGGCCACGTGGTGGAGCTGGCCAGGGCGTTGCTGGCGCGGGGACACGGGGTGTCGGTGCTCGCGCCGGGCGACGAGGAAGCCGACCTGCCCGACTTCGTGCAGCCGGCGGGAAAGGCGCTGGGCATCCCGTACAACGGCTCGGTCGCCCGGCTCCAGTTCGGCCCGGTCTCCTACGCGCGGGTGCGCAAATGGCTCCGGGAAGGCAACTTCGACGTCCTGCACCTGCATGAGCCGGTCGCGCCGAGCCTGTCGCTGCTCGCGCTGAAGGTCGCCGACGGCCCGATCGTGGCCACCTTCCACACCTCGACCCCGCGGTCTCGGACGTTGTCGGCCTTCCAGCCCGTGCTGCGCCCGCTTCAGGAGAAGATCACCGCGCGGATCGCGGTGTCCGCGCTCGCCCGGCGCGTGCAGGTCGAGCACGCCGGTGGCGACGCGGTCGAGATCCCGAACGGCGTCGATGTCGGGTTCTTCGCGCGGGCGGTCCCGCTGGCGGGCTACCCGCGCGCGGGCGGCACGATCGGTTTCGTCGGCCGGTTCACCGAGCCCCGCAAGGGAATGGGCGTCCTGCTGGAGGCGGCCCGGCTGCTGCTGCCCGAGTTTCCCGGGCTGCGGCTGGTCGTGGTCGGCCGGGGCGATCCGCAGGCGCTGCACCGGATGGCCGGGCCCGCGCTGGCGCCGCACCTCGACCTGCTCGGCCAGGCCGACGACGAGACCAAGGCCCGCATGCTGCGCAGCGTCGACGTCTACTGCGCGCCGAACATCGGGGGCGAGAGCTTCGGCATGATCCTCACCGAGGCGATGGCCGCCGGGACCGCGGTCGCGGCCAGCTCCCTCGACTCGTTCCGCCGGGTCCTGGGCGACGGGCGGGCCGGCCTGCTCACCCCGCCCGGCGACGCGGTCGCGCTCGCGGGCGGGCTGCGCGAGGTGCTGGCAGACCCGGCGCGACGCGCTTCGCTGGCGGCCGCGGCGGGGGAGCGGGTGGCGATCTTCGACTGGTCCGTGGTGGTCACGCAGGTCCTACGGGTGTACGAGACCGCCGTGGCGGCCGACCCCCGGCGAGTCGTCGAAGCGATGGTGGAGTGACATGCCGGCACGACTCACGCGACTCGCCGAGCCCACGGAAACACTTGCCGCACAATGGATCCCAGCCGCGCCGCGGGCGGCGGGTGCCCGATGAGCTGGTTCGTCCTGATCGTCGCGGTCTTGGCCGCCGTCGTCGTGCTCGGCGGGTTGTTCCTGCTGGCCACCGCCAACCGGCTGGACCGGCTCCACGTCCGGCTGGACGCCGGCTGGGCCGCGCTGGACGCGGCGCTCGCCCGGCGCGCGGTGGTGGCGCGCGCGGTGGCCGCCGGAACGCTCACCGGCGACCCGGCGTCCTGCCTGCGCCACGCGGCGGACGCGGCGGAGACCGCGCCGAGGGCCGACCGGGAAGCGACCGAGAACGAGCTGACCAAACTGCTCGGCCAGATCGGCCGCGCGGAGCTGCCGCCCCGGCTGGCCGATGAACTGGCCGACGCCGAACAGCGCGTGGTGATCGCGCGGCGGGTGCACAACGACGCCGTCCGTGACACGCTCACGCTGCGGCGCCGACGCAAGGTGCGTTACTTCAAGCTGGCCGGTACCGCGCCGACGCCCGAGTACTTCGAGATCGCCGAACCGGACCCGGCCACCTGAGCGCGGGCGGCCGGCACCGCCTCAGAATCCGAAGCCGCCGGGACGGGCGTTGCGGTCGGCCAGCAAGCCCGCGAGCGTCGCGATGGCGATCTCCGGCGGTGTGCGGGACCCGATGTTCAAGCCGATCGGCCGATGCACGCGCTCGATGTCCTCGGGCGCGACGTCGAGCTGCTTGAGCGCCTCGATGTGCGGACCGGGGTGCCGCGGGTTGCCCATCAGTCCGACCCACCGCACCGGCCGGGCGAGCACGTCCCGCAGCGCCGTGCCGAGTTCGGGCCGGTGGTGGTCGGTGACCACGACATCGGCCGTCTCGTCCAGCTCCGGCAGCGCGCCGACCACCTCGATGCCCGGTTCGGACACGGACTCGGCGCGGGCCCGGTCGGGATCGAACAGGATCGGGCGGTAGCCCAGATCGGCGCCGTAGCGGAGCAGGAAACCGGCGACCGGAGAGGCGAACACGGCCAGCAGTGTCCGCTCCGCGCGCGTCAGGTCGCCTTCGCCGTGCGCGACCGCGCAGGCGGAATCGTTCTCGGATACCGAAGTCATGATCCGAGTCTGCCACTCACCGGCCCGCCAGGGCCTGCGGGAGCGGGTCGTAGCGGGCATGCCGCCGGCTGAACGTCGCCGTGCCGGAGGTGAGCGAACGCAGGTCCGTGGAGTACCGGATGAGCTCGGTCGCCGGCACCTCGGCCCGGATCACCGTGCGTCCGCCCCCGGCGGACTCGGTGCCCAGCACCCGTCCGCGCCGCGAGGACAGGTCGCCGAGCACGGTGCCCAGATGCTCGTCCGGCAACCGCACGGTCACCTCGTCCAGCGGCTCCAGCAGCACGATCCGGCTGTTGGCCGCGGCGTCCTTGAGCGCGAGCGCGCCGGAGGTCTGGAACGCCGCGTCCGAGGAGTCGACGCTGTGCGCCTTGCCGTCCACCAGCGTCACCCGGATGTCGACGACCAGGTGCCCGGCCGTGAGCCCGCGTTTGAGCTGTGCCCGGACGCCCTTTTCCACGCTGGGAATGAACTGGTGCGGGACCGCGCCGCCGACGATCCGGTCGACGAACTCGAAACCCGCGCCGCGTTCCAGCGGCTCGACCTCGATTTCGCAGACGGCGTACTGCCCGTGCCCGCCGGACTGCTTGACATGGCGCCCGCGTCCCCTGGCCGGCGCGGCGAAGGTCTCGCGGAGGCTGATCCTGATCGGCTCGGTGTCCACCTCCGCGCCGCCCGCGCGAAGCCGGGAGAGCACGACGTCGGCGTGCGCCTCGCCCATGCACCACAACACGAGCTGACCGGTTTCGGCGTTGCGTTCGAGCCGGAGCGTGGGGTCCCCGGCGACGAGTCGCGACAGGTTGCGCGCCAAGGCGTCCTCGTCGCTGCGGTTGTGGGCCACGATCGCGACCGGCAGCAGCGGCTCGGGCATGGTCCACGGCTTCATCAGCAGCGGATGTTCCGGCGAGGACACGGTGTCCCCGGTTTCCGCCGAGCCGATCTTGGTCAGCGCGCACAGGTCCCCGGCGACGCAGTACGGCACCTCCCGCAGGTTCGCCCCGAGCGGCGAGTACAGGTGCGCGACCCGTTCGTCGGCGTCATGGTCCTCGTGCCCGCGTTCGGCCAGCCCGTGGCCGGAGACGTGCACCGGGCGCTCGGGTTTGATCGTCCCCGAGAACACCCGCACCAGCGAGACCCGGCCGACGTAGGAGTCGACGGCCGTGCGCACGACCTCGCCCGCCAGCGGCCCGCCCGGATCGGCCCGCAACTCGATGCGCTGGCTGCCGTCCAGCGAGCTGATCGGCGGCAGCGGATGCTCCAGCGGGGAGGGAAAGGCGCGCACGATGCCTTCGAGCAGTTCGGCCAGGCCCAACCCGGTGGTCGCGGAGACCGGGATGACCGGGTGGAAGGTGCCGCGCACGACCGCGGTCTCCAGGTCGGAGATCAGAGTGGCGTCCGGAATCTCCTCGCCGCCGAGGTAGCGGTCCATCAGCGACTCGTCCTCGCTCTCGCCGATGATGCCCTCGATCAGCTCATTGCGCGCCTGTTCCAGGCGGTCGAGATCGGCGGGAGCGGGCGCGCCGACGCTGGGCGGATAGCCGTTCGAGTAGTCGAAAAGCCGTTGCGTGATCAGGCCGATCAGGCCGGGCCGGTCACCGGCGGCGGGCAGGTACAGCGGCAGCACCCCGGCGCCGAAGGCGTCCTGGCAGGCGGCGATCTCGGCCATCACGTCGGCGCGGTGGTGATCGAGCCGGGAGATGACCACGGCCCTGGGCATGCCGACGGAGGCACACTCCTCCCACAGCGCGACCGTCGCGGCGTCCACGCCCTCGAAGGCGGACACCACGAACAACGCGGAGTCAGCGGCGCGCAGCCCGGCGCGCAGTTCGCCGACGAAGTCGGCGTATCCGGGCGTGTCGATGAGGTTGATCTTGATCCCGTCGTGCAGCACGGGCGCGACGGCGAGGCCGACCGAACGCTGCTGGCGGACCGCCGCCGGATCGTGGTCGCAGACCGTGGTGCCCTCCACCACGGAACCGGCC
>DASSAD010000331.1:0-2571 GCA_035685725.1 Amycolatopsis sp. | reverse complement strand
GCCGCTGCGGGCTCCCCTTGAGCGCCGCGGTCTTCTGCTTGGCAGCCTTGTCCTGGCGGCCCTTGCGGACCAGCTGCTGGATCGTGGGCAATGGACCAGCTTTCTGTCGCGTCTAGCTTGTGTTCTGTCTGCTCTCCCCGGCCCCCGAGGTCGGGCGTGTCGGCCCGCGTCTGGGCCTCACGGCCGATAACGTTCCCTCGGGTTTTCCGCGGAACTCCGCCTCGCCGAAGCGGCCGGCGGAGTGCGTCCCGCACCCTGTCGAGCCGAATGGCGCGCAGAGTGGCCCAGCGCGTGCCGGGCACAGTCGTCAAAGATACCCGCCCACTCCCGGAGCGACCACATCGGGGTCGCTACCAGGTCGGCAGCGGACGGCCTGGTGGTCGAGTTTACCCGATCGCCGGCCACGAACCGGTGATCATCGACGCGCGGTGGGCGCGATTCGCCCGGAATGCCCGGAACACGTGGCACACGGCCAGTGTTCGGCGACTTTTCACCCGCTGGTCGCCGTACTCGCGAGTCACCCCCTGCACCCGCGAAATCACCGCTCGCGAACAGGGCCGCGCTTTCGAACGAGCCCGGCCGTGATCGCGCGTCGAAGATTCACGTTCCGCACGGAGCGACCCAGCGGGCGAGTGCCGCGGACTTCAGGCGCGCGGTGTCAGTGGGGTTGCGCATCGTGAACCAGTCGTCCCCCAGCCGGGGGAATACGCGCGGAGGTCCGGCCCCGCGGAAGAACCGGGCCTAGTCGTCGTCCGGCTTCGCGTGATTCGGAATGCCGGGATTCGGATCCCGGGAAAGGTCGATCGCCGGATGCCTCGGGGCACCCTCGGGTGCCGCATGTCGGCCGGTGGCGGGCGCCTCGTCTGGTTCTACGTTCTCTTCCGGGTTCACAACGCCCTCCTCGGCTTGCCCAGTGTGAACTCCTTCGGGGGACACGCTAGCCGACGCTCTTCCCCCTCGCTTTCCGTACCTGGCCCCCTCCCCGTCGAACACGAAGGGTGAGCCCGGTCGAACACCGGCACCCCGCCGCCTCCGCGGACCGTCGCCGGAACTCCGGCGCGGCGGACCGGCAGGCTCCTGCCGGCAGCACCGATCGCGAGTCGGCTCGCCGAAGGCTCCACCGACGGCGAAGGCCCTTCCGCAGGACGCCGGATTTCGATCAGCCAATATCGATTCGGCTTGACCACGCAAGGTTCAACGAAATGTCGTCGGCACATATTCCGCACCGGCGAAACGCGTCGCCGAATTCGGTTGTCGAGGAGGCGTCGGAATCCGCTCCGACGCGCCGGCGCTCGGCCACGCGTCGCCATGGCCGTCCCACCGCTCGACGATCCACTTCGGACAGACCCGATCTCCCGACGACGCCATCGTGCGCGACAACGGCCTTCCAGGACAACAGGAACCGAACAACGGACGTCGGCCCGCGGAACGCTCGCGCCAGACGACGGCCCACAAGGCACCCAACCCGGTCAACCCGGGTTTCCTTGTTCATTTCCGACCTTCGTGCCGGCGAGCCACCGTGCGCAGCCTCCGGACGGAAGACCACGCCGCCGGTATCTCACCCGGGCGCGGGATGCGGAGACACCACCGACCACGACGCGCGAGCGAGGATCACCAGCAGCCGTCTCGACCACCGCGGGATCGCCCGGCGATCCCCGACCGATCCCGTGGGAACGACCACGAGCGAGTGCTGTACCGCCGAGCAAGACGGTGACTCTGCGTATCCAAATCTCGCGAAGACCGGTCATTCGACCAGAGATTCACTGGGCCGGCCGAGCGCCCGGGCCGGTGAACCGTGAGAAAAGCCACTACTCAGGCGCTCCGCGGCCACACGACCCACCAGGTCCCAGCGCGGACCCTGGGGAGGGGAAAAACGGGCGGACAAAGGCGAAGGCCCCGGACGCGGGTGGCGTCCGGGGCCTTCGCGGGCTCAGCGGATCAGCGGAAGTCGCGACCGAAGTCGTAGTCGTCCAGCGGAACCGCGGCACCGGTGCCGGTGCCGAACACATCCGGGGTGTAGTAGCCGTCGTCGTAGGACGGGATGGCGTAGGCCGCCACCCGCGCCTCCTCGGTCGGCTGCACCTGGATGTTGCGGTACCGGTTGATCCCGGTGCCGGCCGGGATCAGCTTCCCGATGATCACGTTCTCCTTCAGGCCCACGAGCTTGTCGCTGCGGCCGTTGATCGCCGCATCGGTCAGCACGCGCGTGGTCTCCTGGAACGAGGCCGCCGACAGCCACGAGTCCGTGGTCAGCGACGCCTTCGTGATCCCCATCAGGACCGGACGACCCGAGGCCGGCTCGCCGCCCTCGGCCACCACGCCCCGGTTCGTCGACTCGAACTTGGTGCGCTCGGGCAGCTCACCGGGCAGGAAGTCGGTCGAACCGGAGTCGATGATCGTGACCCGGCGCAGCATCTGCCGGACGATCACCTCGATGTGCTTGTCGTGGATCGACACACCCTGCGCCCGGTACACCTTCTGGACCTCGTCCACCAGGTGCATCTGCGCCTCGCGCGGACCCATCACACGCAGCACCTCGTGCGGGTCCGGGGTGCCTTCCAGCAGCAGCTG
>DASSAD010000330.1:0-3332 GCA_035685725.1 Amycolatopsis sp. | reverse complement strand
GAAGACTCAGGAGCGGGTGGGTTCAGCGACATCGACGGCGGGTCGTAGTCCTTCGCCATCTCGGTGCCGAGGATGTAGGCGCTACCGACGATCTTGTCAGCGGCCATGGTTGTTCTCCTCTACGGTGAGGTGCGCGGCGGCCAGGTTGATGGGGATCACGCGACACCGTCCAAGTTCAGCAGGTCGAGCTGCCCGTCCATCTGCACCGGTGGCTTCTCCACCCGCATCGCTTTCGCGAGCTGCGCGGGGTCGGTGGTGCGCCACTGCGCGAGGCGGCAGTAGTCGGCGGACCGGTCCACGCTGATGCCGTGGCGACCCAGGGCCTTGGCGACGAGGGCAACGGTGCCGGTGCCGCCGAAGGGGTCGAGGACGATGGCGGGGCAGGTGGGTGCGGTGGTGTCGGGGCAGGCGCAGGACTCGCCGGTCAGCGTCACGAAGCGTTCACGGCCGAGCGTCTGTCCCGCCGCGCCCCCACCAATCGCTGAGACGCCTCGCTGGGTCTTGCGTCCGCCGCGGTCGGCCGTGAGCGTCGTGGCGGCGACCGGTCGCCGGCCCTCGTCGCACTCCACGCAGATCCCCGACGGGGACCAGCCGAGGATGATCCGGCGTGGCCACTCGGTTGGGAACGCGGCGAAGTGGTCTACGCCGAGGTGGTCGGGGACGGTCAGCGGTTCGGTGGGAATCTCCCAGACGGAGCCGGGCAGCGCGCCGAACGGGTTACACGTGTCTGCGAGGCCTCGCGGCTTGACGCCCGGCGACGTGGCCCGGGCCGCGACGTTAGGCCGGGAGTAGCCGCTTGCGGGCGTGCGGATCTCGTCGACTGCCGAGTAGTACCGGGGCCGCACCGTCAGGTGTACCCAGTCCTCGTGCGACCGGCGTACCCGGTCCGTCACCGACTCCGGCAGCCCGTTCGGCTTCGACCAGATGACGACGGCGCGGGCGATCAGGCCGAGCTGGTCGACGCAGGCGATCCGGTACCGCTCGGGGAGCAGAATGAGCGACTTCGGCTGCATGTCTGTGTACGCGCCGGTCTTGCGCGCCTCGATGTGCTTCGCGGCGCGCATGCCGCCGGTAAGCCCACCATCAGCGTTGCCCGATGGATACTGACCCGGCCGCTGGCTGTACTTGTCGCCGAGGTTGACCCAGATCGACCCGCCCGGCTTCAACACCCGTACCCACTCCGCGGTGCAGGCGATCAGGCTGGCGATGTACTCCTGCGGGGTCGCCTCGGCGCCGATCTGTCCGGCGTAGTGCTTCCCGCCGTCGGTGTAGGACCGCAGCGCGAAGTACGGCGGCGAGGTGACCACGAGGTCGACGGAGGCGTCCGGCAGCGGCAGCGCCCGGGCGTCTGCGCGCAGTACCGTCGCCGATCCGCTCACGACTCCTCCTTGGTGAGGTGCTGTACGTCGGAACGGGCGATAGCCACGGCGTCCTTCAACGCGCGAACCGCGGCCTCCGACGCCCCGTTGCATTGGCGGTCCCTGGCATACCGGTCGATCTCCACCGCGACCTGTCTACGGGCATACCGCTCGATTACTGGGGTGACAGCGGAAACCAGTTCGCGGATCGTCGCGAGCCGGGTGCGGCAGTACCGGCACTCGCCGATCGTCGGTGCGTCGCAGGTCGGCATATGTGGGTCGACCATCGCGGCGGCCCGTTCGACATCGCTCAGGCCGGCGTATTGCGTACCGGTGTCGATCATGGCTGCTCCGTTCGGGGATGGACGTGGGAACGGGCAACAGCGGCGGGAGACTCCTCGATGAAGCGCGCAACCCGCAGCAGCGCTGACTCGCCGAGGTCGAACCAGAGCCAGCTCGCCTGGTCGGCGATCGTCGTGCGTAGTTCCTCAGCTATGGCCGCTCGTTCCTGCTGCCGGACTACTGGGGTGAGCACCGAAAGGAGGTGATCGGCCCACGCCTCGGCGTACTTGCGGTCGACGAACATGTTCAGCGCGTCGACGGTGGCCCGTCGTACGTCTGGGGTTGGGGTAGTCATGACGCCTCCGGAAGATCATTAGCAGCTTCGCTGCCGCGCTGCGCGTCCTCGTCGAGGTAGCGCCACTCGATGCGGGTGACCTCGGTGTACGGGACGCACTTCATGTGTTCGCAGAAGAACTCCACGAACTGGCCGCCGGTCATGTTCGGGAAGCCCTCGAGTGCCGTCTCGCCGGGAGCGATGTGCCGCAGTTGCTCGCGGCGGACGCTGACCACCTCAACCTCGGCAATGCGGACCAGCGGCTCGCCCGGCTTCCGGCCCATCACCTTGCGGCACAGCGTCAGCCGGTCGCCGGGCTTGAGGAACAGCCAGCCCAGCCGCCGGGTAACCGTCTTCCGCCGCTCCCGGACCGCGGTCTCGGTGAGCGCTACCGACATCAGGCGGCTCATGCCTTCACCCACCCAGTGGTCAGCGGATACTCCCGCACGCGAAGGTCCTCGGGCCAAAGCGACCAGTCCCCGCCCTTCCCGCCGCCGGCCCAGACCGCGCCCAACTGCTTGACGAACACCGCCGTGTCGGAGTCCCGCGCCATCGCGATCAGGTCCCGCGCCCAGCCGAGGTCCATGGGCCGCGCACCGCGACCGCTCTCGCCGCCGATGATCAGCCAATCGATTCCGGTCAGGTCCAGCGACGCCAGGGGCCCAAGTAGCGGTTCGGCGGAGATGAACCGCACCGCGGCGACCGTCTTGCGCAGGTGGTCGGCACGGCCGGTGTGCTCGTCCGACTCGATCGATGTCCCGAGCCACACGTTCGGCAGCGGCCATTCCGCGTCGTACAGCGCGAGGTAGGTCGGTTCGTCTCCGACGGCCTCGAGTAGCAGGTGTCCGCCGTCCAGCGGTCCGCCGACCAGCCGGGCCAGGCGCTCCGGGCGCTTGGTGAGGATCTGGTATGTGTGCTGCGGGGTGCGGGCCATCGTCACCCATACGCGGGCAACGAACTCCAGCGGTACTCGGGCGTGGAACAAGTCGCTCATGCTGTTGACGAAGACGGTCTTCGGGGTCGGCCAGTTCAGGGGCTCCGTGAGCGTGTAATCGTGAGTCGTTACGCCGAAGCCCGGTCCGCTCGTGCGCGGGTCGCCGTCGTTCTGGTACTTCGCCGAGCCCATCGCCTTGAGTCGCTTCGCCATCGTGAGCGCGTAGCAGTGGTCGCATCCTGCCGATATGCGGTCGCAGCCAGTCGTGGGGTTCCAGGTGACCTCGGTCCACTCGATCTTGCTTCCGTCAGCCATTGGTCCTCCTCCGGTCCGTGCCTTCCATCGGAACCACCGCGCACATTTCGACCAGCCGGGAAGCGAGCCGGTCGCCCAGCTTCTCCCGCAGGTCCGGCAGCGGCAGGTT
>DASSAD010000329.1:0-18246 GCA_035685725.1 Amycolatopsis sp. | reverse complement strand
GGACGGCGCGACCATCCGGGAGGTCATGGACCAACTCGGGCATGCCTCGATCAGTACGACGGCGAACATCTACGGGCACGTGCTCGATGAGGCCAAACGGAAGATGGCCGAGCGGATGAACCGGCTCGCGTCACCGGAATGATGTCAACCGTGGATGTAGAGAAGGCCCCCGATGATCTTGGGGGCCTCTTTCCTGCTGCTCCCCCGGTTGGACTCGAACCAACAACCCTTCGGTTAACAGCCGAATGCTCTGCCAATTGAGCTACAGGGGAACGTTGTCCCGCCGGGTCGTTCCGGCTGACGGTTAGGAACTTTAGCGCATGGTCGATCGAGCCCTGCAGGCACCCCCGGGCAGCGCGACAATGGATAACCAAGCCGAGCAGGGTGAGGAGGCGCGGAGATGAACACCTTTCTGCTGGGCGCGGTCGTCGGGTACGTGCTCGGGGCCCGGGCGGGCCGGGCGCGGTATGAGCAGATCGTGCGGACCTACCGCAAGGTGATCGATCACCCCGCTGTGCAGGGTGCCGCCGGTGTGGTGCGGGCCAAGGTGGGCGAGAAGGTGGGCAAGCGCGTGCCCTTCGTTCATCCTTACAACGGTCACCGGGTGAGCGAGCCGACGGCGAGCGAGGCCTGAGCCACGGGGTCGGCGGACGCGAGCGAGCCGACCGCCTGAGGCCCGGCGTCAGGAGACGCGGGCGACGGCGAAGATGCGGCGGAACGGGAACCAAGTGGTGCCGTCGGGGCGGGGCGGGTAGGCCTCGTCGAGCAGCGGTGCGAGGTCCGCGCGGAACCGGGTCCACGCGGCCGGGTCCAAGGCTGCCTTGATGGGCCGCAGGGCGGTGCCGCTGATCCATTCCAGCACGGCGTTCCGGCCCGGCAAACCCTGCAGGTAGGTGGTCTCCCAGGCGTCCACCAGACATCCCGCGTCGGCCAGCAACTCGGCGTAGCCCTGCGGGTCGTCGACCGCGTCCTCGTCGCGCAGCGTCACACCGCGCAGTTCGGCGGCCCACTTCGGGGTGGCGGCCAGGTCGCGCGCCAGGACGTGTGACGGCGCGCTCATGTTGCCGGGGACCTGGAAGGCGAGCCAGGCGCCCGAAGGCAGTTGTCCGGCCCAGCGCCGCAGCAGCTCACGGTGCCCGGGCACCCACTGCAGGACGGCGTTGGTGATCACGACGTCGGTGTCCTCGGCGGGCACCCAGTCGCGCACGTCGAGTAGCCGCGCGTCGACGCTCGCAGCGCGCGCTGCCTCGACCATTTCCGCGGAGCTGTCACCGGCCTCGATGATCGCGCCGGGCCAGCGTTCGGCCAGCCTGATGGTGAGGTTGCCGGGACCGCACCCGAGGTCGACCACCCGCCGCGGGGCGGGTGCGTCGATCCGGGCGAGCAGTTCGAAGAACGGGCGTCCCCGCAGGTCCGCGTAGTCGAGGTATTTCGCCGGGTCCCACATGCCGCCTCCCAGTAAACAGTACGCTCGTACTGCAATCTCAGTACGAGCGTACTGCTAACCCTCCGGCGGCGCCAGCCGTTCGGCGGCCTCCCGTGCGATCGCGGCCGCGACCCCGGGGTCGACGCCCGGGTCCGGCCGGGCCTGCAACAGCACACCGTCCCGGCCGGGGACCTTCCGCTGCACGAACCAGACCCCGCCCCCGGAAAGCTCCTGGCGGTGCCGGGCCCGGATCGACGAGTCCACCCGCTGCCGCACCATCCACGGCACCTTCCCCGGCCGTGGCAGGGCCAGCCGCATCGGCGGGCGGTCGGCCAGCAGCACCGCGGCCCCCGCGGTGCCGAACTCCTCCGCCTCGACCACGGTCAGCGCCCCGTCCGCCCAGGTCGCCTTGCTGATCAGATGCCAGCCGACGCGCCGCCCATCCGGCAGCCACAGCCCCAGCTCGGTGACCACCACCTGCCCGCCGCCGGCCACCGGCGCCGCGGCCAGCGCGTTCTCCCCCGGCTCCAGCGAACCGGGGAAATCGTCCGGCAACGGGTCGCCGAACAGGCGGCGCAACCATCCCATCGCCGTCAGACCATCCCGCCGATCGCCTGATCCCGCAACGCTTTCCGGTATTCCTCCAGCGCCACGAGGTCGCCGAAGAGGGCCTTGTAGTCCTCGGGAACCTCGATCGGCGAGAGCCGCTGCAGTTTCGACTTGATCTCCGCGATCTGCCTGCCGACGAGGTTCTCCTGCACGGCCGAGAGGATACTGCCGACGTACCGGACGTCGATTTCTCCCTTGGCGCGCAACGGCTCCACCGCCAGCTCCGACAGCAGCATCCGCACCGTCCCCTGTGGAGCGTAGGGACTGGCGGCGTCGATCAGCGCCGGGCCGGACAGTCCGCTGCCGGTCCCGCCCGCCTTGAGGATCGCCTGATGCACGGCCACGTAGGCCGGATGCGTGAAGGCCTCCTCCGGCAGCGCGTCGTATTCCGGGCCGGTCAGCGCCGGCTCCTGCAGCACCGCCTTGAGGAGTTCGCGCTGAGCCATCAGCAGCGGGTCCTTCGGCACGGGCCGCGGGATTTCCGGTCCGGCCCCGTTCGCCTGCCGCGGCGCGCGCCGCCCCCGCGAAGGCGCGGTCGTCCCCGCGCTCTCGCGAACCCGGCGCACCACCATGGCCTCGTCCTGCCAGCCGACCCACCAGGACAGCTTCGTGGCGTAGCCGTCACGTTTCGCCCGGTCCTTGATCTGCGCGACCAGCGGCACGGTGCGTTGCAACGCCGCCACCTGGCCGTCCACCGAATCGAGGTCGTACTGCTTGAGCATGCTGCGGATCGCGAACTCGAACAGCGGTGTCCGGCGCGCGACGAGGTCGCGCACGGCGGCTTCGCCCTTCGCCAGCCGCAGCTCGCACGGGTCCATCCCGTCCGGCGCGACCGCGATGTAGGTCTGCCCGGCGAAGGTCTGTTCGCCCTCGAACGCCTTGAGTGCCGCCTTCTGGCCCGCCTCGTCGCCGTCGAAGGTGAAGATCACTTCGCCGCGGAAGGCGTCGTCGTCCATCAGCAGGCGGCGCAGCAGCTTCATGTGGTCCTCGCCGAAGGCCGTACCCGAGGAGGCCACCGCGGTGGGCACGCCGGAGGCGTGCATCGCCATCACGTCGGTGTAGCCCTCGACGACCACCACCTGATGCCGCTTCGCGATCTCCCGCTTGGCCAGGTCGAGCCCGAAGAGCACCTGCGATTTCTTGTAGATCGGGCTTTCGCTGGTGTTGAGGTACTTGGCCTGGATCTGGTCGTCGTCGAACAGCCGCCGCGCGCCGAAGCCCACCACGTCGCCGGAGAGGTCCTTGATCGGCCACACCAGCCGCCGGTGGAAGCGGTCGATGGGGCCCTGGCGGCCCTCCTTGACCAGCTGTGCCTTGAGCAGCTCGGTCAGCTCGAAGCCGCTGCCGAGCAGATGTTTGGCCAGCCGGTCCCAGCCGGCCGGGGCGAACCCGCAGCCGAAGGTCCGTGCGGCGGCCTCGTCGAACCCCCGTTCGGCGAGGAACTCCCGCGCCCGCTGGGCCTCCGGCGTGGCGAGCTGCCGGGCGTAGAACTCGGCGGCGGCCTTGTGCGCCTCGACCATCCTGGTCCGGGTGCCGCGGTCACGTTGGACGCTCCCGCCGCCTCCCTCGTAGGTGAGCCGGAACCCCACCCGGTCGGCCAGCCGCTCGACCGACTCGACGAAACCGAGATGGTCGATCTTCATCAAGAACTTGATGACGTCCCCGCCCTCGCCACAGCCGAAGCAGTGGAAGGTGCCGTGCGTGGGCCGCACGTTGAAGGACGGCGTCTTCTCGTCGTGAAACGGGCACAGCCCCTTGAGCGCTCCCCCACCGGCGTTGCGCAGCGCGACATAGTCGCCCACGACCTCGTCGATCCGGTTGCGCTGGCGTACCTCCGCGATGTCACTTTCCCGGATACGACCTGCCACGGGGCCAAGTCTATGTCAAGTAATGTCATGTGAATGGACGCAGTCCAGGCGTTGGCTCAGGAGTTCGACGAGATACGGCCGAAGCTGGTCGCCGTCGCCTACCGGCTGTCCGGAAGCGTGTCCGACGCGGAGGACGCGGTGCAGGAGTCGTGGCTGCGGCTGGCCGGCCTGACCGGCGGTCGGCGCGCCGCGATCCGCGACCTCACCGGCTGGCTGACCACGGTGGTGAGCCGCATCTGCCTGGACCGGCTGCGATCGGCCGCGGTCCGGCGCGAACGCTACCTCGGCCCGTGGTTGCCCGAGCCGGTCGTGACGGCCGTGGAGTCCGTGGGTGAGGATCCGCTCGAGATCGCGGTGCGCGACGAGGGCGCCCGCATGGCCGCCATGGTGGTGCTCGACAAGCTCACCCCGGAGCAACGTGTCGCGTTCGTGCTGCACGAAGCGTTTTCGGTGCCCTACACCGAGATCGCGGACATCCTCGGCGTCTCGCCCGACGCGGCGCGTCAGCACGCGTCACGCGGCAGGCGGGCGCTGAACGACGCGCAACCGCCGCCGCGCGCGAGCCTGGCCGAGCAGCAGGAGGTGCTCGACCGGTTCATGACGGCCGTGATGGCGGGAGACGTCCGGGCGGTGGCCGAGGTCCTGCACCCGGAGGTGATCCTCGTCGGCGACGCCAACGGCAAGGCCAAGACCGCGCGGCAGGTCGTCGTCGGTGCCGCGAAAATCGTGCGTTTCTTCGAAGGGCTGTCCCGGATGTACGCGCCCGGCGCGTTCACGGCCGCACGCCCGGTGCTGGTCAACGGGGACCTGGGCTTCTACCTGCCGGCGGCGCCCGGCACCGGCGGTTACCGCGGCGTGGACGAGCATCTGGGGGTGTTCGCGATCCGGGACGGCCGCATCGAAGCCATCTACGACCTGGCCAATCCGGACAAGCTCACGCGGGTGCCGAACGCGGTGTCGCGCCCATCCTCGGACCCGCACCCGGCCGCGACGCCGGAGGACCGGGCACAGCGCAGGCCTCCCCCGAAGTGAAGCCCTGATCAGTGATGCCCAGCGCGGTGTTCGTCCGGGCACGCATGTTCTCCACGGCGATGTGGTAGGTGAGCTCGACAACGCCGGCGCGGCCGAATTCGCGTTCCAGCGCGGCGACCTGCTCATCGGTGACGGCCGCGGGCGTCGCGGTCATCGCGTCGGCGTAGGCCAGCGCGAGCCGCTCCTTCGGGCTGAAAAGCGGCGATGTCGCATAGTCGTCGATGTGCTTGAGACGCTCGATGTCCAGGCCCTCGTGTTTCTGCAGCATCGCGCCGAAGTCGAGGCACCACGAGCAGCCGATCCGCAGGGCGGTCCGGTAGACGGCGATTTCCCGCACGGCCGGCGCAAGCGCCTTCGATCCCTTTTCGACGAGCAGTTCGTGCACCGCGCCGGCGAAAAGCAGGCGGGGATGGTGCGCGGCGACCGCGACCGGCTCCGGAACGGCGCCGTACCGTTTGCGGGCGTAGCGGTAGGCCAGTCTGGTCAGGACTCCGGCGTCCTCGGCGGGCACCACGGGCAGGCGGGGCATGTGCTCTCCTTCGGTGTTCCGGCAGGTTCACCAGGAGGACGAGACGGGACCCAAAAAAGTGACTGCGCCGCGCAGCGGCTCCATTGAGGGTGGCGGTGGGCGACGGACGGGAGTCACTGCCGTGACGGTGTCAGGAAGTCAGGGCGCGAACGTCCCAGAGCCACACGCCGTCGACGTACTGCGCGGGCTGGCGCAGCAGGAGCTCCACGGTGGTCTGCAGCGCTTGCTGGTTCGTCGTCGTCGGCGCGAGCACGACGACGTTGGCGTGCCAGTACCGCAGGTCCGCCAGCGCCTGCGCGCGCTGCTGGTCGGTGATCGCGGGCACCTCGCCCTTGTCCCGCACCGCGTCGAGCAGTGACGCGGTCGCCGTCCACGGCGCGCCGTATTCGCCGCGCTTGTCCTCGGGTCCCATCGGGCCGACGAAGTAGCCGTCGGCGATCGGGAAACCGAGATCGGCGTCGACCTGCCAGTGCAGCGCGGTGGCGTCACCGCTGCTGGGCAACGGCACCGCGACCACCGAACCGGTGGTGACGTACTGCTTCCATGTGCCGTCGGTGAAGAAGGCCGGTGTCACCGGCCGGGTCACCGTCTCCAGCGGCGTCGGCGCGATCGGCAGCAGGACGGCGACGAGCGCGCCGATCCACAGCCCGCGCAACGGCAGCCGCGCGTCGCGGAAGGACGGCGAGGCCTGGAACACCCGGTCGGTGGCGATCGCGAGGAGCGCGCCGACCGCGGGGATGCAGCCCATCGCCAGGCGCGACTCCAGCAGCGAGTCGAACAGCGGCAGGTTCGCCAGCAGCTTCCACGGGCCGGGGATCCCGGTCGGGTTGTGGTCGACGACCATCTCCACGCCGAGCGAGAGCCAGGCCATCATGAACATCGAGATCGCGATCGCGCGGGCCAACACCACGCGCCACAGCCAGATGGTCAGGACCACCATGAACACGATGAGGGGCCAGCCGAAGAAGGCGTTCTCCTCGGTCCGGTTCATCGACACGTCGGCCGCCGCGTCGGCCTGGCCGGCGACGGATTCGGTGGCGAAACGGGTGAACGCGGCGGTGTCGTTGCCGACCGGGCCGTGTTCGAGCGTCGTGTAGCTCTGGCTGCCGAAGAACTGGAACCACAGCGGGTAGATCGTGATGGCCACCGCGATCACCCCGGCGATGACCAGACCGATCGCCATCGGCCGCACCATGGGCAGCGCGGTACGCGGCCGGGACGCCACGTAGGCGATCGCGAAAACCGCGAACGCGAGCATCGAGATGAGCAGCGGCTCCTCGCCGAGGAACACCTGGTACGCCAGCAGCAGCCCGAGGATGATGCCGTCGCGCACCGGTCGCCGGCCCTGGGCGAGCCGGATCAGCCGCAGCACGATGAACGGGATGACGAACAGCCCGACGAAGTTCGGGTGCGCGTTGCCGTGCGAGATCATCGCGGGCGCGAACCCGCAGAACACGCCGCCGATCGCCGCCGCGACGCGGGAGTCGACGAGGTGGCGCGAGAACACCCAGTACCAGGCCGCGGCGGTGCCGGCCAGTCCGCCGGTCAGGGTGATCGCCCAGGTCGCCGTCGGCCCGAAAAGCATGGTGACCGGGGACAGCGGGATGCCGAGGCCGAACATCGCGGTGTTCGCCATCAGGTTCACGCCGAGCGGGTAGTTCTGCAGCGTGGACAGCAGCGGGTTCTGCCAGTTGAACACCGAGTGGGCGGTGACGTCGAAGAACCACTCCCACATGTTCTGGTCCTGCGCGCTGAAGTACAGGTAGCCGCCACCCAGATGCGTCCACAATCCCGCGTAGATCAGGAATGCGGCGAGCGCATAGGCCAGCATCACGAGGGCGTCGACGCGGTTGAAACGCCGCGGCTGCGGTTCGGGCTGCTGCACCGTTTCGGGCGCCTCCAGCAACGCGGTCACACTCGTTACCTCAGGGTTCGACAACGCGGGCGAAAAAGTAGACCACACCCGTCTCCGAATGACGCACCAGGAGCAGGAAGGGCCGGTCCACAGTGACCTCGACGGGCGGTGCCGAGATCATGGACAGCGTACGGAACGTCACAGCGGTGGCCGCCGCCCCCTCCAGTCCCTGCTCGTCGAGCCGCAGCACGGCCTGGTGCACGACGTCGTCGACCCACACGGGCTTGGCCGGGGTGAGCCGGCCGAAATCGGCCGCGTCGCGGTCGAACAGGGTGTGCACGCCCAGGACCCGCAGCACGTCCCGCAGCCGGGCGCGCGTGTCCAGTTTGAACCGGGGCAACGCGAGCCGGACCTGCGCGGAAGCCTTGCGCGCCAGCAGGTTCGCGAAAGCCTCTTCGTCCAGAGAGGATTCCTGGCGCGCGAGGCTGTCGTCGGGAAGCAGGATGACCGCGGAGATCCCGCCGACGGCGGGAAGTTCGACCAGGCGCCAGCCGTCGGCGGCGGCGTAGCCGAGCAGCTCCGACTGCCGCATGGTCGGCACACGCCGGGTTCCCCGGGGGCTGTGGAAGTCGGCCTCTTCGGCGTCGCGGAAGCGGTGCAGCCAGGCGGTTTTGAGGTAGAGCGCGTTGACGACGCTGGCCGGGGTGTCCGCCTGGACCGAGCCCGGCGCCAGCAGTGCGGGGATCAGGTCGTGCGTGGTGGCCGCGACCTCGGCGTTGATCATGCGGCGGGCGGCTTCGGGATCGGTCGCGAACGGCGCCGGTTTGACCCCGCCGTGTGGCCAGGCGGCCAGCTCACCGACGAAGTCCTCGACGACGGGCAGCTCGTCGGCGGTCCACAGGGTGTTGGCGACCTCCAGCACGGGCGTCTCACGGCCGCGCGCTTCGGCCAGGGTCGCGGCGGTGCGCAGCAGGTCGGCCTGTTTCGCGAGGTCGGGGTCGCCGCCGGTGAGCAGGCGGAGCAGTTCCGCGGCGGTCTGTCCCTGGGCGGCCTGGGCGGTCAGGCCCAGCGCGCTGGCCACCGAGTAGGGCGAGAAGCACGAGTCGCCGCCGTGCCCGGCCACGGCCCGGTGCAGGGCGAAGCTGAAGCTGAGGTGGTCGCGTTCGGGACCACGCAAGGTGGGCTTGGTCACCGGTCCGACGCTACCGGAGGACCGTCCCGGGGTGGGCCGGTGTGACGCCCGGTGTGCCAGGAATGCCAGGCCTGTGCCTGTGCGTCGGTGAGCGAAGCGACCTGGTCGATCACCACGCGCAGGCGGGCGGCGTCATCGGCGGCGGCCCGCCACGCCGGGAGGAACACGGCGTCGAGCGATTCGGGGGCGCGCCCCGCGAGTAGCGCGACCAGTTCCGCGAGCAGTTGCCGCTGCCCCTCCTGCACGGCCTGCCGACGTGCGTCCCGCATGACGTAGCGCAACGCGAGCGCCTTGAGCAGGGCCACCTCGGCGGCGACCTGCGCGGGCACCGCCAAACGCGCGCCATACCGGGACAGCGGCCCGTCGCCGTGGGCGTCGCGGGTGCCCGTCACCGCGGCGGTGGCGAACCGGCCGACCAGTTCGCTGGTCAACCTCTTGAGCGCGACCTGCGAGGCCGGCGCAGGGCCGTGTCCGGCGACCTCCGCGACGACGGGCAGCGCGAGCAGGTCCCGGGCCGCTTCCGCCAGCGCTTCCGCGGGCAGACCGGAGAAGTGCCGGGCCGCGAGCTCGGCGAGCGCGGCGCGTTCCTCTCCAACGGCGAGCACGCTCAGCGTGATCCGCCCGGACAGCACGCCGTCCTCGACGTCGTGCACGGAATACGCGACGTCGTCGGACCAGTCCATGATCTGGGCCTCCAGGCAGGTGCACCCGTCCGGCGCGCCCTCCCGGAGCCACGCGAACGCCTCGGCGTCGTCGGCGTAGACCCCGAACTTCGCCGCTCCGTCGCGCCGTGGCCAGGGGTATTTCATCGCGGCGTCCAGGCATGCCCGGGTGAGGTTGAGGCCCCCACCGTCGACCTTGGGTTCGAGGCGGGTCAGGATCCGCAGGGTCTGCGCGTTGGCCTCGAAACCGCCGCAGGATCGCGCGACCTCGTCGAGTGCCTGCTCACCGTTGTGCCCGAACGGCGGATGCCCGATGTCGTGGGCCAGCCCGGCGGTGTCCACCAGGTCCGGATCGGCGCCGAGCTCCTCGGCGATGCCCCGGCCGATCTGCGCGACCTCCAGGGAGTGGGTGAGCCGGGTCCGCGGCACCCCGCTCACCTCGGCGCCCTCGAAGGGGCCGACCACCTGGGTCTTTCCCGCCAGCCGGCGCAGCGCCGCGGAATGCAGCACGCGCGCCCGGTCGCGGGCGAAGGCGCTGCGGCCGTCGGCGCGCGCACCGGGCAGCCCCGCCTCCTTCGGCGGTTCCCGCAGCCGCCGAAGGAGATCATGCTCGGTGTACCCGCTCACTCGCGACACCTTATGCGCCCCCACCGACATTCTCGCCCGAGCGCGACGTGCCGCTCAGCCGAGACCGGTGCCGCCGATGTCGTCGGCGGGGGTCTTGGTGGCCAGGTAGAAGATCAGCGCGCCGGTTTCGCGATAGATGTACATGAACTGGGTCAGCCGGGTCTGCACGATGGGACCGCTGTGCACGGGTGACGCCCAGGCGTCCAGGCCCACGTCGTCGGCCATCGTGCGGGCGCGCAGGGAATGCCACGGGTCGCTCACCAGCACCGCGGTGTGCCAGCCGCGCTGCCGCACCGCGGTGCCGACCGCCCGCAGACTGCTCAGGGTGTCGCCGCCTTCGCCGACGACCAGCGTGCTGGTGGCCGGCACCCCGGATCTGACCAGCCAGTCCGCGCCGGCCGACGCCTCGGTGTAGCGATCGCCCGTGCGGTTCCCGCCGGTGGTGACGATGACCTTGGCGACGCCCTCCTCGTAGAGCTCGCGGGCATGTTTGAGCCGGGCTTGGAAGATCGGGGACGGGGTGCCGTCGTACTGCGCCGCACCGAGCACGACGATCACGTCGGCGGGCGCACGGTCATCCGTGCGCGCGACCTGCCACACGCGCGCCGCGGTGCCCCCGATGAGCAGCAGCACGACCAGGATCGTGCCGAACACCGCACGGCGAACCCACCTGGCCCCGACCAGCTTCCCCATTCGCGCCATCCTCGCATCCCCTCGGCCCGCGACCCCACCACCCTCGACGGCACCGCCTCGACAGCACCGCCGGCCGTCCACGAGGCGTCCCCAAGAACGTCTTCGACGTGTGGCGGCACCGGGATCGCCGGTTACAGCCAGCCCCGTTCCTCGGCGAAGCGGATCGCCTCGGCGCGCGTGCGGGCGCCGGTCTTGCCAATCGCGGCGGAAAGATGGTTGCGCACCGTGCCTTCCGAGAGGTGCAGCCGCCGCGCGACATCGGCGACCGTACCGCCGTCGCTGGCCGCGTGCAGCACCTCCCGCTCGCGCAGGGTGAGCGGGCTCGCTCCGGTGGCCAGCGACTCGGCCGCGAGCGCGGGATCCACCACGCGCAGTCCGTCGTGGACCCGGCGGACCGCGTCGACGAGCTGTTCCGGCGGGGAATCCTTGACCACGAACCCGGACGCCCCGGCCGCCATCGCCCGGGTGAGGTAGCCCGGCCTGCCGAAGGTCGTGCACACGATGATCCGGCACGCGGGCAGCTCCGCGTGCAACTCGGCGGCGGCGGTCAGGCCGTCCTTGCCCGGCATCTGCACGTCGAGCAGCGCGACGTCCGGGCGGTGTTGTTTGGCGGCGGGGAGCACCTCGTCGCCGGCGCCGACCTGGCTCACCACCTCGATGTCCGATTCCAGCGCCAGCACGGTCGCCAGCGCGCCCCGAACCATGGCCTGGTCGTCGGCCAGCAGCACCCGGATCACGCGGCGCCGTCCCGGCCGTCCGCCCTTCGCGGATACCTCCCGGACATCATCACGCCACCCCCTCCGCCACCCCGCTCGGCAGCGCCGTCACATCGGCCCGCACCACGAACCCACCGTCCGCACGCGGCTCCGCACGCAGCGTGCCACCCACCCTCGCAAGCCGTTCGCCCAGGCCCCGCAGACCGTTGCCGGGGATCGCGGTGGTGCCGTCGCCGTCGTCCTCGATCTCCAGCCAGGTCCGGCCGAAGCGCACCTTCACCTGCTTGGCGCCGGAATGGCGGATCACGTTCGTGATCGCCTCGCGCAGCACGTACCCGAAGGTCTGCTGGAGGTCGGTGCGCACGTTGTCCACCGCCTGCGGCAGATCCGCGTCGATCTCGGCGGCCCGCAACGCCGCCTTGGCTCCCACCAGTTCCGCGGACAGCGACACCTCCCGGTAGTCGGAAACCGTGGCGCGCACATCGGAAAGGGCACTCCGGGACAGTCCCTCGACCTCACGGATCTCGGCGATGGCGCGGTCGACGTCCCGGGCGCTTTCCAGCACCCGCCGTGCCACCCCCGCCTTCACCGTGATGGTGGTGAGACTGTGGCCGAGGATGTCGTGCAGATCCCGCGCGAGCCGCTCCCGTTCCGCGGTGACGGCCAGCGTCGCGATCTCGGCCTGCGCGGCCCGCAACCTCCGCACCGTCTGGATCAGCCTGCTCACGAAGAAGAACGCCGTGGTGATCCCGGCGATCGCGCTGATGTCGCCCGCGCTGCCGTGCATGTCCCAGCCGGAAACGAGCAACGCGAACGCCGCGACCACCGAGGAACCGTTGAGGATCACCACCCAGCCGGGCGGCAGTCCGAACGCGACCACGGCCATCGCGTAGAGCAGCACGTACAGGCTCGCGCCCAGCAGGAGCAGCGCCCAGCCGATCAGCAGCATCGTCACGCCGAAGGCCAGCACCACGTGGATCGGGCGCTTTTTGAACAGTACGAATGGAAAGCTCAGGTAACAGGCGCCGTAGGCGGCACCGAGCAGCAGGGCTGCGATCGCCGCCGCCGAGTAGCCGCTCGCGGGCACTTCGCGTGTTGCGGGGACGAGTATCGGCACCACGAACAGAGCGCCGACCAGCGGCCAGCGCTTGCCCCCGAACCGTTCCGACCGGTTCAGCCCCTCCGGTGCCGACCACCACCGGTGCCACCGGTCCGTGCCCGTCACCTCAGCTGCCGCCACGACTCGCTCCGTCACACTCGCGCCGAATCCCTACGGTAGCGGCGGATCACCGCGACCGAGAGCGCCACCGTGAAGATCGCCAGGACGAGCACGTCCTGACCGAGACCGGTGGACAGATCACTGGTCACCCCGCCGCGCCCGACCTGGGCCAGCCAGTAGCTGGGGAGCACGTGCGAGACGGTCAGCAACCAGTGCGGCATGACCTCGATGGGGATGAAGATCCCGCCGACCAGCGCCATCGGCAGCATCACCAGCTGCGTGATCGGCTGAACCGAGTCGGCGGTGCCGACCTGCCCGATGAGCAGCCCGATCAGTGTGAACGGGAGCACCGCGAGCCACACCCCGACGGTCACCCGCAGCCACCCCTGGGCATCCAGCGAGACACCCTCGACGAGCCTGCCGACCAGCGGCACCAGGATCACCGGGGCCAGCGCCAGGGTCATCCCGGTGGCGGCCTTGGCGACCAGATAGCCCGGACCCGACAGCGGGGTGAGCCGCAGCTGGCGCTGCCAGCCCGCCTGGCGCTCGATGGCCACCCGGGTGCCGGTGAACAGTGCCGACGCCATCGCGCCGAACGCCGTCATGTTGACCATCAGCGAGGCCACCGCCGATTTGTCGCCCTTGGCGAAGATGCCGGTGTAGAGCAGGAAGAGCAGGACCGGGAAGCAGACGGTGAAGATCAGGAAGCGGGGTGAGCGCAGCACCCGGCGGATCTCCAGGACCAGATATTTGACGCTCATCGTTGGGCCTCCTGAGTCAGCGAAAGGAAGGCGCCTTCGAGGCCGATCGCGGCGATCTCGATGTCGTGCGCCCCGGGAAAGGCGTCCAGCAGGGCCCGCAGCGTCCGGTCGGAGTCGCTGCTGGACACGGCGATCCGCGCGCCGCGGAGCTGGTATTCGGTGACACCCGGCAGGCTCGCGACCGCGGCTTCCGAGATACCCGGTACGACCGCCCGGACCGTGCGCCCCCCAGCGAGCGCACGGACCTCGGCGACCGACCCGTCGGCCGCGATCCGGCCGGCGCGCAGGAGCACCACGCGGTCGGCGAACTCCTCGGCCTCCTCCAGGTAGTGGGTCGCGAAGAGCACAGTGCGGCCGGTGCTGGTGAAGGCCTGCATCGACCGCCAGAACTCGCGGCGGCTGCCGACGTCCATCGCCGCGGTGGGCTCGTCCAGCAGCAGCAGGTCGGGATCGCTGACCAGCGCGACGGCGAAGCGCACCCGCTGCTTCTGGCCGCCCGACAGCTTGTTGCCCCGGCGGCCGGCCAGCTCTTCGATGCCGGCGCGGCGCAGCGCCTCGGCGACCGGCATCGGCTTGCGATGCAGCGACGCGACCATGCCGACCATTTCGCCGACCGTCGCGTCGTCCAGCAGCGCACCGCCCTGCAACATCGCCCCGACGGTGCCGTGGGCGATCGCTTCCGCCGGGGTTTTCCCGAAGACGCTCACCTGCCCGCTGTCGGGTTCGGACAGTCCGAGAATCATGTCGACGGTGGTCGACTTGCCCGCACCGTTCGGGCCGAGCAGGGCGACCACCTCGCCCGGCGCGATGGTGAGGTCGACGCCGTCCACGGCGCGCACTTCCCCGTAGTGCTTGCGCAGACCGGAAAGCCGGACCGCGGCCCCCATCACGACCGCTTGCTCGCGGCCGGTGGTCTCTGTTCCGTTCATACCGCCAAGATTGCCGCCGGGCGGTGTCGGGCACCCAGGCCGAGCGTCACGGACCACCCATGACAACTGTCACCCGACCCCAGCGGGCCACGGAAAACGGCCGGGCCGCCGCCGGCGATGCCGATGCGGCGGCCCTGCGCGGGAGGCGGGTGTCAGCAGCCGAGGAGACGGGCCGCGAGGTAACTTTCGACCTTGTCGATCGCGACGCGTTCCTGAGCCATGGTGTCGCGCTCGCGCACGGTGACGGCCTGGTCCTCCAGTGAATCGAAGTCCACGGTGACGCAGAACGGGGTGCCGATCTCCTCCTGCCGGCGATACCGCTTTCCGATGGACCCGGCGTCGTCGAAGTCGACGCTCCAGTGCTTGCGCAGCCGCGCGGCCAGATCACGGGCCTTCGGCGTCAGGTCCGCGTTGCGCGACAGCGGAAGCACGGCGACCTTGTACGGGGACAGCCGGTAGTCCAGCTTGAGCACGACCCGCTTGTCGGTGCCGCCCTTGGCGTTGGGCACCTCGTCCTCGGTGTAGGCGTCGAGCAGGAACGCCATCATCGGGCGGCCGACACCCGCGGCCGGCTCGATCACGAACGGCCGATACCGCTGCCCGGTGGACTGGTCGAAGTAGGACAGGTCCACGCCGGAATGGTTCGAGTGCGTGGTGAGGTCGAAGTCGGTGCGGTTGGCGATGCCCTCCAGCTCGCCCCATTCCTGGCCCGAGGAGAACCCGAAGCGGTATTCGATGTCGACCGTGCGCTTGGCGTAGTGCGACAGCTTTTCCTTCGGGTGCTCGTAGTGCCGCAGGTTCTCCCGCCGGATGCCCAGGTCGGTGTACCAGTCGGTGCGCAGGTCGATCCAGTACTGGTGCCAGGTCTCGTCCTCGCCCGGCTCGACGAAGAACTCCATCTCCATCTGTTCGAACTCACGGGTGCGGAAGATGAAGTTGCCGGGGGTGATCTCGTTGCGGAACGACTTGCCGATCTGGCCGATGCCGAAGGGCGGCTTCTTGCGCGAGGTGGTCAGCACGTTGAGGAAATTGACGAAGATGCCCTGTGCGGTCTCAGGGCGGAGGTAGTGCAGGCCTTCCTCGCTGTCCACCGGGCCGAGGTAGGTCCTGAGCATCATGTTGAACTCGCGCGGCGCGGTGTACTGGCCGCGGACACCGCAGTTCGGGCACGGCACGTCGGCCAGGTCCGGCTCCCCGCCGGCCAGTGTCGCGTCTTCCTTGCCGGTGCGCTCCGCGTACTCCTCGGCCAACTGGTCGGCGCGGAAGCGGCGATGGCACGAGGTGCACTCGACCAGCGGATCGTGGAAGGCGTTGACGTGGCCGGAGGCCACCCACACCTGGCGCGGCAGGATCACCGAGGAGTCCAGGCCGACGACGTCCTCGCGGTTTTGCACCATGGTCTTCCACCACTGGCGCTTGATGTTGTCCTTGAGCTCGACTCCGAGCGGCCCGTAGTCCCACGCCGACCGGGTACCGCCGTAGATCTCCCCGGACGGGAAGACGAAGCCACGACGCTTGCAGAGGCTGACGACGGTCTCAATCGTGTTGGCGGGCACTCCACGCTCTCCAATAGATGCGGGGACGGTTATCGGTCGATCCAGCGTATCCGGCCACCGCCACAGGGTTGACATGTGGTCGCCCAGACGATAACGACGATCAGTTCCCGCCAACGCACTAGGATGGTGGAACACCGACGAAAGGCTGGGAGAACCACATGCCGACGGCGAGCCCGGACGCGGCCCTTCCCGGACAGTCCGAGCACGAACACGCGACGGGCACGCTCACCCCGGCCCAGCCGGTGGCCACCCTGACCGAGGCCGGGGAACTGCTGCGGGCGCTGGCCGCGCCGGTCCGCATCGCGATCGTGCTCCAGCTGCGGGACGCCGAGCGCTGCGTGCACGAGCTCGTGGACGCGCTCGACGTGGCCCAGCCGCTGATCAGCCAGCACCTGCGGGTGCTCAAGACGGCGGGAATCGTGCGCGGCGAGCGCCGGGGACGCGAAGTGGTGTACCGGCTGGTGGACGACCACCTGGCGCACATCGTCGTGGACGCGGTGGCACATGTGAAAGAGGAGGGCGCGTGAACAACACTGGCGCAGCCCCGTCCACGCGGCCCGACCGGGCGCGGGTGTCCCGCACCAACACAGCACGGCGCGTGCACGAACGGGCCGCGCGGGTGTCCGGCGGGGTGGGCGTGGACATAAGCCACAATGGGAGTCACGGGCGCCACACCGGGCGTGACGGGTTCGGCGGCCGCCGTGATGGTGGGGACGACGAGGAGGGCAAGTGAGCAGTCCGGCGCGGAATCGGGCACCGGTGCCCGGCCGGCGCGCGACCCGGCAGCGCGCGGCCGTGGTCGACGCGCTCGCCGACATCGCCGACTTCCGCTCCGCTCAGGAGCTCTACGACGAGCTTCGCAGGCGCGGCGACGAGATCGGCCTGACCACCGTGTACCGCACGCTTCAGTCGCTGGCCGAGGCGGGCGAGATCGACGTGCTCCGCACCGACAGCGGAGAGGCGATGTACCGGCGCTGTTCGGCCCACCACCATCATCACCTCGTCTGCCGGCAGTGCGGCCGCACCGTTGAGGTGGAGGGCCTCGCGGTCGAGCGCTGGGCCGAGAAGATGGCCGCCAGCAACGGTTTCTCCGAGATCTCGCACACCGTGGAGATCGTCGGCACCTGCGCCGACTGCGCGCGGCGCTGACCTCCGCCGGTGTGCGGTCTCGTGCCTACTCCTCGTAGGGGTCCGCAGGCGCCGGGATGCGGCGGATCGTGGCAAGTCTGAAGTCGGCCGTGTAGTTGTCCGCCCTGGTCGCCGTGCCGGGCACCACCTGGCCGGTCACCTCCAGCCAGGTGTCGTTGGCATAGCCCGCGGCCTGCGCGCCGTCGAGGTGCACCGTCACCGGGAAGGCGTCGGCGGCGCAACAGGTGATCACCATCCGCGCCAGGAGCACCGAGTTCGGCGTGTGGGTGACGAAGCCGGTCAGCGAGATCGTGCGGCCG
This sequence comes from Amycolatopsis sp., assembly GCA_035685725.1. Classification (GTDB taxonomy): domain Bacteria; phylum Actinomycetota; class Actinomycetes; order Mycobacteriales; family Pseudonocardiaceae; genus Amycolatopsis_E. The sequence goes on along the minus strand of DASSAD010000329.1, from coordinate 1,124 downwards.
TTGAGCGAACCGGTCGCGTCCCAGCCCGCTCGGGTCACGAACTCGGTCATCGACAGCGGAACGACGCCGCCCGCCGGCAGCGGCGGGAAGTCCATCTTCGCCGGGGCGGGCGCCGCGACGCGGGTGTCGGTGCGGGTCACCGAATCCGAGCCGAGCGCGGGCGGCGCGATGAGGAACACCGCCAGCACCGGCAGCACCAGCAACCAGGCTGAGCGGGCCGGATGGTCGTGGCCGTGCCCGTCGTGGCCGTGCCCGGTGAGCCCGCCGTCGGCGACCGGCGGCCGGACGCGCGCGCTCACCACGTCCCGGACGATCGCGACCGCGCCGAGCCCGAGCATCACCGCGCCGCCGGCGATCACCCACGGCTGCTGCGCCGGCTTGACGTAGCGCAGGTAGTCACCGTTGATCCCGATCTTGAGCAGCGCCCCGCCGAGCAGGATGAGCAGGATGTTCTGGGTCTCGCGCCTCACAGGACCACCGTCCCCACGACGACCGCGCAGACCGCCGCGACCACGAAGGTCACCGGCGCGAAGCGCACCGCGAACGAGCGGCCGAAGGTCCCGGCGTGCAGCGCGAAGAGCTTCACGTCCATCGCCGGCCCGACCACCAGGAACACCAGTTTCGGCAGCAAGGGCAACGGGGTCAGCGACGCGGCGACGAACGCGTCCGCCTCGCTGCACAGGGCGAGCACGAACGCCAGCACGGCCATCACCACCACGCCCAGCACCAGATGCCCGGCCAGCGCCTGGAACCAGCCGCCGGGAACCAGGACGTTCAGCGTCGCCGAGATGATCGCGCCGAGCACGAGAAACCCACCGGCCTCGGCCAGATCCGTGCGGGCGGTCTCGGCGAAGACCTTCCAGCGGTCCCGCCCGTCTGGCTCGGGAAGCCGCCGCAGCGCGCGGTCGACGATCCAGTCGAGTTTGCCGAAACGAGCCCACAGCAGACCCATCACCACCGACGTGGCGAAGGAGCCGAGGAACCGGGCGAGCACCATCTCCGGGTCGCCGGGGAAGGCCACCGCGGTGGCGATCAGCACGACCGGGTTGACCGCGGGCGCGGCGAGCAGGAAGGCCAGCGCCGCGGCCGGCGGCGCGCCCTGCCCCATCAGCCGCCGCGCCACC
>DASSAD010000328.1:0-18236 GCA_035685725.1 Amycolatopsis sp. | reverse complement strand
CCAGTCCATCGCCGCGAAGAACATCCCGGTGGTGCAGGGTGCGGTGCTGTTCATCGGCGTGGTGTACGTGCTCATCAACCTGGTGGTCGACGTGCTCGTGGGTGTGATCGACCCGAGGACGCGAAGGAAGGTGACGGTGTGACCGCGACCGACAGGCAGGACACGCGGGACAGCCACGACACCGCGCCGGCCTCGCCCGGGCTACCACCGGATGCCTCGCCTGCCCCACCCCGGCGGCGGTTCGGCGGCTCGGCCGTGGCGGTGTTCGCGCGCGGCGGGCTGGTTCCCGGGATCGTGCTGGCCGTGCTCGTGCTGTTCTTCGTGGTGATGGCCGTCCTTCCCGGGGTGATCGCCCCCGGCGACCCGACGGCCTCGGTCGGCGGGGCGTTCCAGGCACCGGATGGCAGCCACTGGTTCGGCACCGACGATCTGGGCCGGGACGTGCTGACCCGCACCGTGTGGGGCGCGCAGCCGATCCTGCTGGCCAGCGTGCTCGGCATCCTGATTTCCACGGTGGCCGGGGTCTCCCTGGGCCTGCTCGGCGGGCTGGCCCGTGGGTTCGTCGGCGGGCTGGTGATGCGCGTGCTCGACGTGATGCTCGCGCTGCCGGCGTTGCTGATCGCGCTGATGGTGGTGGCGATCGTCGGCACCGGGGTGACCAGCATCGTGATCGCGGTCGGCGTGGCGCACATCCCCGCGTTCGCGCGGGTGGTCTATGGCTCGGTGCAACGGCTGCGCACCGCGGATTTCGTCGCCGCCGCAAGGCTTTTCGGTGCCGGCAGGGTGCGCACGGTGGTGCGGCACCTGCTGCCCAACCTCGCCACCGAGATCGCCGTGGTGGCCAGCAGCGCCATCGGCTGGGCCGTGCTCACCGCGGCGACGCTGAGCTTCCTCGGCTTCGGGGTGGCCCTGCCCGCCCCGGACTGGGGCGTCGACCTGTCCTCCGGCGGGCAGTACCTGGAGACCGCCTGGTGGATCTCGACGTTCCCGGGCCTGGCGATCACCGCCGCCATCCTGCTCAGCAACTTCCTCGGCGACTACGTGGGCTCGATCCTCGATCCGCGCCGCACGGTCCGCGTCCGCCGGCCCTGGCTGCCGAACTAGCACTGGAATGAGGGATGAACCGTGACCCTGCTCGGAGTCCGCGACCTGCGCACCCAGCTGCGGCGCGGCCGTGAGGTCGTCACCGCCGTGGACGGGATCTCCTTCGACGTCGGGCCCGGCGAGACCGTCGGCCTGGTCGGCGAATCGGGCTGCGGCAAGACCATGACCGGCATGTCGATCATGCGCCTGCTGCCGCCGCACGGGCGGATCGCCGGCGGTTCGATCCGGCTGGCCGGCCGGGAGCTGACCGCGCTGAGCGAGCGCGAAATGCGCCGGACCCGCGGGCGCGATGTCGCGATGGTGTTCCAGGACCCGATGACCTCACTGAACCCGACGATGCCCGTCGGCAGGCAGATCGTCGAGGCGGTGCGGCTGCACCGCGAGGTCGGCCGGGCGCAGGCCCGGGACCGGGCCGTCGAGGTGCTGAACCTGGTGGGCATGCCGCAGCCGGAGCAACGGCTCGCCAGCTTCCCGCACGAGCTTTCCGGTGGCCAGCGGCAGCGCGTCATGATCGCGCTGGCGCTGGCGTGCGAACCCCGGCTGCTGATCGCCGACGAGCCGACCACCGCGCTCGACGTGACGATCCAGGCCCAGATCCTCGAACTGCTCCAGGAGCTTCGCGACCGGCTGTCGATGGGGGTCCTGCTGGTCACGCATGATCTCGGGGTGATCGCCGGGCGGGCCGACCGGGTGCTGGTGATGTACGCGGGCCGGATCGTCGAGTCCGGGCCGACCCGCGAGCTGTTCGCGCGGCCCCGGCACCCCTACACCGCGGCGCTGCTCGGTGCGATCCCCCGGCTCGATCAGGAAAAGGGCGAACAGCTGCGCTCGATTCCGGGCCTGCCCCCGGATCTGGCGCATCCGCCCGCCGGGTGCCGGTTCGCGCCACGCTGCGCGTTCGCGACCGAGCGGTGCCATGCCGAGAATCCGGTGCTGACCGGTGGCCGCACGGCCTACGCGTGCTTCCACCCGCGGCCCGCATCAGGGGTTTCGCTGACCACAGCGGACCGGACCAGCCGGCCCCGGCCCGTCCGGTCCGGCAGCGAGCCGGGCACGCCGCTACTCGAGTTGACCGACGTACACCGGGAATTCCCGCTTTCCGGCGGTCTTTTCCAGCGCTCACGCCGCTGTCTGAAAGCGGTTTCCGGGATCTCGCTGTCGGTCTCGGCCGGCGAGACCTTCGCACTGGTCGGCGAATCGGGTTGCGGGAAGTCGACCACCGGCCGGCTGATCGTCGGCCTCGACGAGCCCACCGCGGGCACCCTCAGCTTCGCCGGCGAGGCACTCACCACCCGCCGCGAGCGCATCCGCCCCCAGGACCGGCAACTGGTCTTCCAGGACCCGTCGGCCTCCTTGGACCCACGGCTGAAGGTCGGCGCGAGCCTGGCCGAACCGTTGGTGCTGCAACGCGAAGGAGACCGCCGGGCACGCGCGGCGCGGGTCGCCGAGATGCTGGACCAGGTCGGCCTGCCGCGCGGTGCGCTCGAGAAGTACCCGCACGAGTTCTCCGGCGGCCAGCGGCAGCGGATCGGGCTCGCCCGCGCCCTGATGCTGCGGCCCCGCCTGGTCGTCGCGGACGAACCGGTGTCGGCGCTGGATGTCTCGGTACAGTCCCAGGTGCTCAACCTGATGAAGGCCTTGCAGGCCGAACTGGGACTGACCTATGTGGTGATCAGCCACGACCTGTCGGTGGTCCGGTATCTCGCCGACCGGATCGGCGTGATGTATCTGGGCAAGCTGGTCGAAGTCGGCCCGGCCGAGGAGATCTACCGGCGGCCGGCGCACCCCTACACCGCCGGCCTGCTGGCGGCCATCCCGGAACCCGACCCGGAACGCGAGCGCGCGAAGCGGCGGAAACCGATGGAAGGCGAGCTGCCTTCGGCGATCGATCCGCCCTCCGGCTGCCGGTTCCGCACCCGGTGCACCTTGGCGCGCGAGGTGTGCGCGCGGGAGGAACCGCCGTTGCGGCCGGTGGCGGCCGGGCAGTTCACCGCCTGCCACTTTCCCTTGCGGGAACCGCAAGAACCGGCCGACCACGCCCTGGCACCGGCCCGGTGACCGGCCGGGGTGATCAGAACAGCGACTGGAGCATGCCCCGCGACGCGGAGATGTGCTGGCGCATCGCGCGCTCGGCCTCGTCGCCGTCGCGGCTGCGGACACCGGCGAGCAGATCGTCGTGCCCCAGCATGGCCGTCGGCCGCACCGTCCGCGACGAGAAGTAATAGCGCCAGAACCGGAGATTGTGCATGAGCAGCCGCTCCACGGTGTCCGCCAGAAGCGCGTTGTCGAGCATGCGCACCAGGGACAGGTGGAACTCGTAGTCGGCCCGCAGGTAGTCCTCCGTGCGGGCGGCGGCGCGGGCCTTGTCGGCGGTCGCGGCGAGCTTTTCGAGCTTGCGGATGTCCTCGTCGGCCGCGCGTCGCGCGGCCAGGTGCGTCGACCCGCATTCGATGGCCTCCCGAGCCTCGAACAGGTCGAGCACGTCGTGGAGGGTGAAGGCGGTGACGACCGTGCCGCGACGGGGCAGGACGGTCAGGAACCCGTCGTTGGCGAGCCGGGCCAGCGCTTCGTGAACCGGCATCCGGCCGATCTCGAGCTTCTCGGCGAGCGACTGCTCGTTGACCACGCTGCCCGGGGACAGTCGCAGATCCAGCAGCATGTCGCGGAGCTGCTGATACGCGCGGTCACTGGCGCGTAGCGTGCTGGCTGGCGTGCTGGCTGGCATTCCGACTCCTTTGTGTACTGCTGTTATAGCAGTATGCGACACCAGCTATGTCGGTAACAAACCAGCCCGCGCCGGACGCCGTGACCGTGCGGTGGAGGTTGCGGTCACGTCTCTGCGCATGCCCGCACGCCGAAGCCCGGCGTGCTACTCGTCCTTCGCCCACAACCGGGCGATCTCGGCTGAGGTGGCGAGATCGAACCGGTGCCGCATCAGCAGCAGCGACGCCTCGTGCTGGCGGTGGTCGTCACTGGCCACACAGTCCTCGGCGACCACCACGTAGTAGTCGCTGAACAGAGCGTCGCGGGCGGTGGACTCCACACAGCCCTCCGTCGTGCAGCCGGTGACGATCACGGTCTTGATTCCGTTGCTGCGCAACAGAAGATCCAGGCCGGTGCCGAAAAAGGCGCTGGAGCGCCACTTCGGCACCACGAACTCGCCCGGCAACGGTTCGAACTCCGCCGCGAACTCCCGCCCGGGAGAGCCGAGTTCGGTGTAGCGCAGGGCGGGACCACCGGCCCTGGCGGAAGAGTGCATGCGGAGATTGAATCTCAGCTGCGCCGGGGAATCGCTCGCCCGGCCGGGCAAAGTGGTCATCTGGACATGCACGACCGGAACCCCCGCCCGGCGGGCGGCCGCGAGCAACGCCGCCAGGCGCGGCCGCATCGCGGCATACATGCCCAGGTCGACGCCGAGCCGCGCGAACACGCCCTCCGGGTCGACGAAATCGCGCTGCATGTCCACCAGGACCAGGGCGGCATGGCCGGGATCGACGAGCTCGGCGAGCTCGGTGAACACGACCTTGCCTTCGATCTCGATCAACCGTCGCTCCGCTCGGGCTGGCTCCGGGGCGCTGCCTGTTCTAGAGTAACAGATCACAACCCAACATGTGATCTATCAGTACCCGGCTGTCCACAACGGAGGTACCTGTTGATCATCGACATGCACATGCACATCGACGACGTGCCGCCCCTCGGCTGGGAACTTTCCGCCGAGACCTGCGTGGCCAGCATGGACGAGGCTCAGGTCGACGCCGCCGCGGTGATGACGATCGTGGATCTGCCGGGTGGGGCCAACCCGACGGCGATGGAGCTGATCGCCCAGGCCTGCGAGCGGTTTCCCGGGCGGCTCTACGGATTCATCCGGCTCAATCCCCGGCATCCCGCGAAAGCACGCGAACTGCTCGACGTCGCGGTGACCGAACTCGGCTTCCGCGGGCTCAAGCTGCACCCCGTTTCGAGCCTGGCCCACCCGGCCCATCCGGACACGATCGCGCTCATCCGCGCCGCCGGCGAGCTGGGCGTGCCGACGCTGTTCCACTGTGGAGACGAACCGCTGACGACGCCGCTGTCCATCGCGCCCGCGGCGGCGGCCTGCCCGGACGCGCCGATCATCCTCGGGCACATGGGCGGCTACCGGCATGTCGACGAGGCCATCGACGTGGCCGAACGGCACCCGAACATCATCCTGGAGACCTCCGCGATGCCCTATCCGGCCAAGATCCGGGAAGCGATCGACCGGATCGGCGTGCACCGGGTGATCTTCGGCAGCGACGGCCCGGTCAGCTCGCCCGCGTTGGAGCGGCAGAAGGTCGTGCGCGCCGGCCTGACCGATGAGGAGCTGGACCTGGTCCTCGGCGGTACCGCCGCCAGCCTGCTGGGGGTGGCCTGATGCCCATCGACGCGCTGTGTTTCCTCGGCGTCTCGCGCTTCGGCTACGAACTCGGCGCCGCGGACGCGATCCGCGCGCTCGACGCCGAAGGGATCGGCACCGCCGTCGTCGCCGCGATGCATCCGCGTGACGGCGATCTCGCCCGGGCCAACGCGGAACTCGCCGAAGTCGCCGCTCGCTCGGGCGACCGGTTCCTTCCGACCGCGCGCGTGGATCCCTGGGACGGGCAAAGCGCCCTCGACGACCTGACCCACGCGGTCACCCGCAACGGCGCCCGGGCCCTGCTGTTTCACCCCGACGAGGAACACTTCCCGATCAACGATATCCGGCTGCGACCCTTCGCCGAGCGTGCCGACGAGTTGGGCGTGCCGGTCATCGTCGCGACCGGTTTCCACTGCGTGTCCGAGGCGGTGCAGGTCGGACGGTTCGCGTCGTGGTGTCCGCGGGTTCCGGTGATCATGACCAACGGCGGGCAGCTCAACATCTCCGGCCAGGGCCAGTTCGACGCCGAACTGGCCCTGCGACTGCCCAATGTGCACATTCTGACCAGCGGTGTCTACCGGGACGACTTCCTGGAACGCACCGTGAAGAACTTCGGCGCCGAGCGGGTGCTCTTCGCCAGTGCCGCGCCCCAGTTCGATTTCGCCTACGAACTCCGGCGCGTGCACCGGGTCCGGATGACCGAGGACCAGCGGCGTCTGGTGCTTTCCGGCAACGCCGAACGGATCTTCGGCGGACCGGCGGCCTGAAGCCGCCTCAGGCGAGGGTCAGCCAGAGGAGACTGGCCAGACCCGCGACACCGCAATAGATCGCGAACGGGGTGAGGGTGCGGGTGTGGAAGTAGCGGTCGAGGAAGCGCACGGCGAGGTAGGCGCTGATGAACGAAGCGATGCTGCCCGCCAGGATCGGCCCGTGGATGCCCGCGCCGAGCGGTCCGAGCAGATCGGGGATCTTCAGCGCGCCCGCGGCCAGGATGACCGGGGTCGCCAGCAGGAAGGAGAACCGCGCGGCGTCCTCATGGGACAGTCCGCGTACGAGCCCGGCGACCATGGTGACGCCGGACCGGCTGATTCCGGCCAGCAGCGCGAGAATCTGCGCGGAGCCGATGAGGACGCCTTCCCCGAACTTCAGGCGGGACAGGCGCACGTCGGGTGAACTGTCGGTGGCACCCAGCAGGTCCCGGGTGGCCCCGGCCTCCTGCGTACCCGCGAACTGCGCGCCCGGCCCCTCCCCCGCGGCGCTGGCCCGCGCCGCGGGCCGGGACGCCGAACGGCGGCGAAGGCGTTCACCGAGATAGAGCACCAGGCCGTTCGCGATGAGGAAAGCGGCCGCGGGAATCGGTTTGCCCAGCGCGGTGCGGAAGAGATGTTCCAGCAGCAGCCCGGAAACGCCGACCGGAATGGTGGCCAGGATGATCAGCCAGGCGAGGCGTTCTTCCGGTGTTTTCACGCGGCGGTGGCGGATCGAGGTGAAGAAGCCGCCGATGATCCGGACCCAGTCGCGCCAGAAGAACAACAGCAGCGCGGCGGCGGTGGCCACGTGCAGACCGACGATGAACGCCAGATACGGCGATTCCGGCGCGGACACGTTCAGATCCCGCGCCCATTGCCCGCCGACGAGCGCGGGAATGAGGACACTGTGGCCGAGGCTGGAGACGGGAAACAGCTCGGTGACGCCCTGGAAGGCGCCGACGACGATCGCTTCGAAGTAGGTCAGGCTCACGGAGTCGGTTTTCCTCGCCTCAGCTGGACTTGCGCCGAGCGCGCAGCAGTTCGCGCGCGACGGGGATGAGGGACAACAGCACGATGACGCCGATGATCGGCAACAGGTAGGTGTCGATACTCGGGATCTGGCTGCCCAGCACGTACCCGGCCATCGTCACCCCGATCGACCAGACCAGTCCGCCGACGACCTGCCACAGCGTGAACAGGCGGACCGGCACGGCGAGCACCCCGGCGAGCGGGTTGAGCACGGTACGCACCAGTGGGATGAACCGGGCCAGCACGATCGCCTTGCCTGGCCCGTACCTTTCGAGCGCTTCGCGCGCCCGCAGGGTGGCCGCGTGCAGCCGGGGCCGGTCCGGACGGTCGAGCAGCGCCGGGCCCGCACGGCGCCCGATCAGGTAACCGGTCTGCGCGCCGAGCAGCGCACCCACCGCGGCGGCGACGAGCACCCACGGCAGTGACAGGTGCAACGCCGCACCGGAGGTGGTCGCGCACAACAGACCGGCGGTGAAGAGCAATGAGTCGCCCGGCAGGAAAAACCCGATCAACAGCCCCGTTTCGGCGAAGAGCACCACGGCCACACCCAGGGGGCCGAAGGTCGCCAGCAGGCTGTGCGGATCCAGCGGGTTCAACGCGAGAACATGCACCTTCGCAGTGTCCATAAGTCCGGGTTAACGCAGTGCTAACCGATCGGGAGCAAGAGGGTAAAGGTCGGCGGGGCGGGGCGGGACAGCCACAGGCGACCCCCCTCCGCCTCGGCGAGGCTGCGGGCGAGGGCGAGCCCGATCCCCTGGCCGGTGCCGCCGCCGTTACGGCGCGCGAACACGTCGGTTCCGCCGATGCCCGGCCCCTCGTCGGTCACGTCGACCGCGAGGGCGTCGCCCGCGTCCCGCGCGGTGACGGTGACGGTTCCCCGGCCGTGGGTGACCGCGTTGTCCAGCAGCACACCGAGGATCTGCCGGATCGCCGCGGCCGAGGCCCGGGGCGGCGGCGCCTCGTCCCGGACGATCCGCAACTGCCGCCCCTGCACGGAAAGCAGCCGCTGCCAGCCGCTGTCCACCTCGGCGAGCAGCCGGCTCAGGTCGGCGGCCTCGCCGGTGGAGCCGGTGTCCCGGGCCAGGGCCAGCAGGTCGGTGATCGTGCGCTCCAGCCGGTCCGCGGTTTCGATCCCGTCGCGCAGGACCGCCCTGGCATCGGTTTCCGGCGCATCGAGCGCGGCCTCCAGCTGCAGCCGCAGTCCCGCCAGCGGGGTCCGCAACTGGTGTGAGGCGTGGGCGGAGAAGGCACGCTCCCGGTCGAGCATGTCGCCGATCCGGTGCGCCGTGGTGTCCAGGGACGAACCGACCGAGTCGATCTCCGACACCCCGGTGCGCCGGGAACGGACCGTGAAATCCCCTTCACCGAGGCGTTGCGCGGCCAGCGACAGTTCTTCCAGCGGAAGCGCCAGCCTGCCCGCCATCCGCCGCGCGACCAGCCAGGTCAGTCCCAGCGCGGCCACGGCGAGACCCACCATCGCCAGCCAGGTCAGACCGGTGCGCAGATACAGCTCGCTGTGCGGGGTCGCCGCGCGGACCATGCCCACGAGCCGGCCGTTGTCGGTGACGGCGGTGGCGAAGGTCAGTTCCCCGCCGCCCTCGCCCCGCGCGGGATCGCGATCCGCGGCACGCGCGACGACGCTGTCCGCGGTCGCCGGCCCGGTCCCGGTCAGCAGCCGGCCGTCCGGTGCGTAGACCGCCAGGTCGACGTCGGCGTCGGCGACCGGAAGCCGGACCGAGGCGGGCTGCGCGGCGAGCGCGTCGGCGATCGTCAGCGCGGCGGAATCGGCGGCCCGTTCGAGGTCGGCGCGCTCGTCGTCGAGGTAGTACTTCGCGACACCGGCGGCCAGCGGCAGCCCGAACAGGCTGATCGCGAGCACCGCGGCGGCCAGGGTCAGCGCGACGATCCGTTTGCGCACGGATCCTCCCCGGGACGGTCCAGCCGGTAGCCGTGCCCGCGCAGCGTCGAGATCCGGGGAGCCCGGTCGGGGCGGTCGGCGGCCTGGGCGAGTTTGCGCCGCAGCGTGGCGATGTGCACGTCGAGCGTCTTGGTCGAGCCGTACCAGTGCGCGTCCCACACCTCGGTCATCAGCGTGTCCCGGCTGACCGCCGCACCCGGCGTCTGCGCGAGCCGGGCGAGCAGGTCGAACTCCTTGGCCCGCAAGGAGACCTCGCGCTCGTCGAGGAACACCCGGCGGGCGGGCACGTCCACGCGCAGGCCGCCCACGGCGACCTCGCCCACCGGCACGGCCGCGCTGGCCGGGCCCCGCCGCAGGTGGGCCCGCACCCGCGCGAGCAGCTCGGCCAGGCGCACGGGTTTGGTCAGGTAGTCGTCGGCCCCGGCCTCCAGTCCGACGACCACGTCCATCTCGTCCTGCCGGGCGGTGAGGATGACCAGGACGCTCAACGGCTGGCCCGCGCGGAGTCTGCGGCACACCTCGATGCCGTCGAGGTCGGGCAGGCCGAGGTCGAGCAGCACGAGGTCGAAGTCCTCGGCCACCGCGGCCGACAGCGCGGCCACCCCGGTGCGCTCCCAGCGCACCCCGAAACCGTGCCGGCGCAGGCTCGACTCGAGCACGCCCCCGATCGTCTCGTCGTCCTCCACCACCAGCAATCGCGGCATTACCGCAGACTAGAGCGTGCCAGCGTGCTCCGCGTCCGCCAGGCCGGCCCCACCCGTCTTCCGAGGTCGGGAGGTTCCCCGACGGCCCGGATCCGGCGTGAACACGCACACGTTGCGGTGCGGACCCGCGCCATTTTGCCAATGGCTAACCTTTCCCGCCCGATCATGGGTCGGAAACCGTCCCCCGCCCGGCGGACCGCGCCCGCGTCAAGAGAATTCTTAGCCGTTTCTTAACCGGCCCGGTAAGCGCCTGGCCGCCGGAACGGGACGATCGGGAACAGACGAGGAGGTGACGGGTTGCTCATCGTGATCGCCGACGACGAGGCCGCGGTGTGCGACTCGCTGTCGCGCACGCTCCGGTTCGAGGGGTACACCGTCGAAATCGCGGCCGACGGCGCGCAGGCGCTGGACCTCGTCCGGGCCGTCCGGCCGGACGGCGTCATCCTCGACGTGACGATGCCGGTGCTCGACGGCCTGGAGACCTGCCGCCGCCTGCGCGCCGAAGGCAACCTCGTGCCCGTGCTCATGCTCACCGCACGGGGCAGCGTCAGCGACCGTGTCGCCGGCCTGGACGCCGGCGCAGACGACTACCTGGCCAAGCCGTTCGCCCTGCAGGAACTGCTGGCCCGCGTGCGCGCCATGCTGCGCCGCACCATGTACCTGACCACCGTGGGGAGCGAGACCGCGCCGGGCGAGCCGGCCGGCGAGACGGTCGGCCAGCAGACGGGCCAGCAGACGGGTCAGAAGGTGGGCGAGACCGTCGGCGAGCCGGAAGACCCGGCCTGTCTGCGCTTCGACGATCTCACCCTGCACCCGCTGACCCGCGAAGTGCGCCGGGCCGGGCGGGACATCCGGCTGACCAGGACCGAGTTCTCGATCCTCGAAGCGTTCCTGCGCCATCCCCGGCAGGTGCTGACCCGCTCGGTGCTTTTCGAACAGGTCTGGGGATACGACTTCGGCACCACGTCGAACGGCTTGGACGTCTACATCGGATACCTGCGCAAGAAGTTGGAATCCGGCGGGGAGCGCCGTTTGCTGCACACCGTGCGGGGCGTCGGCTACGTCCTGCGCGAGGAACCGCTGTGAGGCAACGGTGCGTTCGTGGTGAGTTCGTGGTGAGTCTGCCGTGAGTCCGCGGATCTCCTTCGCCGGGATCAAATGGCGACGGCTGACGCTGCGCACCCGGCTGACCGTGATCACCGCGTTCGCCGTCGCGATCGTCGTGGTCACGGTTTCGATGTCGTGCTGGTGGCTGATCCGCATCCGGCTGTACCAGCAACTGGACACGCAACTGCGGTCCGACGCCCAGACCGCGGTGCAGATGAACCTGCGGGGACAGACGCCCGATGACGTCGTGCGCACCCTGCTGACCACCGACCAGCCGCTGGGCGACTGGCGCGACGACGCCGGACCACCGCCGATCGTCGTGCGGTTCCTGGATCCGGCCGGCGCGGTGACCGCGACCAGCAGCGGCACCCAAGCGCTCGGGCCCAGCGGTCCGGCCGTGGCCGAGATCGCGGCGGCCGGGACCGGGTCGGTCATCGGCAGCGCCGGTCCCGGCAAGCACTTCTACGAGATGATCACGGTCGCCGACCCCGGGGGCGCCGTGCAGATCGCCCGCCGCTCCGGCGCCATCGAGGACACGCTGACCCTGCTCGGCGCGCTGCTGACCGCGATCGGGCTCACCGGCGCCGCCGGGGCCGGCCTGATCGGCTGGACCGTGGCCAAGGCCGGGCTGCGCCCGGTCGACCTGCTCACCGACGCGGTCGAGAAAGTGGCGCGCACCCACGATCTCGACGGGAAGATCACCGTGAGCGGCCACGACGAGATCGCCCGGCTGGCCGAGGCGTTCAACGGCATGCTCGCCGCGCTCGGCGCGTCCAGGGCCGCCCAGAAACGGCTCGTGCAGGACGCGGGACACGAGTTGGGGACCCCGCTGACGAGCCTGCGCAACAACATCGAACTGCTCATCCACGCCGAAGAGCAGCGCGATTCCGGCCGGGTGCTCTCCTCCGAAGACCGGGCGCGCCTGCTCACCGACCTCGGCGTGCAGGTCACGGAGCTGACCGCGCTCACCACCGAACTCGTCGCGCTGGCCGCGGAATCGGCCGATCCCGAACCGTTCGAACCCCTCGACCTGGCCGAGGTGGTGACCGGCGCCGTCGACCGGGCGCGCGTCCGCTGGCCCACCACGGTCTTCACGGTGGACACGGTGCCGGCGAACCGGGCCGGCCAGCCCGCGGCGCTCGAACGTGCCGTGCTCAACCTGCTCGACAACGCGGGGAAGTGGAGTCCGCCCGGCGGCACCGTACAGGTCCGGCTTGCCGTCCGGTTCGATGTCTCGCCCGGCGGCGAATCCGATGACTCCGGCGGAGTCGCCGAACTCACCGTGACCGACGCCGGCCCCGGAATCGCCGAACAGGACCGGGCCAAGGTCTTCGAACGCTTCTACCGCGCCACCGCCGCGCGGTCCATGCCCGGTTCCGGCCTCGGCCTGGCGATCGTCGCCCAGACCGTGGCCGCGCACGAGGGCACGGCCACGGTCGACGACGCGCCCGTCGGGCCGGGTGCGCGGCTGCGCGTCCGGCTGCCGTTGGGCGCCGCTTCTTAACGGAATCGGTTCGGGCTTTCATCGTTTTTTCATCCAGGCCCACGAAGTTGGACTCGTGCACTCGCTCGACGCCCTCCACCCGGCGACCACCCGTGCCGGGGCACGCGGATGGGCCATTGCGGCGATCGGCTGTTTCGGCACCTCGGTGCTACTCGCGTTGGCACTGCAGCTGGCGCTCAACGCCCAGGTCGACCCGATCCGCCAGGTCATCAGCGACTACGCCGTGTTCGGCGGTGAGGTTCCCTTCGCCGTCAGCGCACTGGCGCTGGCCGCGGGCGCGCTCATCCTGCTGGTCGGGCTCAGCCGCGCCGGGATACCGCTCACCAGGCCGGTGCGCGCGCTGACCGGGGCCTTCTCGACCGCTCTGGCGCTCTGCGCGTTCTTCCCCACCACGCTCTCCGGCGACCCGCCGTCGGTCCCCGGCGAAATCCACGAATACGCCGGTGCCGTCCTGTTCGCCAGCCTGCCCGGGGCGGCCCAGCTGCTCGTGCGGCACCTGCGGCGGCAGCCGTCGTGGCGGGTGCTCGCCCGGCGGCTGGCCATCCGGACGCGCTGGAGCTGGGCCGCGCTCGCCCTGTTCGCGGCGAGCCAGGTGCCCGCGGACTTCCCGGCCTGGCAGGCCCTGTCCGGCCTGGTGCCGCAGGGCCTGACGGAGCGGGTGCTGTTCCTCGTCTACCTCGCGCTGCTGGGCGATCTGTCCCGTGCCGTGCTCCATGCCAACGAAAGGACGTCATGCTAGGTCTGGCTATCGGCTGCGCGGCGGTCGCCGCGTGCTGCTATGCGGGCGCGGTGCAGCTGCAACAGCGCGCGGTGCGCCGCGTCAGCTCCGGGACCGTGTTGCGGCCCTCCGGTGTGCGGGCCGTGCTGCGGGCCCCGAACTGGCAGCTGGGCCTGGCGCTGGTCGTACTCGGCGCCAGCCTGCACATCTTCGCCCTCACCCAGGCCCCGCTGGTGATCGTTCAGCCGATCGGCGTACTCAGCCTGGTGCTCACCGTCGCCTTCGCGAAGATCAAGCCGACCCCGGCCGTCCTCGCCGCGATGGTGATGAGCGTCGGCGGGGTGTCCGCGTTCGTCGCCCTGTCCGCACACGCCACGGTCGCCACCGGGGTACCGCAGGTCGGCGCCGCGCAGAGCGTCGCGCTGGCCGCCGCCGTCCTGGCCGCCGTCGGATGGCGCACCGGCGGGCGGGTCCGGTGCCTGCTCCTCTCGCTCGCGACGGCGTTGCTGTTCGGCTTCGCCTCGGCACTGGTCAGGGCGATCGGCGAGACACTGCACGCCGGCGGATTTTCCCCGCTGGTGGCCATGATGGCGGCCGAGGCCGTGCTCTCCGCCCTCGTCGGATCATGGCTCGTGCACCAGGCCTACGCCAGCGGCCCGGCCGCGGTCGTGGTCGGCGCGACGACGATCATCGACCCGCTCACGGCCGTCCTGATCGACGTCTTCGCCTACGGGGAAGCCCCGCACGGCGCCCTGCCCGGCGAGGTCGCGTCGGCGGCCGTCGCGGTGGCGGGCCTGCTCGTGCTCGCCCGCGCCGTCCCCCCTCCCACCCGGCCACCGGCCGCCCGGGAGCGGACCGGTGACCGGCTGCGGATCCTCATCGCCGCGGACACCTTTCCCCCGCATGTCAACGGTGCCGCACAGTTCGCCTACCGGTTGGCCCGTGGTCTCGTCGCGCGGGGCCACGAGGTCCACGTCGTGTGCCCGTCGCCCAGCGGCAAGGGCTCGACCACGGTGACCGACGGGATCACCGTGCACCGCCTCGGCGCGGTCCGCACCCCGTTCCACCGGTCGTTCCGCGTCTGCCCGCCGTGGCGCGCCGCCCGGGCCGTGCCGGACCTGCTGCGCCGCATCGAACCGGATCTGGTGCACACCCAGGCCCACTTCCTCATCGGACGCAGCGCCGTGCGCGCCGCCACCGGCCGCGGCATCCCGGTGGTCGCCACCAACCACTTCATGCCGGAGAACCTGTTCGGGTACGGCCCGTTTCCGCAGTGGATCCGCCCGGTGCTCGCCCGGCTGGCCTGGCTCGACCTGGTGCGGATCTTCGGTCGCGCCACGGTCGTCACCGCGCCGACCCCACGGGCCGTGCGGCTGCTGGAGGACAACGGCCTCGCCGGCCTGGCGATCGCGGTTTCCTGCGGGATCGACCGCACGCACTTCCAGGCGGCCGCACCGGTCCGGGCCGACCACCCGACGGTCCTGTTCGTCGGCAGGCTCGACGCGGAGAAGAACGTCGGCGAGTTGCTGCGGGCCGCCGCGGCGCTGCCGCCCGAGCTGGACGTCCGCGTCGACCTCGTCGGCGACGGAACCGAACGGCCCCGGCTGGAGTCGCAGGCCGCGGAACTGGGCATCGCGGACCGGGTGACGTTCCACGGGTTCGTCTCCGACGAGGAGCTGGTTCGCGCCTACCAGCGGTGCGACGTTTTCTGCATGCCGGGGACGGCGGAACTGCAAAGCATCGCCACGATGGAAGCGATGGCCGCGGCCCGGCCCGTCATCGCCGCCGACGCGATGGCGCTGCCGCACCTCGTCCGCCCCGGACACAACGGCTGGCTCTTCCGGCCCGGCGACATCGCCGACCTGACCGCACGCCTGGCCGCCGTCCTCGGCGACCCCGAAACCCGTGCCGCCATGGGACAGGCGAGCCTGCAGATGATCGCCCGGCACGACATCGACAACACGCTGGACACCTTCGAACGGCTCTACCTCGACGTCACCTCCTCGACCCCACAACCCAGCACCCCCCGCACCGAGCAAGTCCCCGCCTGATCCCGCCGCCGTGTCCCCTCTTCCGGTCGCCGTGTCCCCCGCTCCCGCCGCCGTGTCCCCTCTTCCGGTCGCCGAGTTCGCCGTTCCCGTCGCCGTGTCCCCTGTTCCCGTCCCTCAATTCGCCGTTCCGGTGCCGGGGAACGGTGGAGCGAACGGTGTTTCGCATGGGCCGTCACGAGAACGGGGTGCCGGGACCGGGGTGGGCCACGCGATGCTGGTCCCGGCTGCCCGCGAGGCGGTCAGGTATGGCTATGGCTCCCGGCGTGATCCCGGTGGTCAGTTCGAAAACCCGGAACAGCGAACTCGACGACCGGAACAGGGAACTCAGCGACCGGAACAGGGGACACGGCGAGGGGAACGGGGAACTCAGCGACGGGAAGAGGGGACACGGCGACGGGGGTGGTCAGAGGCGGGCGAGGAGGCGGTCGCGCGCTGTTTCCAGGTGCACGGTCATCGCCTTCTTCGCCTGGGCGGCCTTGCCGGACACCAGTGCGTCGACGAGCGCGCGGTGTTCCTGCAGCGTCTGTTCGCCGGAGGGCTCGTTGTAGGACAGCCGGAAGAAGTGCAGGTGACAGTGTGTCCGGGCGAAGGCCTGCGTGACCGCGTCGTTTCCGGCGATCCGCAGGATCAGTTCGTGGAGCCGGGTGTCGTGCGCGGCGAGCGCCTTGTAGACCTCGTAACCGGATCCCGACGGCGCCGTCGGACAGGTGCCCATCTCCGTTTCGAGCGCGTCGACCGCTTCGTCGGTCATCGCCCGCACCGCCGCGACCGTGCTCGGCGGTTCCAGGAGGAGCCGCAGCCCGTAGAGGTCGTCGACCTCCTTGCGGGTCAACAACTCGGTCGCGCGGTACCCCCGCAACGGCAGGCGGCTCACCAGTCCCTCGGACTCCAGCCGCGCGAGCGCCTCCCGCACCGGGGTGCCGGAAACGCCCAGTTGCCGGGCGACCTCGTCGATGGTGACCCGCTCACCGGGCGCGATGCCGTGGTTCATGATCAAGGCACGGAGCTGTTCGTACACCCCGTCGGCGAGGACCTGCCTGCTCGGCAGCGCCGCCAGCCGCCTGCTTTCGCCCCCATGCCGCGCCGTCGATTCGCTCACGCGCGAGAAACCCTTCCACTGCCCGTCCCTGTCCCGCCACTATAGCGCGATCATGTAGGATCCACGATCGGGTGAACCTCGAGGAGCAGGGCTTGCGCGGGATCGAGGGTGGGCAGCGGCACCCCCGCCTCGGTGAGGACCACGCCCGGTAACCGTACCCAGTCCTTCAGCGCCCGTCCGATCCACCCCGCCGGCCGAACCTGGCGCAGCGACGGCACCCCGAGTTCCGTCCTGATTCGCACCCGGTAGTCGTTTCCGCCGGCCAGTCCGGGAAAGCGGACACGTCCGGGCTGTCCTTCCGGCGACGTCACCAAGCGGGCCCAGCAGAACAACGCACCCGCGGGCCCGACCACGCCGTGTAACAGGACGTCGTCGTGCGGCAGGTCCGCGCGGACCACCCGGCCGCTGTGCAACAGCCCGCGGAACTCCTTGTACAGCGCCGCCCATGCGGTCAGCCGGCCGAGTTCCTCCGGCGTGCACCGGGTCAGATCGTGTTCGATTCCGGCGTGCCCGAACAACGCGGTGGCGAGCCGGAAGGAGTCGGTGGTGATCCTGCCGGTGGTGTGGCCGGCCGGCGCACCGGCGTGCGAGCCGATCAGTTCGGGCGGGAGC
This sequence comes from Amycolatopsis sp., assembly GCA_035685725.1. Lineage (GTDB taxonomy): Bacteria > Actinomycetota > Actinomycetes > Mycobacteriales > Pseudonocardiaceae > Amycolatopsis_E. Next base: position 1,266 of record DASSAD010000328.1, on the reverse strand, counting down.
AGCTGCGCGGTCCAGCGCTGGATCGACTGCCGCTCGACCGGGTCGTTGCAGTCCGAGGCCCACACCCGGTCGGTCCGCTCCAGGATGCCCAGGTCGACGCGCCCGCCGCCGCTGGCGCACGACTCGATCTCCAGCCCAGGATGCCGCGACTTCAGCGCGTCCAGCAGCCGGTACAGCGCGACCGTCTGGGCGTGCACGGCCGGGCGTCCGTCGCGCAGGACGGCCTCGTGCAGTTCCCGGTTGTGGTCCCATTTCAGGTAATCGAGGGAGTAGGTGGACACCAGATCGTCCAGTGACGCGAGCAGGAACGCCCAGGCCCGTTCCTCGGCCAGGTTCAGCACGTACTGGTGCCGCCACGACGGTCCCACCCCGGCGGCCGGGGCGAGCAGCCACTCCGGATGCTCGCGCGCCAGCTCCGAGTCGAGGTTGACCATCTCCGGCTCGACCCACAGGCCGAACCGCATCCCGAGCGCGTGGACGTGCTCGACCAGCGGAGTGAGCCCGTCCGGCCAGACCGTTCGGTCGACGGTCCAGTCACCGAGACCGGCCGTGTCGTCGCGGCGGCCACGGAACCAGCCGTCGTCGAGCACGAACCGTTCCACCCCGACCTTCGCCGCGGCCGTGGCCAGCGCGCGCAGCCGCTCCAGGTCGTGGTCGAAGTACACCGCTTCCCAGCTGTTGAGCATCAGCGGCCGGGGCGTCGCGGGATGATGGGCACGCGCGCGCAGCAGGTCGTGGAAACGGTCGGCGAGCCCGTCGAGCCCGTGGCCCGACCAAGCGAAATAACAGGTCGGCGTGTCGTAGGACTCCCCCGGCGCGAGCCGGATCTCGCCCGGCCGCAGCAGTTCCCCGCCACCGAGCACCCCGGCGTGCACGCCGGCTCCCTCCGGAAGCCGCTCGACGAGGTAACGCTGGTCGCCGCTCCAGGCGACGTGCAGCCCCCACACCTCGCCCTCGCGGAAACCGAAGCCGGGGACGCCGACGGCGAGCAGATACGGCGAATCCTGGCCCGGTTTGCCGCGGCGGACCTCCCGCACGTGGCCGCCGAACCGGATCGGGAAGCGCTGCGGTGCGCGTTCCCGGCACCATTTCCCTGTGAAGTCCAACACCTCCGCGGCCCGCCGTGGCAAGGGCAGCAAGGCGGTGACCGCGGCGACGTCGTAGGGCTGTGAACCAGATCCTGAACCAGACCCTGAACCAGACCCTGAACCAGACCCTGAAGCGGACCCTGAAGCGGAGCCTGAATCGGATCCCGGGTCGGCCGTG
>DASSAD010000327.1:0-10278 GCA_035685725.1 Amycolatopsis sp. | reverse complement strand
TCGCCTTCGTACACTTACCTGCTGTGACGGAGAACCCCCTTGACCAGCCGACCGACCTGCCGGGCGCGTGGAGCCCGGCTGACGAAGAAGCCGGGCTCTACCAGCGCTGGGTAGACGCGGGCTACTTCACGGCCGATGCCGACTCGGACAAGCCTCCGTTCACCATCGTGCTGCCGCCGCCCAACGTGACCGGCAGCCTGCACATGGGGCACGCGCTCAACCACACCCTGATGGACCTGATGACGCGGCGCCGCCGGATGCAGGGCTACGAGGTGCTGTGGCTGCCCGGCATGGACCACGCCGGCATCGCGACGCAGAACGTCGTCGAGCGCGAACTGGGCGGCGAAGGGCTCTCGCGCCATGATCTCGGCCGCGAGCGGTTCGTCGAGCGGGTCTGGGAGTGGAAGGCCGAGTACGGCGGGAAGATCCTCGGGCAGATGCGCCGGCTCGGCGACGGGGTCGACTGGTCCCGCGAGCGGTTCACCATGGACGAAAACCTCTCCCGCGCCGTGCAGACCATGTTCAAGCGGCTCTACGACAAAGAGCTGATCTACCGCGCCGAACGCATCATCAACTGGTGTCCGCGGTGCCAGACGGCGCTGTCCGACATCGAGGTGGAGCACTCGGAGGACGAGGGCGAGCTGGTCTCGATCCGCTACGGCGAGGGCGAGAACGCGATCGTCGTGGCCACCACCCGTGCGGAGACGATGCTCGGTGACACCGCCGTCGCGGTCCACCCCGACGACGAGCGGTACCGGCACCTCGTCGGCACCGAGGTCGAGCTCCCGCTCACCGGCCGCAGGATCCCGATCGTCGCCGACGAGCACGTCGATCCGGAGTTCGGCACCGGCGCGGTCAAGGTGACCCCGGCGCACGACCCGAACGACTTCGAGATCGGTCGCCGGCACGCCCTGCCGATGCCGACGATCATGGACGAGCGCGCGACGATCACCGTGCCGGGCCCGTTCCAGGGACTGGACCGGTTCGAAGCGCGCCCGGCCGTGGTCGCCGCGCTGCGCGAGCAGGGCCGGATCGTCGCCGAGAAGCGCCCGTACCTGCACGCGGTGGGGCACTGCTCCCGCTGCGACACGGTGGTCGAGCCGCGGCTGTCGCTGCAGTGGTGGGTCAGGGTCGAGCCGCTGGCCCGCGCGGCGGGCGACGCGGTGCGCGACGGCCGCACCCAGGTGCACCCGCCGGAGCTGGCGAAGCGGTACTTCGACTGGGTCGACAACCTGCACGACTGGACCATCTCGCGCCAGCTGTGGTGGGGGCACCGCATCCCGGTCTGGTACGGCCCGGAAGGTCAGACGGTGTGTGTCGGGCCGGACGAGCAGCCGCCCGCCGGGGAGGGCTGGACCCAGGATCCGGACGTGCTCGACACCTGGTTCTCCTCGGGCCTGTGGCCGTTCTCCACGCTGGGCTGGCCGGAGTCCACAAAGGACTTGAAGAAGTTCTACCCGACCAGTGTGCTCTCCACCGGCCACGACATCCTGTTCTTCTGGGTGGCCAGGATGATGATGCTGGGGCTCGAGGCGATGGACGACGTCCAGCCCTTCGACCACCTCTACCTGCACGGCCTCATCCGGGACGCCAACGGCAAGAAGATGTCGAAGTCGCGCGGGAACGGCATCGACCCGCTGGAGTGGATGGACCGCTACGGCGCCGATGCCACCCGGTTCACCCTGGCCCGCGGCGCGAACCCGGGTGCGGACATGGCGCTGGCCGAGGAGTGGGCCGCCGGTTCGCGCAACTTCTGCACCAAGCTGTGGAACGCCTCGCGGTTCGCGCTGATGAACGGTGCCACCGTGGACGCGCCGCTGCCGCCCGCCGCCGAGCTGACCGAGGCCGACCGCTGGATCCTCGGCAGGCTCGCCGCGGTCGTGTCCGAAGTGGACGAACTGCTGGCGGACTACCAGTTCGCCAAGGCACTCGACGCGCTCTACCACTTCACCTGGGACGAGCTGTGCGACTGGTACCTGGAGCTGGCGAAGGTCCAGCTTTCCGCCGACGGGCAGGCCGGTGACACCCGTGCCCGGGGCACCCGCCTGGTGCTGGGACACGTGCTGGACGCGGTGCTGCGGCTGCTGCACCCGGTCATCCCGTTCATCACCGAGCGGCTGTGGACGGCGCTCACCGGCGGTGAGTCGATCGTGATCGCCGACTGGCCGGTCGCCGACGCGGCCTATGCCGATCCCGCCGCCCACCAGCGGGTCGAGGACGTGCAGAAGCTGATCAGCGAGGTGCGGCGGTTCCGCTCGGACCAGGGCCTCAAGCCCGGCCAGCGGGTCGCCGCGCGGGTGTCGGGCCCCGGGTTCGCCGAGATCGCCGGGCACGCGCCCGCGGTCCGCACGCTCGCGCGGCTGACCGAGCCCGCCGACGGGTTCACCGCGAGCGCTACCGTGGAGGTCTCCCTGTCCGCGGGGCTGGCGCACGTGGCGCTCGACCTGTCGGGTGCGATCGACGTGGTGGCCGAGCGCAAGCGGCTGCAGAAGGACCTCGCCGCCGCGCAGAAGGAGCTGAAGCAGACCGAGGCGAAGCTGGGCAACGAGGGTTTCCTCGCCAAGGCGCCGGCCGATGTCGTGGACAAGATCCGCGCGCGACGCGACGTCGCGGCCACCGACATCGACCGCATCACCGCACGGCTGGACGCGTTGCCCGTAGCCTGAGGGCACCCAGGTGTTCCCGCCTGGGTGCCACCTCGAGGACCGATCGTGTCGTCAAGGTGAGGCAGGGAGCCGATGCCGGAAGTGCCGGAGAGGCCCGCGCTGGACGGGCTGGATGTCAGCTGGGCGCGGCGGTGGGAGCGGACCGGGATCTACCGGTTCCGCTCCGCCGAGCGGGCGGCGGTGTTCTCGATCGACACGCCGCCGCCGACCGTCAGCGGTGTGCTGCACGTGGGTCACGTGTTCTCCTACACCCACACCGACATCATCGCCCGTTTCCAGCGGATGCGCGGCAAGCATGTCTTCTATCCGATGGGCTGGGACGACAACGGGTTGCCCACCGAACGCCGGGTGCAGAACCACTTCGGCGTCCGGTGCGAGCCGTCACTGCCCTATGACCCGGATTTCTCTCCGCCGGACTCGCCGGGCAAACGGGTGCTCGACGTGTCCCGCCGCACCTTCATCGAGCTGTGCGAGCGGTTGACGGCCGAGGACGAGAAGGCCTTCGAACTGCTGTGGCGACGGCTCGGGCTTTCGGTCGACTGGTCGCGCACCTACACCACGATCGGTCGCCGCGCCCAGGTGGTTTCGCAGCGGGCGTTCCTGCGGCTGGCGGCCTCCGGCGAGGCCTACCAGGCGGAAGCGCCGACCTTGTGGGACGTCGGGTTCCGCACCGCGGTGGCGCAGGCCGAGCTGGAAGATCGCGAGCACGCCGGAGCCTGGCACCGGATCGCCTTCCACGGCGCCACCGGCCCGGTCGCCGTGGAGACCACCCGCCCCGAGCTGCTGCCCGCCTGCGTCGCGTTGATCGCCCATCCCGAGGACGAGCGGTATCAGCCGTTGTTCGGCACGACGGTCACCTCACCGGTCTTCGGCGTGGCGGTCCCGGTGCTCGCCCATCGGCTGGCCGAACGTGAGCGCGGCGCCGGAATCGTGATGTGCTGCACCTTCGGCGACCTGACCGACGTGCAGTGGTGGCGCGAACTGCACCTGCCGACGCGGACCGTCATCGGGCGCGACGGCCGGATCCTGCCTGATCCGCCCGAGGGGCTGGACGATCCCGGCGGCCGCGCCGCCTACGCCGGACTCGCGGGTGCCACCGTGCATCGGGCGCGCGAGCGGGTGGTCGCCCTGCTGCGCGAGGCCGGCGCGCTCGACGGGGAACCGCGCGAGATCGTCCGTCCGGTCAAGTTCTACGAAAAGGGCGACAAGCCGCTGGAAATCGTGTCCAGCCGCCAGTGGTTCATCCGCTCGATCGAGCATCGGGACGTGTTGCTCGAACGCGGCGCCCAGCTGCGGTGGCATCCCGCGTCGATGAAGGCGCGCTACGACGACTGGGTGAGCGGTCTCACCGGCGACTGGTTGATCAGCAGGCAGCGGTTCTTCGGCGTTCCGTTCCCGGTCTGGTACCCGGTGGGTGAAGACGGCGAACCCGACCGCGACGCGCCGATCTTCCCGGGCGAGGACGTGCTGCCGGTCGATCCGTCCGCGCAGGCCCCACCGGGCTACACCGAAGACCAGCGCGGTCGGCCCGGCGGCTTCGTCGGCGACCCCGACGTCATGGACACCTGGGCGACCTCGTCGCTCACCCCGCAGATCGTCTGCGGCTGGGAGGAGGATCCCGGGCTTTACGCGCGAACGTACCCGATGGATCTGCGGCCCCAGGCCCACGACATCATCCGTACCTGGCTGTTTTCCACCGTCCTGCGGGCGGAACTGCAGACGGGGACCCTGCCCTGGCGGCACGTCGCCCTGTCGGGGTGGATCCTCGATCCCGACCGCAAGAAGATGAGCAAGTCGCGGGGAAACGTCGTTACTCCGATGGAGTTGCTGGAGCGGTTCAGCCCGGATGCGGTGCGCTACTGGGCGGCCAGCGGACGGCCCGGCACGGACACGGCCTTCGACGAGGGACAGATGAAGGTCGGCCGCCGCCTCGCGACGAAACTGCTCAACGCCAGCAAGTTCGTGCTGACCCTCCCCGAACCGGCCAAGGACGCGGTCGTCACCGAGACGCTCGACCGGGCGATGCTCGCCGGACTGGACGACGTGATTCGCCGTGCCACGGCGGAACTCGAGGAATTCCGTTACACCACGGCGCTGGAAGCCATCGAGCGGTTCTTCTGGCTTTTCTGTGACGATTACCTCGAACTGGTCAAACATCGCGCCTACGACGACCGGGGAGGCGCCGGGACGCCGTCGGCCCGGCTCGCGCTGCGCGGTGCCTTGTCCGTGCTGCACCGGCTTTTCGCGCCGTTCCTGCCCTACTGTGCCGAGGAAGTGTGGTCGTGGTGGCATTCCGGCTCGGTGCACACCGCACCGTGGCCCGTTCCCGCGGGCACGGCCGAGGGCGGCGCGGTGCTCGCGCTGGCCGGTGCCGCGATCGGAGCGATCCGCAAGGCCAAGAGCGACGCCAGGCGTGCCATGAGTTCTCCGGTGGCGCGGGTCCGCGTCGAAGGTCGAAAGGCCGACCTGGAGACCCTCGCGTCCGTCGCCGCGGACCTGCGGGCCGCGGGCAACGTCGCGCACCTGACGCTGGAACCGGCCGAGCATTCACTGCGTTTCGACGTCACGCTGCCCACCGAGTCCGGCGGGTGAGTCAGGAAACCGCGTCGAGTGCTTCCGCGACCCGGTCGGGAAGACAGACCTGCGGGCAGTGGCCCGCGTCGAGTTCGATCGGCTCGATACCGAGACGCTCGTGCGCCATCCGGCGCATCCACTCCGGGCGGAGCGTGCGATCGGCCGTCGGCAGCAGGTACGTCGACGGGGGCAACGTGACGGCCTGGGGTGGCTGCGCGTAGACCGCTCGGGGAAAGAACAGGCGCAGCGTCGACAGCGCCCAGCGCAGGGTGGCGAGATCGCAGTCGTGGAACAGGAAGTAGGCCGCGGTGACGGGATCCTCGGTCGGCGGCTCGGTCAGCGAACGCCATTCCGGAAAGACGATGTCCGCGCCCGAGACGGCGAGCTCGTCACGGAAGCTTCGCCCGCCACGGAGGTCGGGTACGACCGCCGCGATCCAGACGAGATGGCTCGCGTTCAGCGCGGGGGCCAGGGTGGGCAGCAGCAGACCCGCCCCGGAATGCCCGGCGACGACCGGCCGGGTCAGGCCTTTGGCTTGCGCGGTAACGATTTCGGCGTAGTCCTCGGCGAGGAGATCGGGCTCATCGGTGGGCAGGTCGACGGTGACCACCCGGTGCCCGCGCTGTCCGAGCGCTCCGGCCAGCCGGTCCCAGCCGGCCGGTGACTGTGTCGTGCCGTGCACGAGTACGTAGTCCATGGGCCTCGATCATGTCCCGCCTGGCGGCGGCGCGCCGCGTGTTCGCTACCGGCTTGACCGCGCCCGGCCGGCCTCAGTACAGGGATGCGTAGATCGCCTGCGCCATTCCGCGCATGCCCGAGAAGAACGGGTGGTAGGCGGCGGCCGCCAGGAGATTGGTGTACTGGCCGTTGATCCACGGCGATGCCGAGCAGGCGTCGTGACCGAGCGAAGGGGCGAAAGTGTCCACATAGGACGCTTTCCCGTCGCCGGCCGCGGCGGTGGACAGCGCCGTGTCCAACGCCTGTTCCACGCTGTTGAGCCAGGCGTAGTCGCCGTCGGCGAAAGGCAGGATGTCCGGGCAGGTGCCGGCCGGGGGTGCGATTCGCGGATAGCCGATCACCAGCACCTTCGCCTGCGGTGCGCGGTCGTGGATCTCGCCCAGCACGGTGGCGACGTTGGTCTGCGTCCGGGCGATCGCCGCCTTCATGGTGTCCACGCCGTCAACCGTGAAGTGCCGCTGGCACGGGTTTCCGGTCGGGTCGGTGGCACGCAGGCCCGGGCAGGTACCGACGATGGTGCCGAAAACGCCGTAGTCGTTACCGCCGATGCCGAGCGTGACGAGGTCGGTGTCCGGCCGCAGGGCGTCGAGTTGCGGCGGGTTGGAGCCGAACGTCACGTCCTGGGCGGTCGTCATGTCGCTGGTGTCCGCCCCACTACAGCTGACGTCGGTGAACGAGCGGACTCTCAACCGGGCGGCCAGCTGGGCCGGGTAGTCCGCGGTCGAGCGCAGACAGCCGACCGGGTCCAGCCGCTGTAGCGGGATGAGCGGGCCCGCCGTGTAGGAGTCGCCGAGCGCCACGTACCGCGAAAAGCGCGGAAGGGTCGCGGCCGCGGCGGTAACGGTCGAGGCGAACAGGGTGAGGACGGAGGCCGCGACGGTGGCGGCGAAGACGGTGGCGGTGAGGCGGCGCATGGCTATTTCCTAGCCGCTCGCCGCCCGTGTCACCGCCGCCGTTCGGGTGCATCCCCGGTCTTGTCACCCGCCCGGGGCCTATCGCGGAACTGCCCGGCTTGCTCGATGGTCTCGCCCAAGGCGCAGAGGAGCGCTTCCGCGCCACGTGGTCCGACCAGTTGCGCGCCGACCGGCAACCCGTCGGCGGAGTGCCCGGCCGGGACGGTGAGCGCGGGATGCCCGGTGACCGAGGCCAGCGCGGTGAGCCGGTAGTACGCGGTTTCGATGGGCTCCTCCCGGCCGCCGACGGTCACCGAGTCGGCATCGGTCGGGGCCGCCGTGACCGGCACCGTCGGCAGCAGCAGCGCGTTCACCGCGTCGAACACTTCGTCGAGTTCTCCCCGGACGGCCGCGGCCCGCGCCAGCGCCTCCGCGTACTCCGCCTCGCCGACCAGGCTCCCGGCCCGCAGCATTTCCGCGGCCCTGCCGGTCAGCCCGGCCGGGTCGTCGCGATAGGCGGACCACCAGTGCCGCGCCGATTCGGCCAGCATGATGGTGTACCCGGCGCCGCGGGCAAGGCGGCGGGCCAGCGGCAGTTCGACGTCGACGAGTTTCACGCCCGCCGCCCGCAGTGCTTCCGCGGCCGCGTCGACCAGTCGGGCCACTTCGGGGTCGACCTTTCCCACCCACAGCTGTGCCGGCAGGCCGACCCGCAGCCCGGCAACCGGTCCGATCGAGCCGGCCCGGGTGCCGCTGAGGATTTCGAACAACCGCAGGCATTCCCGCGCGGTCGCGGCGATCGGTCCCACCGTGTCCATCGACGGCGCCATCGGCGTCACCCCCGCCAGCGGCACCGCGCCATGGGTGGGACGCAGTCCCGCCACGCCGCACAGCGCGGCGGGGATCCGGATGGAGCCGCCGGTGTCGGTGCCCAGCGCGACCGGGGCCGCTCCGGTCGCCACGGCCACCGCGGAGCCGCCGCTCGAACCGCCGGCGTCGCGGCCGGGATGCCACGGGTTGGCACACCCCGGCGTGCGCACGGACCAGGTCAGCTCGGGCACCCGGGTCCGTCCCAGCGCGACGTGACCGGTCTCGCGGAGCCTGGTCCAGCACTCGGCGTCGCGGGTCGGGGTGCGCAGACCCAGCCCGGCGGTGCCGCTGCGGACGGTCTGCCCGGCGATGTCGATGGTGTCCTTGACGGCCACCGGAATTCCCGGGCCCGGTGGATACAGCTCGACGAAGGCACCGAGCGCGCGGGCGCGCGCGATCCCGTCGGCGTGATCACGGGATGCCACGCGGACGACCTCCTTTCGGCCGGGGTCGGTCCGTGAAGTCACTCTACGGGCGTCCCGGATACCGGTGCGGCAGCAGTTCAGGCCCGGTAGGTGAGCAGGTAGCGCCAGAACAGCAGGGGCCGCACGCGGCGGCCGGGCAGCAGCCGCGCGGACTCCGCGCGCACCTGTGCCATGGTCATCGACTCGGGTCTGATCGGCGGCGCGATCCCGTGGTCGGGCCCGCCGTTGAGCGCTTCGCCGAGATGTACGACCAGCCGGGCCAGCAGGTTCAGCGGTGGGCCCGCCACGAGCCAGGCACCCCGGTCCGCGAGCGAGGAGGGCTGGGCGAGGCCGACGATCGCCAGCACCCCGCCCGGGGCGAGCGCCTTGCGCAGCCGGGTGACGTTCTCGAACGGCACGTGGTGGATCGACGCGATGCACGAGATGAAGTCGTAGGTGCCCAGTTCGGCCCGCGTGATGTCCGCTTGGCGGTAGGTGATCTCACCCGGCCCCGGTGTGCCGAGCGCGCGGGCGACCGCCAACACGTCCGCGGCCTGGTCGACGGCGTCCACCCGGAGTCCGGCGGAGGCGAGCCTCCGGGCGAACCCGCCGGTCCCGCAGCCGGCGTCCAGCGCGGTCCGCGCGCCGTCGGGCACCTGCCGGAGCAACAGCGGGTGGTAGCGGTGGTTGTGGTTGAACGGCATGGCACCCAACCTGCCAGAAGGGGCGAACTAGACTCTCCGGAGTGGAAGACGAGTACCCGGCGGAGCTGTCCAGCGGTGACAACTTCGTGGCCGGACCGCTGCCCGACGAGGAGTCCGAGGCCGGCGAAGCGTTCGACCCGGTCTCGGTCGAGCGCGCGGCGCGCCAGGAGCTGATCCGGGTCGAGGCCGAGCTGAACCAGCGCTGGCCGGAGACCAGGATCGAGCCGTCCCTGGACCGGATCGCCGCGCTGATGTCGGTGCTGGGCGACCCGCAGCGGACCTACCCGGTGCTGCACGTGGCGGGCACCAACGGCAAGGGCTCCACGACGCGGATGATCGACGCGCTGCTGACCAGGATGGGCCTGCGCGCCGGCCGCTACACCAGCCCGCACCTGCAACTGGTCACCGAGCGCATCGCGGTCGACGGCGCGCCGATCCCGGCGTCGACCTACGTCGAGATCTACCGCGACATCGCCCCGTACGTGTCCATGGTGGATGGTGCGGGCGGGCCGCCGATGAGCAAGTTCGAGGTGCTCACCGGGATGGCCTACGCCGCCTTCGCCGACGCGCCGGTGGAGGTCGCGGTCGTGGAGACCGGTCTGGGTGGGAGCTGGGACGCCACCAACGTGGCCGACGGGCAGGTCGCGGTGATCACGCCGATCGGCATCGACCACGTCGACTACCTGGGCAGCGATCTCACCAAGATCGCGGGCGAGAAGGCGGGCATCATCAAGCCGGGCAGCGTCGCGGTGCTGGCCGCCCAGGAGCCGGACGCCCAGCGGGTGCTGCTGGAACGCGCGGTCGAGGTGGACGCCGCCGTGGCCAGGGCGGGCAGCGAGTTCGGCGTGCTGCGGCGTGAGATCGCGGTCGGCGGGCAGCTGCTGCGGCTCCAGGGACTCGGCGGTGTCTACGACGAGATCTTCCTGCCGCTGCACGGCGCCCACCAGGCGGACAACGCCGCGCTCGCGCTGGCCGCGGTCGAGGCCTTCTTCGGCGCCGGCAAGGACCGGCAGCTGGTGGTCGAAGCGGTGCGGGAGGCCTTCGCCGGGCTGGAGCTGCCGGGCCGGCTGGAGCGGGTCCGGTCCGCGCCGACGGTGCTGCTGGACGCCGCGCACAACCCGCACGGCGCCCGCGCGCTCGCCGCGTCGATCCAGGAGGAGTTCGCGTTCCGCCGACTCGCTGCGGTCGTGGCGGTGATGGAGGACAAGGACGCCCGCGGCATCCTCGAGGCGCTGGAACCGGTGGTGTCCGATGTCGTGGTGACCCGCAACAGCTCGCCGCGGTCCATGCCGCTGACGGAGTTGAACGAACTGGCCGTGTCGATCTTCGGTGAGGACCGGGTGGTCGCGGAGACGAGCCTGGACGCGGCCGTGGAGACGGCGGTGGCGCTGGTCGAAGCGGGCCCCGGCGCGCTGGCCGAGGAGCCGCT
>DASSAD010000326.1:0-21359 GCA_035685725.1 Amycolatopsis sp. | reverse complement strand
TGGTCGAAGGCGGTTTCGAAGCGGTCCGGCACCGCGCGGTCGCCGAGCGCGCGGGGCTGCCGCTGGCCTCGACGACGTACTACTTCGACTCCCTGGACGACCTGATCTGCGCCGCGGTCGAATACGGCGGGCGGGCGGAGCTGGACCGCGGCCGGGCCCGGCTGGCCACGCTCACCACCGAGCACCGCGACGTCGACGCCCTGGTGGAACTCGTCCTCGACCAACTCCTCGGTGAGGACGCCGGCTTCGAGGTGCTGTTGCTGCGCTATGAGCGTTTCGTCACCACGGGCCGGCGCCCGTACCTGCGGCCGTTGATGCGTGCGATGCAGGCCGAGTTCCAGGACCTGCTCCTGGAGATCTTCACCCGATCCGGTTTTTCGCTTGAGCCGAAACGGCTCCAGCAGCTGATCGCCCTGGTCGACGGGGCGATGGTGAACGCGCTGATCGAGGTCGCCGCCGACCCGCGTTCGGTGGCCAGGGCGATGCTGCGCGAAGCGCTCGCGGAGCGTCACGCGGGCCAAGACCGGTCTTCCTGAGTGCTTGTTCTCCGGAAGCCGGGCACCCGGACCGTTTAGGCTGGACGGGTGACTGACAAGCCCAGCATCCCCAACGTTCTCGCCACCCGCTACGCCTCCACGGAGCTGGTGTCGCTGTGGTCGCCGGAACGGAAGGTGACGCTGGAGCGTGAGCTGTGGATCGCGGTGCTGCGGGCGCAGACCGATCTCGGCATCGAGCTCCCCGCCGGGGTGATCGAGGACTACGAGCGCGTCATCGACCAGGTCGACCTCATCTCGATCGGCCTCCGCGAGCGCGTGACCCGGCATGACGTGAAGGCGCGGATCGAGGAGTTCAACGCGCTGGCCGGGCACGAGCACGTGCACAAGGGCATGACCTCTCGCGACCTCACCGAGAACGTCGAACAGCTGCAGATCCGGCGCTCGCTGGAACTTCTCCGCGGCCGGGTCGCGGCCGTGCTGGCGCGGCTCGCGGCGCTGGCGGTGGAGAACTCCGATCTGGTCATGGCCGGCCGTTCGCACAACGTCGCGGCCCAGGCGACGACGCTGGGCAAGCGGTTCGCCACCGCGGCGGACGAGTTGCTGGTCGCCTTCGAGCGACTGGAGAACCTGATCGAGCGCTACCCGCTGCGCGGCATCAAGGGTCCGGTCGGCACCGGACAGGACATGCTGGATCTGCTGGGTGACGAGGCCGCGCTGGACCGGCTCGAGAGCAAGATCGCGAGCCATCTCGGCTTCGCCAGGACGTTCACCAGCGTCGGCCAGGTCTATCCCCGCTCGCTGGACTTCGACGTGCTCTCCGCCCTGGTTCAGCTGGCCGCCGCGCCGTCCAGCCTGGCCACGACGATCCGCCTGATGGCCGGCCACGAACTGGTCACCGAGGGATTCAAGCCGGGCCAGGTGGGCTCGTCGGCGATGCCGCACAAGATGAACACCCGGTCGTGCGAGCGGGTCAACGGGCTCGCCGTCGTACTGCGCGGCTACCTGTCCATGATCGGCGAGCTGGCCGGCGACCAGTGGAACGAGGGCGACGTGTCCGACTCGGTGGTGCGCCGGGTCGCGCTGCCGGACGCGTTCTTCGCGCTCGACGGACTCCTGGAGACCCTGCTCACCGTGCTCGGCGAGTTCGGCGCGTTCCCCGCCGTGGTGTCCCGCGAACTCGACCGCTACCTGCCCTTCCTGGCGACCACCAAGGTGCTGATGGCCGCGGTGCGGGCCGGGATCGGGCGGGAGACCGCGCACGAGGCCATCAAGGAGAACGCGGTCGCCGTCGCGCTGGCCATGCGGGAGCGGGGCGCCCCGAACGACCTGCTCGACCGCCTCGCCGCCGACGAGCGGCTGCCGCTGAGCCGCGCCGACCTCGATCACCTGCTCGCCGACCGGCTGTCCTTCACCGGTGTCGCCACCGCCCAGGTCGCCGGCGTCGTCAAGCAGGTGGAATCAGTCCTCACCGCATTCCCGGAGGCGACCGAGTACACGCCTGCGCCAATTCTGTAGGGGCGATCGACAAATTCGACAGGGTTTCGTGGCCTGGCTGTGGGAGACTCGCGCCAGAGCGGAATCGGTTGTCGCCCTGGACCCTGGACAGCCGCGGGCAGCGGTTTTCCCAGGCGTGAGGGGGAGCGTGCGAAAGATCGAAGTGGCGGTGATCGCCGCCGTCCTGGCCACGGTCGTCACCGCGTGCGGCCGTGGCCAGGACGACTCGACGTTCCGCGTCGGCTCCCTGCCCGACTCGAAACCGAACGCCTATTTACAGAACGGTGATTTCACCGGTTTCGACAACGAGTTGCTGCGCGCCATCGCGGATCGGGAGGGCCTCCGGCTCGAATTCACCGCCACGGATTTCGCCACGCTGCTCGGACAGGTCGCCAATGGCCGGTTCGACATCGGGAGCGCCGGGATCTCGCAGACCGACGCCCGAAAGCGGATCGTCGACTTCTCCAACGCCTACAACTACGAGATGCTCGGTATCGAGGCAACGGCCGCTTCGGCGATCACCGACGAGAACTCCTTGGCGGGTAAGCGCATCGGCGTCGTCCTGGGCACGATTTCGGATACCTGGCTCAGCGCCAACGAACCTGGCGCGCGGGTGATCCGCTTTCCCAGTGACGCCGCGGTGCTGGGCGCGCTGAACACCTCAGCGGTGGACGGCGCCCTTTTCGACCGGTCCAGCGCGGAACTCTACGCGAACGAATACCCGGGTCTTCGGGTCACGAAGTCCATCAACACCCTGGTCCCGCAGGGATACGCGGTTCGGCGGGGGAACGGCGAGTTGCTGACGAAGATCAACAACGGGCTGCGGGAGGTGATCGCGGACGGCACCTGGGTCCGACTCCATCGGCGGTTCGAGCCGGACGACGAGGTGCCGATCGAGTTCGACGGAAATCCCTGATCGCGCCCACACCGGTTTTCCCGCCTTCCGCGGTTCTTCTCACCGGCGCTACGCGTTCAGCGCGGGGTCACCTCGACCTGGCGAAATGACAGCATGGACGCACGACTGCTGGTCTCGCTGTCCGGCATCGAGCCCGCGACGCTGCATCGGTGCACCGAGCTGGCGGCGGAGCTGGACCACCGTGGGGTGCCGCTGTCCCTGTTGTTCGCCCCCGGGTCCACGGCGGCCGTCGTGGACTGGGTCCGGGCCCGCACCGGGCGGGGCGACGGCCTGCTCCTGCACGGCTACGACCACCGGATCCCGCCCAGCCACCGGATCACCCTCGGACGCAAGGCGGAGTTCGCCGCCCTCCCGGCGCACGAGGCACGCCTGCGCCTCATCGCCGCGACGGCAGCGCTGGACCGGACCGGCCTCAGCGCCCACTGCTTCGCCCCGCCCCGCTGGCTCGCCTCCCGCGGCACCCTCGACGCGTTGCGGGAACGGGACTTCCGGCTGTGCGCGGATCTCGTGGCCGTCCACGACCTGCGACGCGGCCTACTGCACCGGGCCCGCGTGCAGAGGTTCGGCGCGCCGCGCCACCACACCGAGACCGCGCGCTGCTTCGCGCTGGTCCTGGCCGCGTCGCGGGCGTCGCGGCGCGGCGGACTGGTCCGGCTCGGTGTGGCGGCGGCCGATCTCACCAGGCCCGGCCTCCGGCGGGCGTTCCTCGACGCCGTCGACGTGGCACTGGAGAACCGGGCCGTCGGCACGACCTACGACACCTTGGCGGCCTCGCCGCGCGGCGCCACGACGATGTCTGTGCCCTCCGGCGCCAGGTTGGTGAACAGGCCGTAGTGCATGGCGGGGCTCGCCAGCACCGCCTCGTGGATCGGCACGGCCACGCGGGGCGCGACGGCCCGCAGGAAGTCCACGGCCTCGCCGGCCTTGAGCCACGGTGCGCCGGTCGGCAGGCCGAGCACGTCGACCTTCTGCTCGGGCACGAAGAACGAGTCTCCGGGGTGGTAGAAGGCGCCGTGGTCGAAGAGGTATCCGACGTTCGGCACGATGGGGATGTCGGCGTGGATCACCGCGTGCTCTCCGCCGACCACGTTCACCGCGGTGCCGCCCAGTTCGAAGGCGTCGCCGGGCCGCACGGTCCGGAACTCCAGCCCGAGCTTGCGGACGATCTCCTCGGAGCCGGGATCGACGACCAGCTTCGCGCCGGGATTGGCCGCCAGGACAGCCGGCAGGCGCTTCTCGTCGATGTGGTCGAAATGCTGGTGCGTGATGAGCACCGCGTCGAGTTCACGTTCGGTCTCGAAGCCCTCGGAGAACGTGCCGGGGTCGAGGAGAACGCGCGCGTTGTCGGTCTCCACAAGCACACAAGCATGTCCATAGTGGACAATTCTCATCTTCTTCTCCCTCGTGTCGGACCGGTTTCAGCCTATTCCCGGCCGGCCGCGGTCGCCCACTCGACACAGCCGGCCGGAACACCACCGGATAGTGTTCGTCCAAAATCTCTGATAGACGGGTACTTTTTGTCCATGGCTTCCAGGCGAACAATCGTCGCAACCTTCGGATCACTCGCGCTGGCCACCCTCGGCGCCTTCGGGCTCGTCTCGGCGCCCGCGGCGGAGGCAGCGCAAACCCCCTGCGACGCACAGGCCAAGGCCTGCGTGGAACTGCATTCCGACCAGGCCTGGCTGATGAACGACGGCTCGGTCACACGGGGACCGGTCAAGGTGGCGGTCGGCCGACCCGGGCACGTGACGCCGACCGGGACCTTCCGGGTTCAGTACAAGGACATCAACCACCACAGCAAGGAGTACAACAACGCTCCGATGCCGTATTCGGTGTTCTTCACCACGACCGGCGTCGCGTTCCACGAAGGCAGTCTCAGCGTGCAGTCACATGGCTGCGTACACCTCTCGCATGCCGACGCCGTCGCCTTCTACCAGGCGCTCCAGCCGGGCGACGTGGTCGAGGTCAAGAACTGACACCCGAGGCCCGGTCTCGTCCGATATTTCGAACACGGTCGGCTACGCTGGCGGCATGCCACGCCTCGTGCCGGCCGTGCTCAGGGCCGCGGACATCCTGGAACTGTTCCTGGGCCCGCGCGCGACGTTGTCCGCGGCCGAAGTGGTCGAACGTCTCGGTCTGCCCCGGTCCACCACGCACGAACTGCTGACCACACTGGTCGCCCGGCGTTATCTCGCCCGCCAGGCCGGCGAGGAGACGGTGTACCGGCTGGGTCCGCGGCTGCTCGAACTCGGCGCCCGATACCAGGAACGCCTGGAGTTCGCGGCCGAGGCGGACGCGGTGGCTCGCCTGGTCGCCGCCCGCTGCGGGGAAACGGTGCATGTCGGGGTACTCGACGGCATCGACGTGGTGTACCTGTCGAAGATCGACTCGACCCACTCGGTCCGGCTGATCTCCGAGGTCGGGCGGCGGCTGCCCGCGCACTGCACCGCGGTGGGCAAGGCCCTGCTGGCGGGACTGCCGGCGGAGCGGCTGGAATCGCTGCTGAGCGGCCGGAAACTGGCCGCCCTCACCGACCGTAGCCTCACCTCGCGCGCGGACCTGCTGGCCCAGCTCGACGACGTCCGGGCTACGGGGGTGGCACACGAGCGCAGCGAGTCCAATCCGGACGCGGGCTGTGTGGCGGCCCCGGTCGTCGACGCGCACGGCGACTGGGTCGCCGCGATGAGCATCTCCATCCCCACCTCCCGGCATTCCGAGCAGGCCTGGCAGAACTGGGAGAAACTCGTCCGCGAGGGCGCCGGCGAGCTGTCGGCCAGACTCGGCGGCCGGGTGGAAACCTGATCGGTTACCCTCGTCAGGTACCGCCTACCTGCACAGACCTGGAGCGACCCGCCGTGGCCCGAGTCGTGGTTGACGTCATGCCCAAGCCGGAGATCCTGGACCCCCAAGGCCAGGCCGTGGCCGGCGCCCTTCCGCGCCTTGGCTTCCACGGCGTGACCGAGGTGCGCCAGGGCAAGCATTTCGAGCTGGAGGTCGACGACTCCGTCGACGACGACACCCTCGCCAAGATCGCCGAAGGCTTCCTGGCCAATCCGGTGATCGAGGAGTGGACCGTGCGGAGGCTCTCGTGAAGATCGGCGTCCTCACCTTCCCGGGCACGCTCGACGACGTCGACGCGGCGCGAGCCGCCCGCTACGTCGATGTCGAGGCCGTTCCGCTGTGGCACGCGGACGAGGACCTGCGCGGGGTCGATGCGGTGATCGTGCCCGGCGGGTTCTCCTACGGCGACTACCTGCGCTGCGGCGCGATCGCCCGGTTCGCGCCGGTGATGACCTCGGTCGTCGAAGCCGCCGGCAAGGGCATGCCCGTGCTGGGGATCTGCAACGGCTTCCAGATCCTGTGTGAAGCAGGTCTGCTCCCGGGTGCACTGGTACGCAACAAGAAGCTGCACTTCGTCTGCCGTGACCAGTGGCTGCGCGTGGAGAACGCGACGACCGCGTGGACGACACGGTACGAGGTGGGGGCGGAAATCCTGGTCCCGCTCAAATCTGGGGAAGGCGGTTACGTCGCCGACCAGTCCACTTTGGACGAGCTGGCGGGCGAAGGCCGCGTGGTGTTCCGCTACGCGGGCTCGAACCCGAACGGATCGCGGGACGACATCGCGGGCATCTGCAGCGCGAACGGCAGAGTCGTCGGCCTGATGCCGCACCCCGAACACGCCATCGACGCCCTCACCGGTCCCTCGGACGACGGCCTCGGCATGTTCTACTCGGTGGTCGACGCGCTCGTCTCGGCCTGAGCCGGCGCCGGCGAACCGCCGGAGGCGGCGGCGACCAGCCGGGCATAGGGACCGTCGGCGGCCAGAAGTTCGGCGTGGGAACCGATTTCGCTGATGTGGCCGTCCTCCACGACCGCGACGCGGTCGGCGGTCGCGGCCGTGTGCAGCCGGTGTGCGATGGCGATCACCGTCCGGCCGGACAGCACCGTGCTCAGTGACCGTTCCAGGTGCCGCGCCGAAGACGTGTCCAGTAGCGAGGTCGCCTCGTCCAGCACCACGGTGTGCGGATCGGCGAGCACGACCCTGGCCAGCGCGAGCTGCTGCGCGCCGGCGGCGGGCACCGCCAGCGCGCCGGCGCCGAGCCGGGTGTCCAGCCCGTCGGGCAGGGCGGCGAAGAAGTCCGCCAGCCCGACCGATTCCAGTGCCCGCACCACCGAAGCGTCGCTCCACTCACCCGCCGGCAAGGTCAGGTTCTCCCGCAGTGTTCCGGCGAACACGTGATGTTCCTGTGTGAGCAGCAGCACCTCGCCGCGCAGCACGTCGTCGGCCAGCCCGGACACCTCCACGCCGCCGATGGTCACCGAGCCCGACGCCGGCGCGGCAACCCCGGCGAGCAACCGGCCGAGCGTCGACTTGCCCGCCCCGGACGGGCCGACGATCGCGAGCCGCTGCCCCGGCGGCACCACCAGGTCGATGCCGTGCAGGACCTCGCGGTCACGCGAGTATCCGTAGCGCACGTCCCGCACGACGATCTCCCGGCCGCGCGGCCGCGCTCCGGAGACCGGGTGCTGGGCGCCCGCGGTGGCCCCGCGGACACCCAGCATCCGGCGCAGCGCCGTGGCCGAGACCTGCACGTCCTCGATCCACCACAGGATCTCTTCGAGCGGCCCCGCGATGGCCTGCAGGTAGACCACCATCGTCGCGATGGTGCCCAACCCGATCAGGCCCCGGCCGTATCCCCAGACGCCGATCAGCAGCAGCACCGCGATCGGCAGCACCTGCGCGAAGCGCGCCCAGGGAATCCAGCGCACGACGAGACCACGCAGGGCGCGCTCACCGCTCGCGGAAACCTCGACGGCCCGGTGCCCGTGCGCGATCCGGCGGTCGATCAGGCCCAGCGCCTCCGCGGTGCGCGCGCCGTCCGCGGTCTCGTGCAGGCTGGTCTGCACATCCGCCCACGAACCCAGCAACGGCGCCACCACCGCGGGAACGTGCCGCCAGTACCAGCGCAGACACACCGCGATCACGAGGACCGCGGTCAGCAACGACAGCGACAGCGTCGGCGAGGTCAGCACCATCGCCAGCGCGGTGAACAGTACGGTGATCACCGCGACCAGAACCTCGGGAATCCCGGTGCGCACGGCGAAATCGATCCGGTCCGCGTCGGTCGTGGCGCGGCTGAGCAGATCACCGGTGCCGGCAGCCTCCACCGTGCCCAGCGGCAACCGCAGCGCCTGCTCGACGAATCCTTCGCGGTTCCGCGCGAGCACCCGTTCCCCCAGCGCCCCCGCGCGGAACCGGGCCAGGCGCCGCACGGGCGCCTGCACGACGAGCACCACGACGAAGGCCAGGGCCAGCAAATCGATCCGCCCACCGGCACCGGTCACCGAGTCCACGATCAGCCCCAGGATCTGGGGCCCGGCCAACCCGGTGACCGTGGCGAGACCGAACAGCCCGAGCACGGTGAGGGACTCGACACGGTTCTCCCGGAACGTACTCGCCGCCCAGGCGCGTGCCTGCGCTCCCGTGGCCAGCGGCAGCCTCAGCACGTGATCACCTCGTCCGCCACCGCCGACCACAATGGACTTTCCGAGAAGACGACGGTGGTCCGGCCGCGCCGCAGTTCCGCGATCCGCGTGGTGATCCGGGCCTCGGTGTGGGTGTCCACCGCCGAGGTCGGTTCGTCGAGCAGCAGGGTGTCGGCGTCCAGTGCCAACGCACGAGCCAGGCTGAGCCGCTGCCGCTGACCGCCGGAGACCTCCCGTCCCCGCTCGCCGATCAACTCGTCCAGCCCGTTCGGCAGGCCTTCGATGATGTCCGCGGCGTCGGCCGCCCACAGCGCGTCTTCGACCCGGTCCGCCGGCACGATCTGCTCCCGCAGGACTCCCGAAAACCAGAGGTCCTGGTTGTGCGCGTAAACCACCCGCGTCCGCAGTTCGCTCAGCGCGACGCTGTCCGCCGGCACTCCGGAGATGAGCACCGGCGCTGGATCCCGCGAGGCCCCGGCTGAGGACGGATCGGGAAACCGCGCCAGGCGGCGCGCCAGGGCCTCCGCGCGCCGCCCCGCGTTGATCACCGTGAGCTTGCCCGCGACGACGGTGAGCCCGGTGGCCGGATCGTGCAGTTCCAACGGCCCCGCCGGCAGCGCGACCGGCGATTCCGGATCATCGAGCAGGGACCCCATCCGCAGCACGCCACAGACCTTCTTCGCCGATACGAACGCCGACGTGAACGCGTATACCGCTTCTGTCGCCACACCCACCGGCAAAGCCAGGAAGGCCGACGCCGCGTAGAACGAGACGAGTTCGCCCACGCTGATCGCACCCGAGGTGACCAGCCGCGCGCCGAACCAGGTGATCGCCACCGTGACCAGCCCGGGCAGCAGCACCTCGGCCCCGGCCAGCCACGACTCGCTGCGCGCCACGTCGACCCCGCTCCACCGCACCCGCTGGCTGGCCGCCCGGAAGCGGGCCGAGAACCGGCGCTCCCCGCCGATTCCCCGCAGGATCCGCAGTCCCGACACGATGTCCGCGGCGAGCGCGTTGACCTCGGCGAGCTTCTCGCGCTGGACCCGCTTGCGCCGCTGCAGCGGCGCCACGAGCCGGCCCAGACCCAGCACCGCGAGCGGGATGCCGACGAGCGCGATCGCACCGAGCAGCGGGGAGGTCGTCACCAGGACGATGCCCACGATCAGGAACGCGACCAGCGCCCCGATGACGCGGCCGACGACCTGCATCAGGTTGCCCACCCGGCCGATGTCGGACGACGAGAGGGCCATCACGTCACCGGTCGCGGCCTGCGGGCGCAGCGAGGCACCCAGCCGGGCGGTGTGCTCGGTGATCACACGCTGCGTGGTCGTCGCGCCATGGATCCACATCCCGTGCACGGCGAAGATCATGCCCGCGACCGAGCAGGCCTGGACGACACCGAGCGCGAGGATCACGGCGATCCACCCGGCGAGCGGCGCACCGCGCCCGACCGCCCCGACGGCCTCACCGATCGCCAACGGCAGAAGCGCACCGGGTAACCAGGAAACGGTGCCCAGCACACAGGCGGACGCGGCCAGACCCGGCCGCGCCCAGAGCAGTGCCCAGAGAAAGCGGAGTGGAGTCAGCCGAGCCGGCAGACGCATCCTTCACACGGTACGAATCGG
Organism: Amycolatopsis sp.; assembly: GCA_035685725.1. Classification (GTDB taxonomy): domain Bacteria; phylum Actinomycetota; class Actinomycetes; order Mycobacteriales; family Pseudonocardiaceae; genus Amycolatopsis_E. The sequence goes on along the minus strand of DASSAD010000326.1, from coordinate 11,340 downwards.
GCGCCCGGCAGGCGACCGATTTTCTCCCTCCCGTCTCCCACCGCCACCCCCGACCGACGCGCTCCGCGCCACAGTCCCGCTGCCCGCCCACCACCACCCTCAACGGAAGCGCTTTGCGCTGCGGTTACCCCGCCCGTCTCCCACCACCACCCTCAACGGAAGCGCTTTGCGCTGCGGTTAGTCTTTGGTGGTGACGGAAACCCTGGTCATCGACACGACGGCGCACGCAGCGGCCAGCCCCGACGTACCGCAGCCCTACCGCGAACTCGGGCTCGCCGACGACGAGTACGCCCGGATCCGGGAGATTCTCGGCCGCCGCCCGACCGACGCCGAACTGGCGATGTACTCGGTGATGTGGAGCGAGCACTGCTCGTACAAGTCGTCGAAGAAGCACCTGCGCTACTTCGGCGAGACCACCACCCCCGAGATGAAGGCCAAGATGCTGGCCGGGATCGGGGAGAACGCGGGCGTCGTCGACATCGGTGACGGCTGGGCGGTCACCTTCAAGGTCGAAAGCCACAATCACCCGTCCTATGTCGAGCCGTACCAGGGCGCCGCGACCGGAGTCGGCGGGATCGTGCGGGACATCCTCGCCATGGGCGCTCGCCCGCTCGCCGTCGCCGACGCGCTGCGTTTCGGCCCGGCCGACGCCGCGGACACCCGGCGGGTAGTGCCCGGCGTGGTGGCCGGTGTCGCCGGTTACGGCAACTGCCTCGGCCTGCCCAACATCGGGGGCGAGGTCGTCTTCGACCCGAGCTACGCGGGAAACCCGCTGGTCAACGCGATGTGCGTAGGTGCGATGCGGACCGAGGACCTGCATCTGGCGTTCGCCTCGGGCACCGGCAACAAGATCATTCTGTTCGGTGCGCGCACCGGCCTGGACGGCATCGGCGGGGTGTCCGTCCTGGCCAGCGACACCTTCTCGGGCGAAGAGTCCGGGTCTGCCGGGGGCGGCCGCAAGAAGCTGCCGAGCGTGCAGGTCGGCGACCCGTTCACCGAAAAGGTGCTCATCGAGTGCTGCCTGGAGCTTTTCGCCGAGAAGCTGGTGGTCGGCATCCAGGACCTCGGCGGCGCCGGGTTGTCCTGCGCGACCTCCGAGCTCGCGGCCGCCGGCGACGGCGGGATGCACATCGAACTCGACCGGGTTCCCTTGCGTGCCACCGGAATGACGCCGGCGGAGGTGCTCTCCAGCGAATCACAGGAGCGGATGTGCGCCGTCGTCGATCCGTCCAATGTGGACGAATTCATGCGCGTCTGCGCGAAGTGGGACGTCCTGGCCACCGTGATCGGTGAGGTGACCGACGGCGACCATCTGGTCATCACCTGGAACGGCGAGACGGTGGTCGACGTGCCGCCGCGCACCGTGGCGCACCAGGGCCCGGTGTACGACCGCCCGGTCGCCCGGCCGTCCATTCAGGACAAGGTCCAGGCGGAGGGCCCGGACCGGCTGCCCCGGCCGTCGACCCCGGCCGAGCTGCGGGAGACCGTGCTCCGGGTGATCTCCTCGCCCAACCAGGCCGCCAAGGACTGGGTGACCGAACAGTACGACCGGTACGTGCGCGGCAACACCGTACTCGCCCAGCCTGCGGACTCCGGCCTGATCCGCATCGACGAGAACACCGGCCGCGGCGTCGCCGTGTCCACCGACTGCAACGCCCGGTTCGTCTACCTCGACCCTTACGCGGGCACGCAGCTCGCGCTGGCCGAGTCGTACCGGAACGTGGCGACCACCGGTGCGATGCCGGTGGCGGTCACCAACTGCCTCAACTTCGGCGCGCCGACCGACCCCGGCGTGATGTGGCAGTTCGAACGGGCCGTGCACGGGCTCGCCGACGGGTGCGCGCACCTCGGTATCCCGGTGACCGGCGGCAATGTGAGCTTCTTCAACCAGACCGGCGAGACGGCGATCCTGCCCACACCGGTGGTGGGTGTGCTCGGCGTGATCGACGACGTCCGGCGGAGGATCCCGACCGGGATCGGCGCGGAGGCCGGGGAAACCCTGCTGTTGCTCGGCGACACACACGACGAACTCGGCGGCTCCGCGTGGGCGCAGGTGATGCACGGGCACCTCGGCGGGTTGCCGCCGAAGGTCGACCTGGACCGGGAGCGGCTGCTCGCGGAGATCCTGGTCGCCGGCTCGCGGGACGGCATGATCTCGGCGGCCCATGACCTCTCCGACGGCGGTCTCGCGCAGACCCTGGTCGAGACCGTGCTGATCGGCCAGTGCGGAGCGCGGGTGGTGCTCGACGAAGACGCCGACCCGTTCGTCCAACTGTTCTCCGAGTCCGCCGGCCGGGTGCTCGTCGCGGTCCCGCGGACCGAGGAGCTGCGCTTCACGGAGATGTGCACCGCACGTGGGCTGCCCTGGCGCAAGACCGGTGTCGTCGACCCGGACTCGGATGCGTTGGAAATTCAGGGAATCACCGACTTCCCGCTCGCCGAGCTGCGAACGGCATGGGAATCGACCTTGCCGGCGCTGTTCGACTGACGAAGGCCGATCGAGGAGCCCGCGGCGAAAGCCGTTGGCCTTCGCCGAAAACCGCCCGTTCGCGTCGGGGATGGGTCAGTGGAGGCTGCGCTGGAGAAGACGGGTGTCGAGCCATTTTCCGTGTTTGAACCCGACCTTCGTCAGACAGCCCGCGTCGGTGAAGCCGCGGCTGCGGTGCAGCGCCAGTGACGCCTGATGGTCACCGGTAGCCGCGACGACCGCGATCACCTCGCGGATGCCCGTCGCGGCGCACCGCGCGAGTAGCTCGTCGAGCAGCAGGCCGCCCGTACCCTGACCGGTCGCCCACGGCGCCAGATACACCGAGTCCTCGGCGGTGCGGCGGTAGGCCGGGCGGATTTTCCACGGGGTGCAGTAGGCATACCCGGCGATGCGTCCGTCGATCTCGGCCACCACGAACGGGAGCCCGGCCTCCGTCACGGCGGTGAACCGGCGAGTCCACTCGTCGCCCGCGGGTGGCGTCAGCTCGAAGGTCGCCGCGCTGGAAGTGACGTAATGCGCATAGATCTCGGCGATCTCGCCGAGATCGCGCGGCCCCGCCACGCGAACAGATTTCTCCATAGAGGAAATGTCCACTACTATAGGATAGATGGATCTCGCTGCTCTGGGGAAGCGCATTCAGGATGCCCGGGTGGAACGCGGGATGACCCTGCAGACGCTGGCCGACCGTTCGGGAGTCAGCGTGAGCATGCTGTCTTCGGTCGAACGGGGCGCCAAGGCACCGACGATCGTGGTCCTCGACCGCATCGCCGCCGGCCTCGGTGTGGCGCTGGCGCTTCTGGTCACCGAGCCCCGGCGGACCATCGTGCGCCGGGCCGCCGAGCAGGACATCGTGGACGAGCCGGGCGGTTGGCGGCGGACCATCCTCACCCCGGTGGTGCCGGGTGTGAACTTCGAGTGGATTCGCTCGACTCTGCCGCCCGGCTGCTTCGCGGGCACCTACTCGCCCTACGCGGCCGGGTCACACGAATTCATCGTGGTGGAGTCCGGGACCGTGACGCTGACCGTCGACGACAGCGAAACCATCCTGCTCGGTGAAGGCGACTCGCTGTATCTCGCCGCAGACGTCACGCTCAGCTATGCCAATCGCTCCGACACGCCGTGCACCTATTACGTGGCGGCGCTCGTCATGCGGCCGAGGCGCGCCGGCCTCGGCCGCACGACCGGCGATCACCGGACGGCGATCACCGCCCGACACCGGGAAACGGGTCAGTAGACGCTGAACAGGTCGACACAGACATCGCTTCCGTCGGCCGCGTTGTCCGTGCCGACCGAACCGATCGTGATCTGCTCACCCCCGACGGTCCCGGTCAGCGTGCCCATGCTGAACCCACCGCTGCCGTCGAGGTGCTCGATGCTGAGGTTCGTGCCGGGCACGGCGGCCTTGCTGACATCGCCCTGGATGTCGGACACCGAGTCCGGACACACCAGCGCCATCGCGCCCGCGCTGTCCCCGCTGTTGAGCTTGCTGAGGAAGTTCTGCACCGTCGTCTGGTAGGCGCCGCCCGAGCTGGTACCACCCGAGTCGGACCCGCTGCTCGAGCTCGACGAGGTCGGTGCGGAGGCGTTCCCCCCGGTGCCCGAGGCCGGCGAGTCGCCGACCGTCTGCCAGCACCAGGTGCCGTTCTGGCTCTCCAGGGTCGCGGTTCCGCTGGTCGACTCCCCGCTGGTGACCAGCGAGAGGTCGACGACCGTCTGGTTGCCGGTGGTCTGCAGGCCCGTGATCTTCATGTTCGAGAACTGGGCGACGTTGTCGATGACCAACTGGACTTCGCTGGACGCGTTCGAGCACTTCAACGACGTCAGTTTGACCTTGTCGTGTGCGTTGATCCCGTCCACGAGCTGCTGCGCCACGCCCTGCGCGCCCGAACCCGAGCTGCCGCTGCCGCCCAGGAAGAACCCGGGCAGCCAGAACCCGGTGATACCCAGCGCGGCGAGGATCACCACCAACCCGACGCTGAGCCCGATCCACAGCCCCTTCTTGCCGCCACCGCCGGGCGGCGGCGCGCCATAGCCGCCGAACTGGTTGGGCGGGAACCCGCCGCCACTTCCGTCGAAGCCCGGATAGGGCTGCCCCTGCTGCGGAAAACCCCCGGACTGCGGAAACGCCCCGGGCTGTGGATAACCCCCCGACTGCGGGTAGGCCCCGGGCTGGCCGTACCCGCCTGGCTGCTGACCGTAGGGCTGTTGACCGTAGGGACCGGGCTGCTGACCATAGTCGGGCTGACCCGGTTGCGGTGGATAGGTCATCGACGTCGCCTTTCGGTGAATCGCTACCCCACTCGGACGCAGCGGCGTCGAACCTGGTTCCCGCTGTCGTCGCAGGGTCACCGAGCTTCTGGGGGAGCCTTGGTACTTGGTTCATACCAAAGCTTCCCCGGAAGCGGGGGCGATCAGTCGTGGTTGGTGGCGAAGGCGACCAACCGGTCGTAGGCGCCGTTGAAGGTGTCCTGGTCGATCGGGCTGGAGCTGTACTGCCAAAGCGTGTAGTAGCCCCAGTTGTACGGCAGGGTCCCGACGCTGGAGGCGTACCGGGCCACCCACAGCGGGTTGGTCGAGCTGAAGTCGCCGCTCACACACTCGTTCCACCAGTTCGTGCTGGTGTAGATCGCCGGCCACTTGCTGGTCCTGCTGTGGTAGGTGTCACTGAAATCCTTGATCCACGCGGTCATGGCGCTCGCCGTGAGCCCGTAGCAGTCCCCACCGCTGTACGGGTTGTACTCCAGGTCGACCGCGCCCGGAAGCGTCCTGCCGTCGGCCGACCAGCCGCCGCCATGGGCCAGGAAGTAGTCGGCCTGGGTGGCTCCGCTGCTGTCGTTCGGAATCGCGAAGTGGTAGGCGCCGCGGATCATGCCCACGTTGTAGGAACCGTTGTATTGCTGGGTGAAGTACGGATTCGTGTAGTAGGTGCCTTCGGTCGCCTTGACATAGGCGAACCGGATTCCCTGGTTCCAGTAGCTCGTCCAGTCCACATTGCCCTGATAACCGCTGACGTCGATTCCGGGGACGGTCGCCGTCGCCGAGATGTCCGACCTCGACACCGGCCGCGTGCCCTCGACGCGCCGGATCTGCGAGCCCATCGGATGGTCGTACCTGGCGACGTATACCCCGATCGGCATACCGTCGACGGTCGGCGGAGTGTCGGCGCCGGCGGGGCTGAGCGTCCCGAGGAGGAACACACCCGCCGCGGCCGCGGCGATCACCGCGGCGAGCTGCCGCCGTCTTCTCCGTGCAGCTGGATTGGACATGAGATATCCCTTTCGCGTTGCCCTCGCTGAAGACGGCTCGTTGCAGCGATCCGTCCGCGCGTGATTCTTGATGCCGCCCGGCGAGCTGTCATCGAATTTCGGGAAGTTGTCCGGAAAAGTCGGCGACTCGGGAAGAAAAGCCGACTTTCGTCGTCCCGCAAACGGGCTAGACCTGCCGGCGGTCGAGCGCGAAGTCTCGCAATCGCCCGATCGGGCCGTTGAACACGTTCTGGTCGCCGGGCAACGCACCCTTGTCCGCGAACTGCCAGATCATCTGATGAGTCCACCCGGCGGGCAACGGTCCGAGCGAGGAACTGAAGTGTGCCACCCAGAGCGGATTGTTCGGTCCGAATCCCGTATTACCGCCGGTGCACCGGTTCCACCAGGCCGTCGAGGTGTATATCACCGGGAATTGGCCGGTCCTGGCGCGATAAGTGTCGGAGAAAGCGCGCAGCCAAAGGCTCATCGCGACGGGATCGAGGCCATAACACACCTGGCCATAGGGGTTGTATTCGATATCCACGGCACCCGGCAGGGTCCGCCCGTCCGGTGACCAGCCGCCGCCGTGATCGACGAAATAGTTCGCCTGAGCGGCCCCGCCCGACACGTCCGGCCGAGCGAAGTGATAGGCGCCGCGAAGCATGCCGACCTGGTAGGAACCGTTGTACTGCTGGGAGAAGCGCGGATTGACGTATCCGGTGCCCTCGGTCGCCTTGACGTAGACGAACCGCGCGCCGGCCGCCCACGCCTTCGGCCAGTCGACCACCCCCTGGTGGCTGCTGACGTCATGGCCCTGGACGGGACCACCGAGGTCGTCGCGGGCACCCGTGGTGTCCGCGACGGCCATGACGCCGGCGCCGGCGTCGGCAGGGGAGGCCGCGGTGGTGTCGTCCCGGGACTCCACCGCCCGCGAGACACCTTCGTACCGTGCTATCTGCGAACCCGCGTAGGTCTCACCCGCCAGCCGGTAATCCGGCTCCGGCGCCGCCATCGCGGGCGGCACGGCGAACACACTCCACATCCACAGGACCACGGCGGCCCCTGCAGCCCAACGACGCACGACGACTCCCATCCTCCACCGGACGGAGCCACGATGCCCGGGGCCGGAACGCCCCGCGACTCGATGGTCACTCGAAAGGCGTGTCAGTACACGAAGTTAAGCCCTATCGGCGGTTTTCCTCCGCCAGAGCCTGGTCGAGATGCTCGGCGGGGACCACCGCGGTCACCACGTCGTGGGGATTGATCGCCACCGGATGCCCGGCCAGCAACGGCACGATGTCACGACCGAGCACCGCACGGGCGTGCGGCCATTCCCGCGGCACCAGCGTTTTCGAGGTGTAGGCGGGCACCAGCACGCGGCCGTCGGCGTTGTGGAAGCCGATCACCGTGCGCTGCAACGGCGAAAGCGCGTACACGAACAAGGTCGCGTTCAGGATGACGTGCGGCAGGTCCTCGGCCGGGCGGTGATCGGTGCGCACGAGCTGCAGCAGGCGTTCGAGCTCGTTGCGGGGTTCGGGGTAGCCCAGCGCCTTGGGCGAGGGACGGTACCGGTCGTTGGGATGGAAGTCCTCGACGATGTGGCCGGCCGCGTTCACCGGATAGGCACCGACCACCGCCCAGGACGGCACCGGGCCGTTCGGGTCGAACGCCTCGTCGATGACATAGAGCCAACTGTTCGGATTGGCCCTCGCGTTGGCGCGCATCTCCTCGGTGATCTTGGGCTTGCTGAGCCGTTCACCGGCTTGGGGATTCGGTACGAGCCGGTCTGCTTCGTCCCGCTGCGCCATGTTCAACCCCACGTCTCGCGTGCGTTCCTGCCAGTGTTCACTCTACTGTTCCCTTGTGTCTTCTTCGCGCACGGTCGACCCCGATGAGTTACGGGCCGCGGTGGCTGCCGTGGCGGGTTGGCTGCGCGGCGAGGAGCCCGAACCGGAACGGCCGAGACTGGCCGCCGCGGTGCGGTTGAGTTTGCGCGCGCTCGCGGCCGACGCGCCCGGCCGCAGCGTCGAAGTCCGCGTTCCGCCCTTCGCCGCCGTGCAGTGTGTCGCGGGCCCGCGACACACCCGCGGCACGCCGCCCAACGTCGTCGAGACCGACCCGCGAACCTGGCTCGAACTCGCCACCGGCCGTCTACAGTGGACAGAGGCGGTGGCGGCCGGCCGGGTCAGCGCCTCGGGTACCCGCGCCGATCTCGCACACTGGCTGCCGATTCTGCGCCCCTAGGCCGTTGGTCAGGGCTTGCGGCCGACCCCGCCGGCGATGCACTGCTGCACCTGGCTCAGCGGCGTGACGACGGGGCCGTCCGGCCACCAGTCCACGCACCGGACGACCCCGGGCGAAACGAGCTCCAGGCCGGGGAAGAGTTCCTCGATCTCGGTCTGGGTACGGAACGATCCGGAGCCCATCATGCTGTGCCGGAAGGCCTTCTCCATCCGGCGGGCCAGCACGCTGTGCTCGTTCTCCGGATCCAGGAAATGACTGATCGCGACGAAGGAACCGGAGGGCAGGTACTCGATGAACTCACGCATCAGCTCGGCCGGCCGGTGCCGGGCGCCCTCGTGGTGATGCAGGGTGCCGATCTGCAGGAAGGCCAGCGGCCGGGTGAGGTCGAGATGCGCCCGCACCAGCTCGTTTTCCATCAGCTCGGCAGGCTCGAAGATGTCGGCGGAGACGAAATGGGTCCGCTCGTTCTCCTCCAGCAGCGCACGCCCGTGCGCCAGCACCACCGGATCGTTGTCGATGTAGACCACCGTCGTCTCGGGATTTTCCCGCTGGACGACCTGGTGGGTGTTCTCCGCGGTGGGCAGGCCGGAGCCGCAGTCGAGAAACTGCGTGATGCCGGTCTCCGCGGCGAGGAAACGACAGGCGCGGATCAGGAACGCGCGGTTTTCGGTCGCGAGGTCCTGCGCCTCCGGCGCGACCCGCTGCACGTTCCGGAACACCTCCCGGTCGATCTCGTAGTTGTCCTTGCCGCCCAGGAACGCGTCGTACACGCGGGCGATGCTCGCCCGGGCGGCATCGACGCCGACCGGGACCGTACTGGGAGGGGAGGCGGTGATCGAGGAGGTGATCTTGGACATGGTCAGTGGTCTCCGGCGCCGCAGATTGTGCAATGAGTCACAGTGAACCGAGCGTATCGACCCCCATCCCAGGCGTAAATGCGCGTTGGTCTTTTACCCCCGTCGTGGTGCGGTGTACTTTGGGTAACAGGTGATCTCGCTCCTACTCTCCCTGCCCGAGGAAGGCCCGCCCCCGATGGCCATGGTCGAGTCCAGGGGTGCCGATCCGGGCACCGGACCCACCGCGCGCCGCATGATCCTGGGCGCACAACTGCGCCGGTTGCGCGAACGCGCCGGGATCACCCGCGCCCAGGCCGCCTGGGAGATCCGGGCCTCCGAGTCGAAGATCAGCCGGATGGAGCTGGGCCGGGTCGGCTGCAAGGAACGGGATGTCGTCGATCTGCTGACCATGTACGGCGTCCATGACATCGCCGAACGCGAGTGGGCCGTCGAAATGGTCAAGCAGGCCAACCAGCCCGGCTGGTGGCACCGGTTCAACGATCTGGTGCCCGCCTGGTTCGACAACTACATCGGGCTGGAGGAGGCGGCCAGCCGGATCCGCACCTACGAGCTGATGTTCGTGCCGGGGCTGCTGCAGACCGAGCCCTATGCCCGCGCCGTGGCCAGCCACGGCGACGCGGATTCCCGCGACGAGAACGTCGAGCGCCGGGTCGCGGTGCGGATGCGACGGCAGAAGGTACTCACCGGGCCGAAACCGCCGCGGCTGTGGGCGGTCGTCGACGAGTCCGTGTTGCACCGGCCGGTCGGCGGCGCGGGGGTGCTCCGGCGGCAGATCGACCACCTGCTGGAAGTGACCGCACTGCCACAGGTTTCCCTGCAGATCGTGCCCTTCGAGCTGAGCGGGTTCGCGGCCGAGGGCGCGTTTTCCCTGCTTCAGTTCGCCGAGCCGGAGCTGCCGAACATCGCCTACATCGAGCACGGCTACGGCGCGATCTACCTGGAGAAGCCGGACGAAATCGAGGTTTACGGGCGCGCGTTCGACCGGCTCACGGTGGACGCGGAAACACCCGAACGGAGTCGTCAGCTGCTCCACAAGCTCCGTGCCGAGATCTGATCGCGCGAATCGGCCACCAGCGGTGAATCGGCTGTGCCGGATCTTCCTCACGATTTCACCCTTTTGCCGAATTCCGGCCGCCGGCGCGTCCGGACAGTAGCCGGACGTCGTCGCGCCCCGTGCACGTGCATTTACGCGTGCATTCACTGGTGGTAGCGTCCCGACCACCGTGCAGATGCACGTGCAGTCGCGTGGCAAGCCGAGCGAGAGGTGAACCCCGATGGCAGATCGACTAGTGAACGGGGTCTCCGCCGACCTCGTCGCTGGTGCCCCCTGGCGCAAGAGCAGACACAGCGGTGCGCTGGGCAACTGTGTGGAGGTGGCCCCGCTGGCCACCGGGGAGATCGCGATCCGGAACTCGCGCTTCCCACTCGGTCCGGTACTCGTCTACACCCGCGCGGAGATGGCGGCCTTCCTCGCGGGCGCCAAGGACGGCGAATTCGATGATGTTCTCCAGTGAAGAGGTCGACCTCCTGCGCGTCGACTCCCGGCTCCGGGACCTGATCAAACGCGGTTACCGGTTCGTCCACCGGCGCGACGCGGAGGGCAACGTGCACACCGTGGTCGGCATCCGCCCCCACCACACGGTCGTCGACATCATCCGGATCACCGACCGGGACAGCGCCGTCGCCACCCGGATACCCGGCGGCGAACAGGACATCTTCGAGCCGTCCGTGGTGCTCTGGCGCGGGGCCGGCCCCACGGGGGAAGTGCTGGAAGAGCTGCTGACCCTCCCGGAAAAGCCGGACCCCTGCGGTCGCCGCGCCATACCGGGCTGCTGGGTGCCCGGTGAGGGCGGGCGGGCCACCTGGCTGGCCGCGACCGGATGAAAAGCTCTGGGGGGTCGGGGGCGGCCCAACGTGACGTTCGCTCCGTGACGAGCCGACCGTCACGTTGGGCCGTGTGGCCCCGAGCCGCGACTTACACTGGGGGCGGCCCGCCCTCGTCTTTTGGGAGCACTCGCAGTGGTTTCCGACCACACCTCGCTTGACCGACCAGAATCCGAACCCCGGGAAGAATGTGGCGTCTTCGGTGTCTGGGCACCGGGCGAAGAAGTCGCCAAGATGGCCTACTACGGCCTGTACGCCCTGCAGCACCGTGGCCAGGAGGCCGCCGGCATCTCGGTGTCCGACGGCAAGCAGATCGTGGTCTTCAAGGACCTCGGCCTGGTCAGCCAAGTCTTCGACGAGCAGGTGCTCGTCTCCTTGCAGGGACACATCGCGGTCGGACACTGCCGGTACTCCACGACCGGATCCTCGACCTGGGAGAACGCCCAGCCGACCTTCCGCACCACCGCCACCGGCAGCGGGTTGTCCTTCGCGCACAACGGAAACCTCGTCAACACCGCCGAGCTGCGCGACCGGACGAAGGCCGCCGGCCTCAAACCGCACGCCGGGCTGACCGGCTCGTCCAGCGACTCCGACCTGGTCTGCGGGCTGCTGGCCGCGCAAG
>DASSAD010000325.1:0-4386 GCA_035685725.1 Amycolatopsis sp. | reverse complement strand
GTCCACGCTGCCCGCCCGCCGCGAGTCGGCCTACTCGGGCTGGGTGTCGATCTCGGTGGGCTGCAACAACACCTGCACCTTCTGCATCGTGCCTTCCTTGCGCGGCAAGGAACGCGACCGCCGGCCCGGCGAGATCCTCGCCGAAGTCGAGGCTCTCGTCGCCGAAGGTGTGCTGGAGGTGACGTTGCTCGGCCAGAACGTCAACTCCTACGGCGTCGAGTTCGGCGACCGCCTCGCGTTCGGCAAGCTGTTGCGCGCCTGCGGCGCGATCGACGGTCTGGAGCGCCTGCGGTTCACCTCGCCGCACCCGGCCGCGTTCACCGACGACGTGATCGACGCGATGGCCGAGACCCCCGCCGTGTGCCCGCAACTGCACATGCCGCTGCAGTCGGGTTCCGACCGTCTGCTCCGGGAGATGCGCCGCTCGTACCGGTCCGCCCGCTATCTGTCCATTTTGGAAAAGGTGCGCGCGGCGCTGCCGGACGCGGCGATCACCACGGACATCATCGTCGGCTTCCCCGGCGAGACCGAGGAGGACTTCCAGGCCACCCTCGACGTGGTGCGACAGGCCCGGTTCTCCAGCGCGTTCACCTTCCAGTACTCCCGGCGTCCGGGCACGCCCGCCGCCGAAATGGCGGGCCAGCTGCCCAAGCAGGTCGTGCAGGAGCGCTACGACCGGTTGGTGACCCTGCAGAACGAGATCGCGTGGCAGGAGAACCGGAACCTGGTGGGGCGCACGGTCGAGTTGCTGGTCGCGACCGGCGAGGGCCGCAAGGATGCCGAAACGCACCGGATGAGTGGGCGCGCCCGCGATGGCAGGCTGGTGCACTTCACCCCGACCGGTCCCGCCGTCGATCGCGCGGTGCGTCCCGGTGACGTCGTGGAGACCGTCATCACCTACGGCGCCCCGCATCATCTGGTCGCCGACGGGGAGCTGCGCTCGCACCGGCGAACCGGGGCCGGGGACAATGTGGAGGCCGGACGGCGGCCGAAGACGGACGGGGTCAGTCTCGGCCTGCCTTCCTTCGGCGCCCCGGCGGCGACGAAGGAGCGGCCCGTCGACACGATCGCGGTCGCACGCGAGCTTGCGGAGGAACACGCATGACCGAGGAATCGTCGAACGGCAACGGGACCGATCTGCACCGGCTCGCCGCCGATGTGGACGAGGTGGTGACGAGGGCCGCGCGGACGGTCGAGCTGGGCCGTCGCGGTTTCGTGATCGCCGTGCTGGTGTTCGTGTTGCTGGTCGGCCAGTTGCTGCCCTGGGTCGGCCCGCACGCCGGCTGGCAGGTGCTCTTCGGCCAGGGCGGGCCGATTCCGCAGCTGTTCGCCACGACGTCGACGGTGTTCGGCGTGGTCGCCTCGGTGCTGGCGTTGACCACGCGGCGCTGGTGGCTGGCCTGGGTGGGCGCGATGGGCGGCTGGTTCGCCTCGGTGGACGGGCTCCTCGCCGTGTGGTCGCAGCAGTCCTCGACCGCCAACAACGCGGTCGGCGGCGGGCCGGGCATCGGCCTGGTCATCGCACTGATCGCGATGATCCTGGTCGCCGCGAACTGGATGCGCACCGCCTGGTCCCGCAACTGAACCGGGCCACGCCGCACTGAATCGCGGCGTCCTGCGCGCTGGCGGCAGGCACCTCGGCCGGAGTCCGGCCCGGAAGGCCGGTCTTCCTGCCGCGGGCCTGTAACGGTTCCCCCTGTGCACCGTCTTCCTTACGGACGGTGATTCCGCCGTCCCATGGCGGCCGTCCGTGTACCTCGTTCGAGTTGGCTTAGGTAGCCTGGTGCAGGCGCGCCGGGAAGTCTGGTCGGCACTGGAACAGAGGAGGACGGCCAGACGTGCGCAGTGTGGAGATCGTTCTCACCTTGGTCGTACTGGCCACGGTCGTCGCCACCTTCGCCCAGCGGTTGCGCGTTCCCGCCCCGTCGTTGCTGGTCGTCGCCGGTATCGTCGCCGGTCTGCTCCCCGGGGTGCCCGACTTCCGGGTGAGCCCGGACATCGTCAGTCTCGTCGTGCTGCCCCCGCTGTTGTTCGCGGCCGGCGAGGAGCTGCCGTGGCGGGACCTGCGGGCGGTGTGGAAGCCGGTCGGTGTGCTCGCGTTCGGGCTCGTGATGGCCTCCGCGGCCGCCGTCGCCGCGATCGCGAGCGCGGTCACGCCGCTGCCCCTGGGGATGGCGTTCACGCTCGGCGCGGTGCTCGCCAGTACGGATCCGGTCGCGGTGACGGCGCTGGGCAGGCGGCTTTCGCTGCCGCCGCGCGTGCAGGCGCTGGTACAGGCCGAAAGCCTGTTCAACGATGCGACCAGCCTGTTGCTGTTCCGGGTGGCGGTGCTGGTGGGTGTCAGCGCCGGCAGCGTGTCGTGGGGGCACACCGCGATCGAGTTCGGCCGGCTCGTGCTGGGCGGTCTGCTGGTGGGCGCGCTGGTCGCGGCCGGGGCATACGCCATCCGCAGGCGCACCGAGGATCCGGTGCTGGAGACGGTTGTTTCGTTGGTGACGCCGTATGGGGCCTACGTGTTGGCCGAGGCGATCGGCGGCTCCGGGGTGACCGCGGTCGTGGTGGCCGCGGTGATCCTCGGCACGCAGGCCCACCGGCTGACCACCGCGCGGATCCGTCTGCAACTGGGCGCGGTGTCGGCGACCGTCGTCTTCTTGTTGGAGAGCGTGGTTTTCGGGCTGATCGGGCTGCAACTGCCCGGGCTGGTGCGAGAACTGTCGGAGGCCACCGCGTGGCCGCTGCAGGCCGTGCTGATCGCGGTGACCTTGCTGCTGGTGCGGGTGTTGTGGGTGTTTCCGCTCTCGGCGGTGCAGCAGCGGCGGCGGGGGATGCGCCGGCCGGCCTGGGAGGTGCCGGCGGTGGTGTCGTGGGCGGGAGCCCGCGGCGTGGTGCCGCTGGCCGCAGCGCTGTCGATCCCGCTGACCGCGACCCAGTCCGAGTACCGGGACCTGGTGCAGCTGCTGACCACGGCGGTCATCGTGATCACCTTGGTGGTGCAGGGTTTCACGCTCGCACCGCTGGTGCGGCGGACGGGTATCGCGGTGACGACCGAGGACGTGCGCCGGGAGCAGGTGTCCGCGCGGGTGCGGCTGGCCAAGGCGGGGCTCGCGCATCTGGAGGAACTCTCCGAGAGCGAGGCCGCGCCGGAGTTCCTGGTCGAGCAGCTGCGCGACAGCTGGCAGGCCCGGATGGACCGCATCGCCGAAGCCGAGCCCGACGAGGCGACGAGCGCGCCGGTGGCGGAGTCCTACCGGCGGCTGCGACGGGAGCTGCTGGCGATCGAGGGTGCCGAGCTGAACCGGCTCTACGAGGCGGGGGAGATCTCCGACCACACCCGCCGCCGGATCCAGCGGACGCTCGACCTCGAGCACGCCGGTCTGGGTGAAGAGGACGCCTGAGCCCGCGATCGTCCAACGGTCATTGCCCGGTTCGGGATGCCGTCGGAGACCCTTTTGGCCGTCTTGAACGACGATCAAGACATCCGCGATACTCAACGGTGACGCGCGCGAGTTTCGACCGTTATGTGGAAGCGCTCTATTAAGCATACAAAATACTGTATGCAGGAGGCGAAATGACCGGAACGATCGCGATCGGGCGGGACATCCGTGACGTCTACGGCCGGCGGTACCGCGTCGGCGAGACGGATCGGGAACTGCTGGGACGGTCCCGCGGCTGGATGTTGTGGGCGGCCTGGGCCGCGATGCTCGCCGCGGGCGCCGGGCAGTACGGCTATGGCGCGCTCCTGCCTTCCCTGGCCGGACTGCACGGGTGGAGCCTGCGGCAGGGCTGCTGGGTACTCGCGGTGTGGACGGTGTGCCAGAGCGCGGCGCTCTTCCCGGTCGCCTGGGCGCGTGCCCGGTTGCGGCTGGCGCCGGGGTTCACGCTGGCGACCGGTGCGGTGCTGTGCGCGGCCGGGCTGGTCACCGTGGGCGGAACCGGCAGCTTCGCGGTGGTCGTGGTCGACCACGCGGTGCTCGGCGGAATCGGGGCCGGGCTGGTCTACGGGACCTGCCTGAGCGTGGTCGCGCGGTGGTATCCCGAGCGGTCGTCGCGCACCGCGTTGGTCAGCGGTGCGTTCGCCTACGGGTCGATCCCGTTTCTCGTGCTGGCCGGCGGTGTGTCGAGTCCCGGCACGGCCGGTGTGGTCGCGGCGCTGGTGGTTCTCGTGCTCGCGGGCACCGGCGCGGTGGTGCTGCGGGATCCGCCGGAAGACTGGTGGCCGAGGCACATCGACCCGAAAAGCTGGGCGCTGGACAAGTCGGTCAACCCGAGCCTGCGGCGCAACCGCCCGGCGATCCGGCGGTACGCGGTGGGGGAGCTGATCCGCTGCCGGGAGTCGCGGGTGCTGTACACGGTGATGGCCTTCGCCGCCGCGGTGAGCCTGTTCGA
>DASSAD010000324.1:0-15042 GCA_035685725.1 Amycolatopsis sp. | reverse complement strand
CTCCTTGGCCTTGCGGTACAGCCGCGAACGCTGGCCGCGGTAGCCGCTGGCCAGTTCGAGAGTTGCGCGCCGCTTCTTCTGGGCGTTGACCGCCCGCTTCACGCGTGCCACGAGTCCATCCTGTCGATCTCAGGGGGCGCGGGAGAACACCCCGGTTTACAGCTTTGTCATGGTGCTGGGCGTGGCATCGCCGCGATACCGCGGATCCACGAGCCGACGTCCCACCACCATCGCGGACCTCGCCCGCCGGCGCCCACGGAGGTCGCCCGGCGTGCGCCACACCGGTTCGCCGGTGCCGGCGGTCAGCGGCCGAGGAGGCGCTTGACCCGGGCCACGTCCGGAGCGGCGATCTCCGTGGTGCCCTCGAGGCGGCGGGTGAGCTTGCTCGACTTCTTCTCCATCAGGTGGCGGCGTCCCGCCTTCTGCCGGCGCAGCTTGCCGGTACCGGTCACCCGGATCCTCTTGGAGGCTCCGCTGTGCGTCTTCATCTTGGGCATTCGTCTGCTCTCTCTCATGCTGCAGCACACCGGATTCCGGTGTGCTGCGAACTGCGTCGGCCGGTGGCCGGGTCAGGACTCGACCGGTTCCTTGGTCGCCTTCTGCTTCGCCTTGACGTTCTTGTGGGGCGCCAGCACCATGATCATGTTGCGGCCGTCCTGCTTGGGCAGCGACTCGACGTAGCCCAGTTCGGCGACGTCGTCGGCGAGCTTCTCCAGCAGCCGACGCCCGAGTTCCGGCCGGGACTGCTCACGGCCGCGGAACATGATCGTCACCTTGACCTTGTTCCCAGCGGAGAGGAAGCGGGACACGTGCCCCTTCTTCGTCTCGTAGTCGTGCTGGTCGATCTTGGGCCGCAGCTTCTGTTCCTTGATGACGGTCAGCTGCTGGTTCCGGCGGGACTCCCGGGCCTTCTGCGCGCTCTCGTATTTGAACTTGCCGAAGTCCATGAGCTTGGCGACCGGGGGGCGCGCCTGCGGCGCGACCTCGACCAGGTCGAGATCCGCTTCCTGGGCGAGCCTGAGCGCATCCTCGATCCGCACGATGCCGACCTGTTCGCCGTTCGGTCCGACCAAGCGGACCTCGGGAACGCGGATGCGTTCGTTGATACGTGTCTCGGAGCTGATGTGGCCTCCTTGGTCCGAGTTTCGTCGTCTAGCCTGCTCGACCTGGTGCCCACATACCATGGGCCCCGTCACCAGCCGTTCCGGCCGATATGCGGGGCCCTCATCCGATCGCGTTCTCCACGGGGAACGCACCACCACGGTTACGGGTGGCGAGACCGGACCCGGCCGCCGCTGCGGCGACTCGGGTGGGAGCGGGGCTCCACTTGCCGCCCCCGATCGCTCGGAGACTGGTCGCACGTGAAAGGCTACCAGACGTGCTAGACGAAGGTTTCAACGCTGCCGAAACGCCCGGAAATTCCCCCGGCGTCCGGCACCTGGCCGACATCCCGAGCGTCGAGGTGATCAGCCGGGCGGCCGTGATGCTGATGTCGGCGGCGGCCGAACGGCTCGGCCTGGCCGACGAGGACCCGGACGCCAGCCCGTACCGCGACCTGGACGAGGCCCGCCGGCTGATCACCGCGCTCGCCGCGCTGGTCACCGCGTCCGCGGAATACCTCGGCTCGCACGCCGCGCCCCTGCGTGACGGCCTGCAGTCGCTGCAGAAGGCCTTCCGTGAGGCATCGGCCGATCCGGACGCGCCCGGGCAGGGTCCGGGCGAGAAATACACCGGCCCCGTGTACTGACCGCCGCGGCGGTCCAGCCGCGGGCCCCGGAGGGATTTCCGTGCGCACGAGCCGCGTTTTCGCCGATCGGCACTTCGCCGTCGGTGACGTCGATCCGCGCCTGTTCGGGTCCTTTGTCGAGCATCTCGGCCGTGGTGTCTACACGGGAATCTTCGAACCCGGGCATCACCATGCCGACTCCGACGGCCTGCGCCGCGATGTGCTCGCGCTGGTCACCGAACTGGGTGTGACGACGATCCGCTATCCCGGCGGCAACTTCGTGTCCTCCTACCGCTGGGAAGACGGTGTCGGACCGGTCGCGTCGCGGCCGCGCCGGCTCGATCCCGCCTGGCACAGCGTCGAGCCGAACCGGTTCGGGCCGGCCGAGTTCGTCACCTTCGCCCACGCGGCCGGGGCCGAGCCGATGCTGACGGTCAATCTGGGGACGCGGGGCGTCGCCGAGGCCGCCGCATTCCTGGAGTACTGCAACCATCCCGGCGGCACCGCGCGGTCGGAGCTGCGTGCCCGGCACGGGCACCGGGATCCCTTCGCGGTACGGCTGTGGTGCCTGGGCAACGAACTGGACGGCCCGTGGCAGATCGGCCACCGGACCGCCGCCGAGTACGGCCGGCTCGCGGCCGAGACCGCACGGGCGATGCGCGCGGTGGACCCCGGCGTGGAACTGGTGGCGTGCGGCAGTTCGTCCCCGGAACTGCCGACCTTCGGGGCGTGGGACGCGACGGTGCTGGAGCACACCTACGAGCTGGTGGACTACCTGTCGCTGCACGCCTACTACGGGGAAACCGACGGTGACGTCGGCTCGTTTCTGGCCTCGGCGCAGGGCATGGCGGCCTTCATCGACGGGCTGGTGGCGACCTGCGACGCGGTCCGGGCCCGGCTGCGATCGGGCAAGCGCCTGCGGTTGGCGTTCGACGAATGGAACGTCTGGCACCGCCCGGCCGACGGCGGCCCGGCCCTGCCCGAGGACTGGCCCGAGGCGCCCCGGCTGCTGGAGGACGTCTCGTCGGTGACCGACGCCGTCGTCGTCGGGAGTCTGCTGATCACCCTGCTCAACCACTGCGACCGGATCGCGGTGGCCTGCCTGGCACAGCTGGTCAACGTCCTCGCGCCGATCATGACCGAGCCCGGCGGACCGGCCTGGCGACAGACGATCTTCCACCCCTTCGCCGACACGGCCCGGCACGGACGGGGCCAGGTGCTCCGCACGGCCGTCACGTCGCCGACCTACGACACCGCGCGGTACGGCCGCGCGCCGCTGCTGCACCTGACGGCCGTCGCCGGCGAGGACGGCTGGCTGACGGTGTTCGCGGTGAACCGGGATACGGAATCGCCGCTGCGGCTGGTGGCCGAACTGGGTTCGATGACCCCGGTGCTCCCCGCCGAACACCGGGTGCTCACCGGCCCGGACCGCCACGCGGGCAACACGCTCGCCCACCCCGATCGGATCCGACCCGTCACCGTCGCCGCGCCGTCGATCGAGCGCAACACGGTCACGGCGGTGCTGCCGGCGTTGTCCTGGAACACCATCCGGGTCAGGTGCGCCTGACCCGGATGGACCCGGGTGCTCAGTCGAGGACGGCCAGCGCGTCGATCTCCACCAGCAGGCCGGCCGGGAGTCCGACGTAGACGGTGGTACGGGCCGGGTAGGGCTCGCTCACCAGCGTGTTGTAGACCTCGTTGAACTCGGCGAACTGCGCCGGGTCGGTCAGATACACCCGGATCATGATCACGTCGGCCAGGCTGGCCCCGCCCGCGGCGAGCACCGCCTCGATGTTCTTCACCGCCTGCCGGGCCTGCTCGGCCACCGTGGTCCCGACGACCTTGCCGGTCTTCGGGTCGAACCCGACCTGCCCGGCGACCTGCAGGAAGTTGCCCTTGCGCGAGCCCTGGGCGAACGCCGCCGGCGGCTTGGGCGCGTCGTCCGTGGTGATCGCGACCTTGGTCATCACTTGCTCCCTCTGTCGGAGTTTCTCCTGGGAAATCCAGCCGTTGTCGGCGGAGGCCGCCCGGGCCGTGGCCATCAGCTCCGGCACCAGCGCCAGCAGGCCGTCCAAGTCCAGCAACATCCGCGGCACCGAGAGTGATACGGCCGCCACGACCGCCCCGCCTGGACCCCGCACCGGCGCGGCGATGCAGTGCACGAAGTCCTCGTGCTCGGCGTTGTCGACGGCGTGTCCCTGCCTCGCGACCCGGTCCAGCTCGACGAGGTAGGAGTCCGCACCGGTGATCGTGTTCGGCGTCATCGCGACGAAGTCCAGACCCGCGGCCACTTCGGCGCGGCGGGCCGGTTCGAGCGCGGCGACCAGCACCTTCCCGACCGCCGTGCAATGCAGGGGGGCGCGCTTGCCGATGCGCGAATACATCCGGACGACATGCCGCCCGTCGAACTTGTCGACGTAGACGGCCTCGCCGTCCTCATAGGTCGCCAGGTGCACGGTGTGACCGGTGCGCGCGTTGAGACGCGCCAACGCGGGTGCACTGGCACGCCGGACATCGCGCTCCTCCAACGCGCGGTTGGCGAGGTCGAACAGCGCGCTGCCCAGGCGGTAGTGCCGGGCGCCCGCACGCCGGACGAAATGGTGCGCTTCGAGGGTGCGCAGAAGCCGCAGGACGGTCGACTTGTGCACATCGAGCTCACCGGCCAGCTCGTCGAGCGTGCCCGCACCGCCGGAGAGCGCGTCGAGCACGCTCAGACCGCGATCAAGGCTCTGACTCATGTCTGGCTCATGTCTGGCTGATCCCCGCTCCCGTTGACCCTGGTGGCCGACCGATGCTAGATCTGAAGAGAGCAGTATGCGCAACGATGATTGCACATGATGCAACGGAGGCGCCATGCCCGCGTGCTGTCTGGACCACGCCGCCGTGGACGCCATCGGCCGGGAGCGGCTCGACTGGCGCTTCAAGGCAGCGCCCCCGTCGCTGTGGGGGTTGACCCTCGGCGAGGCCGCGGCGGCGCGCCCGAACCTGTTCACCGGCGGGTTCACCGGACCGCTCGTCGTGCTCGAAGCCGACGCCCTCGACCACAACCTCCGCACGATGGCGGTCTGGTGCGCCGAGCACGGCGTCCAGCTGGCCCCACACGGCAAGACGACGATGGCGCCCCAGCTCTTCGCCCGGCAGATCGAGCACGGCGCGTGGGGCATCACCTGCGCGAACGCCGCGCAGTTGCGGGTCTACCGGGGTTTCGGGGTCTCCCGGATCGTCTTCGCGAACCAGCTCGTCGACCCGGCCGCGCTGCGCTGGCTGGCGGCCGAGCTGTCCGCCGATCCCCGCTTCCAGTTCAGCTGCTGGGCCGACTCGGTCCGTGCCGTGGAACTGATGACGGAAGCCTTGCGCGGCACCGGCCATCCGGTCGACGTGCTGGTCGAACTCGGCGGCGCCGGAGGCCGGACCGGCGCCCGGGACGAGGAGACCGCGCGCGCGATCGCCGAAGCCGTCCGGGCCAGTCCCGCGCTGCGGCTTGCCGGGATCGCCGGCTACGAGGGAGCGCTGGCCTCCGACGCAACGCCGCGGTCACGGGAAATCGTGGCTTCCTACCTGCGGCGGCTGCGCGCTCTCGCCGTGGCACTGGGCGATTCCTTCGAAACCGAGCAAGTCATCCTCACCGCGGGCGGCAGCGTGTTCTTCGACCAGGTCGCCGCCGAACTCGCTGAACTGGCCGGACTCGCCACCGTCGGGCGACCGGCGCGGCCGGTGGTGCCGGTGCTGCGCAGCGGTGCCTATCTGACCCACGACGACGGTTTCTACCGCGAAGTCTCGCCGCTCGGCGCGCATCCGCGGATGACCGGCACGCCGCGATTCCGCCCCGCGCTGCGAGCCTGGGCCCGGGTGACCTCGAAACCGGCCCCGGATCTCGCGCTGCTGACGCTCGGCAAACGCGACGCTTCCTTCGACGAGGGGATGCCCGAACCCCAGTTGTACCGGCGTTGCGGCACGACGGCGGAGCTGACCGGCCACCGGGTGACGCGACTCAACGACCAGCACGCCTTCATCGCGCTGCCGGCGGGCTCCCCGCTGGAGGTCGGCGACTGGGTCGGTCTCGGCCTCTCCCACCCCTGCACGGTGTTCGACAAGTGGTCGCTGATTCCGGTGGTGGACGGCGAAACCGTGGTCGACTTCATCCGCACCTACTTCTAGCCGCGCGCTTTATCGGGCGGGGACCGGCGGGTGCAGGTCCGCCGCCGCGTCGCGCAGCGCTTCGGCGAGGCGGGCGGCCGGCTCGGGCAAGGCTCCCGGGAGCCGCGCGAGCACGATGCGCCGCTGCTCCTGCGGCCCGCCGCGCACCGGGAGGATCCGCACACCCGGCGGCGCGACCTGGCCGAGGGTGGCCGGCACGGTGGTCAGTCCCCCCCCGGCCGCCACCAGGTTCAGCTTCGCCAGCCAGTCGCGCGCGACGTGCGCGATCACGGGTCGCTCGTCCAGGCCCGGCCAGACACCCAGCAGGCTTTCCTGCCGCGACGATGGTCCCGCGATCCAGTGCCGGCCGCGCAGGTCGGCGAAATCGACGAAGTCACCGGCGGCGAGGGGATGGGTGACCGGCACGGCCAGGCACAGGCCGCGCTCGGCGAGCACCTGGAGCTTCAACGGCGGTGACTCGGTGTCCGGCGGCCGGAACGGCGGTGCCGAAGCCAACAGGGCCAGGTCCAGACTGCCCGCCCGCAGCGCGCGGACCAGCGTCGGCGTGCTGCCTTCCCGTGTGGTGACGGTGATCGCGGGGTGGCTGCGGCGGACCGCCGCGACGGCG
Organism: Amycolatopsis sp.; assembly: GCA_035685725.1. GTDB lineage: Bacteria > Actinomycetota > Actinomycetes > Mycobacteriales > Pseudonocardiaceae > Amycolatopsis_E. The sequence goes on along the minus strand of DASSAD010000324.1, from coordinate 8,551 downwards.
CGGGGCACCAGCACGGCGCCCGCGCTGATGAACCAGCCCAGCCGCACCCTCCCGGCCTCCGCGGGCAGGCCGGCGAGTTCGCGCGCGGTGCCGTCGATCTCGGCGAGCACCGACGCGGCTCGCCGCAGTACGACATGACCGGCCGGGGTCAGGCGCACGCCGTCCCGGCCGCGCTCGAGCAGCGGCGTGCCCGCCGCCCGTTCCAGGGTGGCGATCTGCCGGGAGACGGCGGACTGGGTGTAGCCCAGCGCGGCCGCCGCCGCGGTGAACGTGCCCCGCTCGGCGACCTCGCGGAAGACCCGCAGCCCGACCAGCGAGACATCGGTGAAGTCCATGACTTTTACGCATACCACCTGTGCCAGGATTTCGCTGGTCGCATGGCCGGGGAGTTCCTAACCTCGGCCTCATGACAACCACACGCATCGCCCTGGTCACCGGGGCCAACCAGGGCCTCGGCTTCGCGCTCGCGGAAGGCCTGGCCGCTCGGCTGAACCCGGCGGACCTCGTTCTGCTGACGGGCCGGAACCCACACCGGGTCGCCGACGCGACCTCCCGGATCGCCGACGCACCCGCGACGAGAAGCCGGGTGGAAGGCCGGGTGCTCGACGTCACCGACGCCGTGGCCGTGGGCCGGATGGCCGCCGAACTCGGCGAACGTCATGACGGAACGGCCGGCGGCGTGGACATCGTGGTGTCCAACGCGACCGCCCGGATGACACCTGAGGAGCCGCAGGCCGAGCAGGCCGACGAGTTCATCGACGTGGCCAACGGCGCCACCCACGCCGTCTTGCGCTCTTTCGGACCGGTGCTGCGCCCCGGTGGCCGGCTGATCGTCGTCGCCAGCTCGATGGGCACGCTCGGCCGCCTGGACACCCGGCTGCATCCCCTGTTCGACGGCGCCACCCTGGAAGAAGTCGAGCAGGCCGTGGCATCCTGGCGCGCCGCGATCCACGACGGGACGGCGGAAGAGCGCGGCTGGCCGCACTGGATCAACGTGCCGTCCAAGGTGGCTCAGGTGGCGGCGGTGCGGGCAGTGGCCGCGCAGCGCCGTGCCCGCGACCTGTCCGAAGGCACCTTGATCGCCGCGGTGTGTCCCGGGCTGGTGGACACCCCGGCGTCACGCCCGTGGTTCGACGACTTCAGCCGGGCACAGACGCCGACGCAGGCCGCGCGGGCCGTACTCGAGCTGATCCTGGCCGACCGGGTCGATCCGGCCACCTACGGCGAGCTGGTCCGGTTCGGCGAGGTGCTGCCCTGGCACAGCGGAACGCCTTCGCTCCACCAAGAGCGGTTGCTCAGCGGTCCTGGGTCCGTGGGCTGACCCGCCGGCATCCCGGCAGGATGCCGGCAGGCGCCGCTCACTGCTGGGGCTGCTGGGGATAGCCCTGCTGCTGGTACTGGCCCTGCGGCTGCTGCTGGTACTGGCCGGCCACCGCCTGCTGCTGGGCCGCCTGCTGCGGTGCGCCTTCGGCACCCTCCGGTACCACGTAGACGGCGGTGCCGTACGCCGCGATCTCACTGGCGGTCTGGGCGATCTCGTTGCAGTCGAACCGCAGCGCCAGAACCGCGTTGGCGCCGCGCTGCATCGCCTCCTGCGCAAGGCGACCGAGCGCTTCGTTCCGGGAATCCGAGAGCAGCTTCGACAGCCCCTTGAGTTCACCGCCCGCCAGCGCCTTGAAGCCGGCGCCCATGTTGGAGAACATGTTCCGGCTGCGCACGGTGAGCCCGAAAACCTCACCGAATACGCGGACCACCTTGTAACCGGGCAGATCATTCATCGTGGACAACATGATCGGGAACTGCGGGGGCTGATATGGCTGACTCATGCGCCGGATCGTAACGGGACGCGAGGCCGCGCCGGGTGGTAGTTCTCGCGTCGGTCGCCTGCGTGTGTCGCGACCGAAATCTTCCTCAAGAACCGGTGAGGGCCGTCGGCCGATCTTCGAGCCGCTCGACCGACGGGAACCGCAAAGAACGGCTGCTGATCACCGGAACAGGGGTGGACCGGGTGGCACTGGCTTTCCCGCGGTGAGGAAGGCGCTGAGCCCGTGCTGGCCCCGGCGCATCATCAGCGCGTGGTTGACCAGGAACAGCGGGCGGGCCATCGGGGAAAGCCGGCGCAGCAAGGGTTTCGTGGCCACCACCTGCTGCGTGATCTCCAGCCTCGTGCCGGTGGGCTGCCGGACGACCAGCGCCGCCAGCGATCCTTCCAGGTCGCCGCCGAGGTGGACGCGCAGCCGCCCGGACGGCGCGTCCTCCTCGGCGCGGCTCATGCGCAGCACCAGCCGGTAGGGCAGGGTCGCGCGGCAGACGAGCTCGGCGGTGTCGTCGTCGATCCTGCTCACCGAGCGGACGTCCGGCCACCACTGCGGATAGCGCGCCACATCGACCACGGCGTCGAACACCGACGCGACAGGCGCGGCGATGAACCAGCTGTCCCGGAACCGGTAGGTGTTGAGCCGCACGACGAAAGTATGCCGATCAATATCCGAAGCCGCCCATCGGTGACGATGAAGGCGGCATCACGGGCGGCGCGGGCTGCCCGGCGACACCGGCCTTGCCACCCTGGGGAGTGGCCGCGAACCAGAGCCCGTCGACACCCTGGCCGTTGGTCTGGCCAGGCCCGCCGTCCGGGGAGTAGCGGTAGAGCGGCCAGCCCGCGAGGGTCAGCTGTTCGACCCCACCCGGCCGCATGATCGTGCCGACCAGGCTGGGGTCGATGCCCTGCGCGGACGGGGTCACCGAACTCGCCACCGCGGGCGGCCACAACGAGGCGCACTGGCCGGTGCAGTTCGAGGTCGGAGGCGTCGCACTGTCCCGGTCGAACCGGTAGAGCGTCCACCCCCGGGCATCCACCACGACCGGCCCGAGTGAGCCCGTCTGTGCCACGGAGAGCTCACTCGCGTGCGGCGCGGTGGCGGAAGGGGGAACGGACGACGATGGCGCGGTGCTCGTGCCCCCGCACGCGGCGAGCGTCGCCAGACCCACGCCCGCGGCGGCGGCGAACACGGCGAGTCGACTAATCATGTGGACCTCCTGACGCCGACCTCGATCGTCAGGTGACCGAGGTCACACAAGAGACACGATGCACTTGCCCGTTCGGTTCAATCCACGCTTACCCGTGGGGATACCGGCGTGCCCCATCGCCGATCACGTGAGGATCGGCGCCAGGAACTGGCCCGTGTAACTCCCCTCGACCGTCGTGACCTGTTCGGGCGTGCCTTCGGCGACCACGATGCCGCCGCCGGAGCCGCCCTCGGGCCCCAGGTCGATGATCCAGTCCGAGGTCTTGATGACGTCCAGGTTGTGCTCGATGACGATCACCGTGTTGCCCTTGTCCACCAGGCCGTTGATCACGCCGAGCAGCTTGCGGATGTCCTCGAAGTGCAGCCCGGTCGTCGGCTCGTCGAGCACGTAGACGGTCTTGCCGGTGGACCGCTTCTGCAACTCGCTGGCCAGCTTCACCCGCTGGGCCTCGCCGCCGGAGAGGGTGGGCGCGGGCTGGCCGAGCCGGACGTAGCCGAGCCCGACGTCCACCAGCGTCTGCAGGTGCCGGTAGATCGCCTTGATCGGCTCGAAGAACTGCGCGGCCTCCTCGATCGGCATATCGAGCACATCGGACACCGTCTTGCCCTTGTAGTGCACCTCGAGGGTCTCCCGGTTGTAGCGCGCGCCCTTGCACACCTCGCAGGGCACGTACACGTCGGGGAGGAAGTTCATCTCGATCTTGATCGTGCCGTCGCCGGCGCAGGCCTCGCAGCGGCCGCCCTTGACGTTGAACGAGAACCGGCCCGGCTGGTAGCCGCGCACCTTCGCCTCGGTGGTCGCGGCGAACAGCTTGCGCACGTGGTCCCACACGCCGGTGTAGGTGGCCGGGTTGGACCGCGGGGTACGGCCGATCGGCGACTGGTCGACCCGGACCAGTTTGTCCACCAGATCGAGGCCGCGCACCCGCGTGTGCCGCCCGGGCACCTGGCGGGCGCCGTTGAGCTTGTTGGCCAGCACTGTCGCGAGGATGTCGTTGACCAGCGTCGACTTGCCGGAGCCGGACACCCCCGTCACCGACACCAGGCAGCCGAGCGGGAAGGCCACGTCCACTCCGCGCAGGTTGTGCTCCCGGGCGCCGACGACGGTGAGCTGGCGCTTGCGGTCCACCGGGCGCCGGATCTCGGGCACCGGGATGTTCCTCCGGCCGGACAGGTAGTCACCGGTCAGCGAACCCTTGCTGCGCAACAGTTTCCGAAATGGTCCACTGTGGACGATGTGACCGCCGTGCTCACCCGCGCCGGGCCCGATGTCGACCACCCAGTCGCTGGAGCGGATGGTGTCCTCGTCGTGCTCGACGACGATCAGCGTGTTGCCGAGATCGCGCAGCCGGGTCAGCGTCTCGATCAGCCGGTGGTTGTCCCGCTGGTGCAGGCCGATGGACGGCTCGTCGAGCACGTACAGCACACCCACCAGGCCGGAGCCGATCTGCGTGGCCAGTCGGATGCGCTGCGCCTCCCCGCCCGACAGCGTGGCCGAGGCCCGGTCGAGCGAGAGGTAGGTGAGCCCGACGTCGAGCAGGAACCGCAGGCGGGCCTGGATCTCCTTGAGCACCGCGCCCGCGATCATCTGCTCGCGCGGGCCGAGCCGCAGCCCGTCGAGGAAGTCCGAGGCCTCTTCGATGGACAGCGCGCACACCTCGGCGATCGAACGCTCGCCGTGCTCACGGTGTTCGAGGGTGACCGCGAGGATCTCCGGCTTGAGCCTGCTGCCCTGGCAGACCGGGCACGGGACCTCGCGCATGTAGCCCTCGTAGCGCTCCCGCATGTACTCCGACTCGGTCTGCTCCTGCCGGCGTTCCAGGAACGGGATCACGCCCTCGAAGCTGGCGTAGTACGACCGCTGCCGGCCGTACCGGTTGCGGTAGCGGACGTGCACCTGGTCGTCGACGCCGTGCAGGACCGCCTTCTGCGCCTTGACCGGAAGCTTCCGCCACGGCGTGTCCATCCGGAACCCGATGGTCTCGGACAGCGACTCCAGCAGGCGCTGGAAGTACTCGGCGCTCTGGCCGCCCGCCCACGGCGCGATCGCGCCGTCGGCCAGCGACAGCTCGTCGTCCGGGACGACCAGCTCCGGATCGACCTCCTTGCGGACGCCGATGCCCGTGCACTCCGGGCAGGCACCATAGGGCGAGTTGAACGAGAAGGACCGCGGTTCGAGGTCCTCGATGGTCAGCGGGTGACCGTTGGGGCAGGCCAGGTTCTCCGAAAAGCCGCGGGTGCGGTGCGGGTCGTGCTCGGGAAGATCGACGAACTCCAGCTCGACCAGGCCGTCGGCGAGCCGGAGCGCGGTCTCCACCGAGTCGGTCAGCCGCTGCTTCGAACCGGGTTTCACCGACAGCCTGTCGACCACCACGCCGATGTCGTGCTTCTCCTGCTTCTTCAGCTTCGGCGGGTCGGTGAGCTGGTGGACGTGCCCGTCCACGCGGGCCCGCGAGTAACCCTGCTGCTGGAGGTTGGCGAACAGATCGAGGTACTCCCCCTTGCGGCCGCGCACGACCGGCGCGAGTACCTGGAACCGTGTCCCGGGCTCCATTTCGAGCACCTGATCGACGATCTGCTGAGGGGTCTGTTTGCTGATCAGCTCGCCACACCGCGGGCAGTGCGCCTTCCCGGCACGCGCGTAGAGGAGCCGGAGGTAGTCGTAGACCTCGGTGATGGTGCCCACCGTGGAGCGGGGGTTGCGCGAGGTGGACTTCTGGTCGATGGACACCGCCGGGGAAAGCCCCTCGATGAAGTCCACATCCGGCTTGTCCATCTGCCCCAGGAACTGCCGCGCATAGGCCGAGAGCGACTCGACATAGCGGCGCTGTCCCTCGGCGAAGATCGTGTCGAAGGCCAGGCTGGACTTCCCGGACCCGGACAGGCCGGTGAACACGATCAGGCTGTCCCGAGGCAGATCGAGATCGACGCCACGGAGATTGTGCTCGCGTGCACCGCGAACAACGAGGCGATCAGCCACGCCAAGGTCCCTTCGCTGGTCTTTGTCAGCAGCGTTATCGCCGCACGTGCCCACGAGTGCGGGTAGCCAGGGCAGGCCCGGCGTGGCCGATGGCGCGGCGAAGCGGTCCGCCTCACCGTGGGAATGGCTCGGCCCGCTCATGATGGCTCACCACACGCACTCGTCTCACCTTGCGCATAACACTCCGGCCGAACAGTCCGGCCGAAAACCATGCTAGGACGAACCACCGACAGAAACCGGAGCCGGACCCGGCGAAGGCGGCGCGAAGTCGCCCGGCGGGCACCGCGGGGCCGGCGGCGAGGCCCCGCGTACCGGTGGCAGCCGCGTCAGCCACCGGTACGCGGGGCGCTCCACGGTCACGGTGAGCAGCCATCCGGCCCCGACGGACACCGCGACCACCAGCGGCAGCCGCGACCACCCCGCGAAACCCGCCTCGACCAACGCCTTCGCCAGGAGGTACCCCAGCTCCTGGTGCAGCAGGTACACGCAGTACGAGATCCCGGCCAGCCAGGTGACGACCGGCGCGAACGGACGCAGGAACGTCCAGTCCGGCCCCTTGGCCGCGGCAACAATAGTGACGAGCATCACAGCAAAGCCGAGGTCCGAGGGAAGCCGAGCCGGATCGCCGGACAGCTCCACGTGATCCGGATACAAGTGCAGGTCCTGGGCGCAGACCACCGCGGCCAGCAGCACCACGAGCACTCGCCCGCGGAGCCGGCCCTGGGCCCACAGCCAGCTGCCGATGCCGGCCGCGAAGGCGTGCGCCCGATGCAGCCCGAGCCCGTTGAACAGGGCGAACGCCCAGGGCGACGGGTTGTGCACGCCCAGGACCCCGAAGCGGAGCACCAGCGGGACCGCGACCATCGCCCAGGCCAGGCCCGCGACCATCCGGTCGGTGCGGAACCGGCGCGTCCCGGTACAGAGGACCGCGGCACCCGTGAAGATCATCAGCTGCACCGGGAGCGTCCAGTACGAGCCGTCGAGCCAGATGAAACCGTTGTGCCAGCCCTGGATCATGAGCAGGTTCACCACCAGGTCCCAGCCCACCGGCACGTACCAGGACGAGACCCACGCGGTGCCGTCCGAGGTCGGCCCGAACAGCAGATTCCACCAGCCGGCCCCGAAGTGCTGGCCGTTGAACGCGGCGCTCGCCAGCCGCATGACCAGGTAGGTGACCACCACCGCGACCAGATACGGCGGCAGTAGCCGGGCGATCTTCTTCGCCAGCCACCGGCCGGTGCCGCCGCGGCGCACGGTCTCGCAGACGAAGTAGCCGGAGACCACCATCAGGGCAGCGGCCCCGAACTGCGCGGTGATCCGGAACGGATAGCCGTCGAGTTCGGGATGCGCGAGCGGTCCCTGATGGGTGAAATGGCCGAGCATCACCGAGATCACCGCGATGACTCGGACGGCGTCCCAGCTGATACGCCTGGGCTGAGGGGCGGCGGAGCGGAGCACAGTCCTTCCAGGGCGGATCGCGGGCGGCGGAACCGCCTGAGGCTATCGGATTCGTCCGGATCCACGGTCACGGCGAACGGGTGGAAGCTGCGCGACGGCACCGGCTACCGTGTTCGGGGTGAACGTCGTAGATGAATACACCGGGCACGTCGAGCCAGGCGGCGATGCGGCGCGGCGCACCCTCGAAGGGCTGACCATCACGAAACTGTCCGTCGGCCCGATGGACAACAACGCCTATCTGCTGGTCTGCACCGCACAGAACGAGGCACTGCTGATCGACGCCGCCGCCGACCCCGACCGGATCTCCGACCTCATCGGACACGGTCCCGACCGTCCGGCGCTGCGCACCGTGGTCACCACGCACCAGCACGGCGACCACTGGCAGGCCCTCGGCGCCGTCGCCGGCGCGAACGGCGCGAACACCGTCGCCCACCCGCTCGACGCCGCACCGCTGCCGGTCCCGCCGGACTTCCTGGTCGAACACGGTGACACCGTCACCGTCGGAGACCGCACGCTGGAGGTCATCCACCTGCGCGGGCACACCCCGGGATCGATCGCGCTGCTCTACCGCGACCCCTCCGGGCACCCCCACCTGTTCACCGGAGACTCCCTGTTCCCCGGTGGCATCGGGCGGACCACTTCACCGGAGGACTTCACGTCGTTGATCAACGATGTCGAGTCCCGCATCTTCAACGTGCTCCCCGACGACACGTGGTTCTATCCCGGTCATGGGGACGACTCGACCCTGGGCGCGGAGCGGCCGAAGCTCCAGGAGTGGCGCGAACGCGGCTGGTGATCGGCAGGCCGTCCGCATGAGTCTCGGACCAACCGCCGGGTGACACGCCCGGCGGTCCACCGGATCATCCCGGAGACGGTTGATACCCCGCGCCATGGCGCGGGGTATCGGTCGAGCATGGACCGGATCCGGCTGACCGGGACGTATGCGTTCGACAGCCGGTCCCGCGCCCAGCGGGTATCGCGGTTGGCTTGAAGAGTCAGGGCGACCGGAGTGCCGTAGCGAGCGGCGGCTTCGGCATCGAACGGCAGCGGGTCGAACTCGACGATCGCCGCGCCCAGGACTTCGGTC
>DASSAD010000323.1:0-2103 GCA_035685725.1 Amycolatopsis sp. | reverse complement strand
GGAGCAGAAGGAACAGACACTGGAGGTACTCGCCGACGGGGTCTACGCGCTGACCGCCGAAGGCGACCCGAACGTGGGCGCCATCGAGGGCGAGGACTTCCTGGTCTGCTTCGAGGCCCTCGCGACCCCGGTCGCCGCGCGGGAGTGGCTGGACCGGCTCCGGGAGCACACCGACAAGCCGGTCCGGTACCTGGTCCTGTCGCATTACCACGCGGTGCGCGTCCTGGGTGCCTCCGCGTTCGACGCCGAGGTGATCGTGGCGCACGAGAACACCCGGTCGCTCATCGCGGAGCGCGGAAAGCAGGACTGGGAAAGCGAGTTCGGCCGCATGCCGCGCCTGGCCAAGGCCGCGGCCTCGGTGCCGGGCCTGACCTGGCCGACCCTGACCTTCTCCGACCGGCTCACCATCGACCTCGGCGGGGACCGTGGTGATCTCGTCCTGCGCTACTGCGGGCGCGGGCACACCGAGGGCGACATCGTCGCCTGGCTGCCCCGCCAGAAGATCCTCTACGCCGGGGACCTGGTCGAGGCCGAGGCCGCGCTCTACACCGGCGACGCCTACCACCACGACTGGTCGGCGACCACACTGGACAGGGTGGCGGAGTTCGGGGCCCAGACGCTGATCGGCGGACGGGGCGCGGTCAGCAGGGGCCGTGCGGCGGTCGGCGCCGCGATCGAGCAGACCCGGCACTTCCTGCGCGTCATGATCGGCGAGGTCGGCGCGGTCCACGAGGCCGGCGGCACGCTCAAGGAGGCGTTCGAGCGCACGCACGCGGCGCTGAGTCCCGCCTACGGCCGGTGGCCGATCTTCGAACACTGCTTGCCCTTCGATGTCGCGCGGCTGTGGGACGAGCTGTCCGGGATCGAACGGCCGGTCATCTGGACGGCGCGGCGCGACCGGGAAGTCTGGGATCAGCTGCAGGCATGAACGGCCAGGCAGGAAAGGGCAGGCCGGGAAGGGCAGACAGGAAAGGGCAGGGATGGACGGCGGAGTCGCCGTGGTGGGCAACGGTCCGGTCGGGCAGACGGCGGCGCTGCTGCTGGCCCGGTGGGGAGTGCCGGTCGTGCTGCTCGACGGCCGTCCGCGGCGCGATCCGGCCGGGTCCCGGGCGATCTGCCAGCAGGGCGACGTGCTCGACATCTGGGAGACCGTCGGCGCCGGCCGCCGGATCGCGGACGAGGGTGTCACGTGGACCACCGCGCGCACGTTCTACCGCGACCGGGAATTGTTCGCGCACCGCGCGGGCGCCGGCGGCAATGCCTTTCCGGCCTTTCCGGCCTTTCCGCCCTTCGTCAACATTTCGCAGTCGCGCACCGAGGAAATCCTCGACGAGCGGATCGCGGCCGAGCCGTTGATCGACGTGCGGTGGAACCACGCCGTCACCGGCATCGACCAGGATGCCGCCGGCGTGACGGTGCGCATCGCGGGTGGCCGGCGCATCCGGGCCGGCCACGCCATCGCCTGTGCCGGGGCGCGCGGCGACGGCATCCGCCGCATGCTCGGGGTGTCCTTCGACGGCCATTCCTTCGACGACCGGTTCCTCATCTGCGACATCCGCGCCGAGCTGGCAGGCTGGGCGCATGAGCGCCGGTTCTACTTCGATCCGTCCTGGAACCCCGGCCGGCAGGTGCTCATCCACCCCTGCCCGGACGGCACTTTCCGGATCGACTGGCAGGTCCCCGGCGACTACGACCTCGACGCGGAGGAGACCGGCGGCGCGCTCGACGCGCGGATCAGAGCGATCATCGGGGCGACGCCCTACGAGATCGTGGGGAGATCGGTGTACCGGTTCCACTCCCGGGTGGTGAACCGGATGCGCGCGGGCCGGGTCCTGCTCGCGGGCGATTGCGCGCACCTCGTTTCGCCGTTCGGGGCGCGGGGATTGAACTCCGGGGTCTGCGATGCGGAGAACGCGGCGTGGAAGCTGGCCTATGTGCGGCACGGGTGGGCCGGCGAGGACCTGCTGGAGAGCTACCACACCGAACGGCACGCCGCCGCGCTGGAGAACATCGAAATCACCTCGGCGACGATGGACTTCCTGGTGCCCCAGAACGCCGGACAGCGTCGCCGGCGTCTCGAGGTGCTCCGCCGCGCGGCGGACG
>DASSAD010000322.1:0-5550 GCA_035685725.1 Amycolatopsis sp. | reverse complement strand
GCGCTCGGTGATCGCCTTCATCGCCGCGCCGGGGAAGATGCCCTCGGTGACACCGAAGAGCACCCGGACGATCAGCAGCATCCCGAACGAGAACGCGAGCCCGGACAGGCCGGTGAACACCGACCAGGCGACCATCGCGATCACCATGGTCCGCTTCGACCCGATCTTGTCGGCCCACGCGCCGCCGGGGAACTGGAAGAGCGCGTAGCTGATGAAGAAGACGGTCAACAGCAGGCCTTGCTGGCTGTGGTCGAGACCGAACTCCTTCCCGATACTGGGCAGTGCGGTCGAGATGACCAACCGGTCGACGTAGTCGACGATCCAGGCGACGAACAGGATCGTGATCGTGACGACGGCGACGCGCCGGACGCCGGGGGCGGGTCGGGCAAGGGTGGGGGACGGCATGGGAGTGCTCCTCGGGTGGCTGAGGGAGACCTTCGGGCGGCCGGGCGAGAGCGTCAGGCGGCCGGGGTGAGCCGGCGGCCCCGCCGCGGTCCGAGGTAGTTCCGCCCGGACACGACGACGGATCCGCCCTGCATCACCCACGAGATGCCGACCGGGTCGTGCACCGGGTCGCGGTAGTCGGTCTCGTGGTCGATGGTCTCCGGGGCGAAGGCGACCAGGTCGGCGACCAGACCCGGCCGGATCGAGCCGCGGTCGGGGATGCGGAAGACCTTGGCGGGCAACGACGTCATCCGGCGGATCGCCTCGCCGAGGGACAGCACCGAGCCCTTGCGGACGTACTCGCCGAGGATGCGCGGGAAGGTGCCGAACAGGCGCGGATGCGGCTTGCCGCCGGATCCGGGCGGCAGCCCGTCGGTGCCGACCATCGTGTCGCGGTCGGCGAAGGCGGTCCGCACGTCGTCCTCGTGCATCGAGAAGATCACCATGCTGGCGCGCAGCTCCTCTTCGCGCAGGATCCGCACCAGCACGTCCAGCGGCGGGAGGTCGAGGATCCGGGCGAGTTCGGCGATCGTCTTGCCCTCGTACCGGTGGCTGGCCGTGGTGGACACCAGGACGCCGTCCCAGCCGGCCGCGTGCTGGTGGCTGTCCCAGCCGGGCAGGCCCTGCTCCATGATCGTGGCGAGCTGCCGCAGCTGCTCCGGCGAGGACAGTCGGGCCAGCACGCCCTCGTCGCCGTCGGCCAGGAACGGCGGCGGCAGCAGCGCGGTGAGCATGGTGGATCCGGCCGGGTAGGGGTAGATGTCCTTGGTGACCGACAGCCCGTCGTCGATCGCCGCGTGGATGTCCGCCAGCGCGCGGGACATGTTGCCCCAGTTGTCCTTCCCGGTCCATTTGAGATGCGAGATGTGCACGCGGCAGCCGCCCTCGCGTCCGATCCGGACGGTTTCGGCGATCGAGGAGAGCAGCGAGTTGCCCTCGCCGCGCATGTGGGTGGTGTAGAGACCGTCCCGGCCGAGGTGGGCGGTCAGCGCGATCAGCTCGTCGGTGTCGCTGAACACCGCCGGCGGGTACACCAGACCGCTGGACATGCCGAAGGCGCCGCCTTCGAGCGCCTTGTCGAGCAACTCGCCCATGCGCTTGAGGCCCTCGGCGTCCGGTTTGACGTCGGCCATGCCCAGCACCGCGATCCGCAACGTGCCGTGCCCCAGCAGCGGCGCGTAGTTGGTGACATAGCCGCGGGAATCGGTGAGATCGGTGAATTCCGACCAGCCGGCCCAGGTGAAGTCGAGCGGCGGGAAGATCCGGCGCGCGAAGCTGGTCATCGCGGCCACCGACTCCGCGCCGGTCGGGGCGAGGGAAAAGCCGCAGTTGCCGACCACCTCGGTGGTGATGCCCTGCCGGATCTTGGTGGTGTCGTCCTCGTCGAGCAGCGGGGCGTTGTCGGCATGGGAGTGCACGTCGATGAAGCCCGGCGCGACGACGAGACCCGACGCGTCGAGGGTCTGTCGGCCGTGGCCGGGGATCACGCCCGGTGGTTCGACCGCCGCGATTCGTCCCTCTCGCACCAGAATGTCGGCGGGAGCCGGGTCCCCGCCGCTGCCATCCGCGACGGTTCCTCCTCGGATCAGCATCTCCGGTGCGCTCATTCAACGGCTCCTCGCCAGTCGCGGACAGATTCCCGCCGAGTGTGCTGGGTCAACGAGGTCGAGGTTTTGTGCTGCGCGCTCAAGATCGCGCGACAGGTTTGTCGTGCGCGTCAATGCCGTCACGCCGGCGTAACACTCGCATGCGCAATTGTAGATGCAGCAGTAACATCGCCTCCGCGTCGGCGAAGTCCAGACCGGACAGCTGGCGGATCCGCCGCAGCCGGTACCGGATCGTGTTCACGTGCACGTGCAGCGCCTCCGCGGCGGCCTCCGCGACACAGGACGCGCGCACGTAGGCGGAAAGCGTTTCCACGAGTACGCCGTCCGGGCCGTCCCGTTCTTCCAGTCGCCGCAACGATCCGGTCGTCTCGGGCAGGCCGAGCGCGGCACTCGAATCGGTCAACTGCCGCAGCAGCAGCGGCAGCACGGTGTCCTCCAGCGTGCCGACGGCCCGCCCCGCTGGTTCGTCGCGCAGGACGCGCAACATCGCGTCGGCCTGCGCGCGAGCCGTCACCAGCCGTGCCGGTGACAGCACCGGACCGCCGACCGCGATCACATACTCGCCCTCGACGCTGGCCCGGGACAGAAAATCGCGCGCCAGGGCCTGTGAAGACGCCAGGGCCTCGTCCGGCTGCCGGCGTGGCCAGGTCAGGACCGCGTACACCTCGCTGTCGCCCGGAGAAGTCACCGCGCCGGTGTGGACGGCGCCGAGGTAGAGATCGAGGCGGTCGGCGAAGCGCTGCAGCGCCGCGGCCGCGCACGCGTCGGTGTCCGCGGGCGTACCGGCGTCACGCGCTCCCGCGGCGAGCACGCACAGCGGTCCCGTGCCCAGCCGCAGATCCACCGCGGCCTCGGGGGCGATCACTCCGCCACCGAGCAGCGCGGCCACCGCCTCGCGGCGTTTCCGGCGCGCGTGGGTGGTGCTCGTCCGGGCGTTGATCAGGTGCACCGCGGCGAGCGGGACGAGGCGCATGAGGTCGCTCTCCTGCGGCTCGGACAATGGTCCGGACACCGCGGCCCACACGTAACCGAGCACGTCGGTGCCGGCCCGCACGGCCACCGCGACCCGGGGCAGCATGCCGGGCGCGACCGGGTCCACATACACCGGGCCAGGACTGGTGTGCAACTGCCGGAACACCCCGCGGGCCCGCAGGGTGCCCAGCCAGCGGTCGTCCACGGCCCGCCCCAGGATCGTCGCCACCCGGGCCTCGTCGGTCTCCTCCTGGCCGGCGGACCAGGCGAGGACCGCGGAGGACCGGTCCTCGATGGTGACCGGTGCCCGCACGATCAGGCTGATCGCGTTGGCGAGGGCGAACAGGTCGTCGCTTTCGCTGGTGTGCCGCACCTGCGCGCGCGCGTGGTCGAGCAGCCGCTCCCGGAGCACCGCGGCCACGTGCATCCAGGGCGCGCCCGCGTTGACCTCCAGCACCGGCACCGGGCACTCGGGCGGGCCGGTAAGCCCTTTCACGGCCACGGCGTTCGCCCCGGCGGCGGCCGCACGCCGGCCGAAACCGTCCAGCGCGGATCCCGGCGCGACGCCGATGCCCAGTACCACACAACCCGGTTCGATCTCGTCGGGCGCCGTCGGGTCGTAGAGGCACACCCCGGTCAACGGCCGGTCGGCCGCGGGTCCGTCGACGGCAAGGCGAACGAACGCGGGCCCCAGATCCTCGACCAGCTGACGCACGCTCAGCCCGGCTTGCATGCACGCATGCTAAGCCACTCCGCTTGTCGCCGACGACAAACCGAACTCGCCCGCGTTGGTGCCGGCGACGACACATTCGCCGCCGCCGCCCGGCAGGCTGCCGTCATGACCGCAGCCCTCGTGGTGCGTGATCCCGCCGGCGCCACCGAACTCCACGACCTGGAGGCCCTGTTCAGCCGGGTCTGGGGCGCGTCGTCCCCCCAGGCCCCGTTTCCGCTGCTGCGCGCGCTCGGCGACACCGGCGGCATGGTGCTGGGTGCCTACCTGGGCACCGGAGCGGCCGCGCGGCTCGTCGGAGGCGCGGTCGGGTTCCGGACCGTGACCCACCCGCACGGCCTGCGTTCGCACATCGTCGGCGTCGACACCGGCTTCCAGGGCCGCGGCATCGGCACCGCGATCAAGCTGCGGCAGCGCCAGTGGTGCCTCGACCGCGGCATCACCGAGATGACCTGGACCTTCGACCCGCTCGTGCACCGCAACGCGCGGTTCAACATCGCGCGCCTCGGGGCGGTCGGCCACGCCTATCACCCGGACTACTACGGGCGGATGGACGACGACCACAACGCCGGCCTCCCGACCGACCGCGTGCTGCTCCGCTGGTCGCTGACCCGGGAGGGGCCTGCGCCGGACCCGGCGCCGGGCGCGCCGGTGGTGCTCGCGCCCGGCCCGGACGGCGCACCCGGGCCACACCTCGCGCCCGGCGGGGAACCCGAGGTGTGGCTGCGTGTTCCCCGCCGGATCGACGGTCCGGCCCGGCTCGCGTGGCGGCACGCGCTGCGCGCGGCCATGCGACCCCGGCTGGACGAGGGCTACCGCTGGACCGCCGTCACCACGGACGGCTGCTATGTGCTGCAACGGAAATCGGCGAGGGAGAGCGAGTGAAGATCGAAAGCGCGGAGTTGCTCCGCCTGGAAGTCCCGTTGGTGGCCCCGTTCCGCACCTCCTTCGGCACCCAGACGCGGCGCGACGTCCTGCTCCTGCACCTGGTGACCGCCGAGGCGGAGGGGTGGGCCGAATGCGTGGCCATGGAGGATCCGCTCTATTCGAGCGAGTACACCGAGGCCGCCCACCGGGTCATCGCCGATCACCTGCTGCCTCGCCTGTTCGGGATACCCGACCTCACCGCGGCCGGCGTGGCTCCGGCGCTGGCGGGCGTCCGCGGCCACCGGATGGCGAAGGCGGCCGTCGAGGCGGCGGTGCTCGACGCGCAACTGCGCGCGGCGGGACTCTCGCTCGGCGAATACCTCGGCGCGACCCAGCCGCAGGTCGTTTCCGGTGTCTCGGTGGGCATCCACGACTCCCTCGAGAGCCTGCTCGGCACCGTCGCCGGTTACCTCGCCGACGGCTACGCCCGGATCAAGCTCAAGATCGAGCCCGGTTGGGACCTCGAACCGGTCGCCGCGACCCGCCGCGAATTCGGCGACATTCCGTTGCAGGTGGACGCGAACGCGGCCTACACCAGGTCGCACGCGCGCCACCTCGCCCGGCTCGACGAATTCGGCCTGCTGCTCATCGAGCAGCCCTTCGACGAGGAGGACATCGCGGCGCACGCCGAACTCAGCCGGATCGTGACCACCCCGGTCTGCCTCGACGAGTCGATCGTCTCGGCCCGCGCGGCCTTCGACGCGATCCGCGCCGGCGCCTGCTCGGTGGTCAACATCAAACCCGGGCGGGTCGGCGGCTATCTCGAAGCGCGCCGGGTGCACGACGTCTGCGCGGCGGCCGGGGTCGGAGTGTGGGCGGGCGGCATGCTGGAAACCGGGATCGGCCGCGCCGCGAACCTGGCGCTGGCCG
>DASSAD010000321.1:0-13059 GCA_035685725.1 Amycolatopsis sp. | reverse complement strand
GGACGCCGAAGTGCCCAGCCACAAGCTGCTGGTGCGCGCCGGCTACGTCCGCCGCGTCGCGCCGGGCGGCTACTCGTGGCTGCCGCTCGGGCTGCGCGTGCTCCGCAACATCGAGAACGTGGTCCGCGAGGAGATGGACGCGATCGGTGCGCAGGAACTGCAGTTCCCGGCGTTGCTGCCGCGCGAGCCCTACGAGACCACCGGCCGCTGGACCGAGTACGGCGACGGCGTGTTCCGGCTCAAGGACCGCAAGGGCGCCGACTACATGCTCGGCCCCACGCACGAGGAGCTGTTCGCGCTCACCGTGAAGGGTGAGTACAGCTCGTACAAGGACTTCCCGGTCACCCTGTACCAGATTCAGAC
This sequence comes from Amycolatopsis sp., assembly GCA_035685725.1. Classification (GTDB taxonomy): domain Bacteria; phylum Actinomycetota; class Actinomycetes; order Mycobacteriales; family Pseudonocardiaceae; genus Amycolatopsis_E. The sequence continues at coordinate 12,696 of DASSAD010000321.1, read as the reverse complement.
CAAGTACCGCGACGAGGCGCGCCCGCGGGCGGGGATCCTGCGCGGCCGCGAGTTCGTCATGAAGGACTCCTACTCCTTCGACCTCGACGACGCCGGCCTCGAACGCTCCTACCAGCGGCACCGCGAGGCCTACATCCGGATCTTCGACCGGCTGGGCCTCGACTACGTGATCGTCGCGGCGACCTCCGGCGCGATGGGCGGGTCGGCCTCGGAGGAGTTTCTCGCGGTGGCCGAGACCGGCGAGGACACCTATGTCCGCAGCACCGCCTCCGGCTACGCGGCCAACGTCGAGGCCGTGATCACCCCCGCGCCGCCCGCACTGCCGATCGAGGCGCAGCGTGAGGCGCAGGTGCACCACACGCCGAGCACGCCGACCATCGCCACGATGGTCGACTACCTCAACACCCAGACCGACCTGGGCCGCACCTTCACCGCGGCGGACACGCTCAAGAACGTCATGGTGAAGATCCGGCGCCCCGGCGAGCAGGAGTGGGAGGTCCTCGGCATCGGCATCCCCGGTGACCGGGAGGTGGACCAGAAACGGCTGGAGGCCTCGCTCGAACCCGCCGAGGTCGCCCTCCTCGAAGAGGCCGACTTCGTGGCGAACCCGTTCCTCGTGAAGGGCTACATCGGCCCGAAGTCGTTGCGGGACAACGGGATCCGGTACCTGGTCGACCCGCGTGTGGTGACCGGCACCGCCTGGGTGACCGGCGCGGACAAGGCCGACCACCACGTCGTGGACCTCGTCGCCGGCCGAGACTTCCAGCCCGACGGCACGATCGAGGCCGCCGAGGTGCGCGAAGGCGACACGTCCCCGGACGGCGCGGGCACCCTGGTCGCGGCCCGTGGCATCGAGATCGGGCACATCTTCCAGCTCGGCCGCAAATACACCGACGCCTTCGGGGTGGACGCGCTGGGCGCCGACTCGAAGCCGATCCGGGTCACCATGGGTTCCTACGGCGTCGGCGTGTCCCGCCTGGTCGCGGTGGTCGCCGAGCAGTACCACGACGAGCTGGGCCTGGTGTGGCCGCGCTCGGTGAGCCCCTTCGACGTGCACGTGGTGATCGCGGGCAAGGACGAGTCGGTCGCCGCCGGGGCGGAGCGGCTGGCCGCCGACCTGGACGCCGCGGGCGTGCGCGTGCTGCTGGACGACCGCAAGTCCACGCCCGGGGTCAAGTTCGCCGATGCCGAGCTGGTCGGGGTGCCCACGATCCTGGTCGTCGGCCGTGGGCTGGCCAAGGGTGTCGTCGAGGTCAAGGACCGGGCTTCGGGCGAGCGCGCGGACGTCGGCGTCGACGAGGTCGTGCCGCACCTGGTCAAGCTGGTGCGCGGCTAGGTGTTCCGGCCGCGGTGCTCAGGCGAGTACCGCGGCCAGCACCGCCGACGTGTCGGACAGGCCGGGCAACACGAAGTGGGCGCCCGCGTCACGCAGTGTCGTCTCGTCGAAACGTCCGGTGGTCACGCCGATGGCGATCGCGTCGTGGGCCAGTGCGGCGTCGATGTCGTGGGGCGTGTCGCCGATGACGACGACCGAGTCCGGCTTGCCGTGCCGCGCCTGCGCCACCTCGATCGCGTACTGGACCAGATCGGGCCGGTACGCCGAGAGGGAGCCGTAGCCGCCGAGGTCGAAGTCGAGATGTGCGTGCAGGTCGAAGGCGGCCAGCTTGTGCCAGGCGATCTCCCGCAGGTTCCCGGTGACCAGCGACTGCACCACGCCCGCCCGGGTGGCGAGCGCGGCGAGCACCTCGGCCGCTCCGGGCAGTGCCAGGCCACGCTCGGCAAGCGCGGGCATGGCCTGTTCGGAGGCGGTGACCAGGGCGGCCCACATCTTCTTGATCAGTTCCTCGTCGGGTTCGACGCCGTGCGTGGTCAGGATCTCCGCGGTGATCGCGCGCTCGGTGCGGCCGAAGAACGGGGGAAATCCGGTCAGCGTGAGGCCGAGGACCTCGGACAGCGCCCGGGCGTACCAGTCACGGCCCGCTCCCCGCAGGTCGATGAGGGTTTGGTCGATGTCCCACAGCACCAGTCGGTTGGTCACAAGACGACGGTACCGGGTCGGCCGGCGTCGCCGGCCGGCCTCGACCGCGCGGGGCGCCGCGGCTCAGCCGGCGAGGAAGCTCAGCCGGATCCGGCGGACGGGGTTGTCGACGTTGGTGTCCACCAGGCAGATCGACTGCCAGGTGCCCAGCGCCGGGGTGCCGCCGAGCACCGGGACGCTGGCGTAGGGCGGCAGCAGCGCGGGCAGCACGTGGTCCCGGCCGTGACCGTGGCTGCCGTGCCGGTGGCGCCAGCGGTCGTCACGGGGAAGCAGGGCGTCGAGCGCGGTCAGGAGATCGTCGTCGCTGCCCGCCCCGGTCTCCAGGATCGCCAGGCCCGCGGTGGCGTGCGGCACCCACACGTGCAGCAGTCCGTCGTTCGCGCCGGCCTCGGCGAGAAACGACTCGACTTCCTCGGTCAGGTCGCGTACCACGGCGCGGCCCCCGGTGCGCACTTCGATCTCGGCGGACTGCATGCCTCAATCCTGCCAGTTTCCCGACGGACCCGGCGATCGCCGTCGGTCCGGAATCGAGGGGGCACGGGACCACCGGCTGTCCGTTGCGCCGCACGACCTTCGTCGGTGTCCGCCCCATGCCCGCGGCGGCTTTTCCCAGATGCTGGTACGGGAAGCACCCGGGCCGCGTCGGCGTTGGAAGATCGAGGTCGGCCGGCGGAAGGAGCACGGGCATGGCGCAAGGTGTCCATCTCACTGTCGCACTCGAAGGAGCAGGCTGGCACCCGGCCGCATGGCGCGAACCGGAGGCCCGGCCCGGAGAGTTGGTGACCGCGGGGTACTGGAGCGATCTGGTCGGCGAAGCGGAACGGGGGCTGCTCGACTTCGTCACGATCCACGACTCGTTCGCCCCCGGCCCCGACCGCGCCGATCTGGTGCGGGGGCGGCTGGACGCGGTGCAGATCGCCTCCCGGGTCGCGCCCCGGACGCGGGGGATCGGGCTGGTTCCGGCCGCGATCGCGACGCACACCGAGCCGTTCCACCTGTCGAAGTCGATCGCGACCCTGGACTACGTGAGCCTGGGCCGTGCGGGCCTGTCGGTGGAGATCTCCGGTGACCCGGATACCGCGGAACATTTCGGGCGACGGGAATTCCCGCAGCCCGAAGACGACCTGTACGACGAGGCGGCCGACTATGTCGAGGTCGTCCGCAGGCTGTGGGACAGCTGGGAGGACGACGCGGAGATCCGCGACGCGGCGACCGGCCGGTTCATCGACCGCGAGAAGCTGCACTACATCGACTTCATCGGTAAGTGGTTCAGCGTCAAGGGCCCGTCGATCACGCCGCGACCGCCCCAGGGCCAGCCGCTCGTGGCGGCGTTCGCGCGGAACGAGGCCGGGTACCGGCTGGCCGAGCGCGCGGCCGACATCGTGTTCGTCGCCGAGCCGGCTGCCCTGCGCGGCCGGGCCGAGCGGGCCGGTCGACCGCTGCTGGTCTTCGCCGACCTGGTGGTGTTCCTCGACGAGGACGAGCGGAAGGCGGCGAGCCGCAAGGCCCGGCTGGACGAACTCGCCGGTGCCGAGTACACCGCCGATACCCGGATCTTCACCGGAACTCCCGCGGGCCTCGCCGACGAACTGCTGGCGCTGCGCGAGGCCGGGGTGACCGGGTTCCGGCTGCGGCCGGGCGCGATTCCCCACGACCTCACCGCGATCACCCGCGGCCTGGTCCCCGAACTGCGCCGGCGCGGGGCCTTCCGCGACGGCTACGACGCGCCCACCCTGCGCGGCCTGCTCGGTCTCACCCGGCCGGCCAACCGGTACGCCGACCAGAGGAGCGGGAAATGACCAAGCCGCGCAAGCAGGTTCACCTCGCCGCGCACTTCCCCGGCGTGAACAACACGACCGTGTGGAGTGATCCGGCGGCGGGTAGCCACATCGACTTCAGCTCGTTCGTGCATCTCGCCCAGACCGCCGAGCGCGCCAAGTTCGACTTCTTCTTCCTCGCCGAAGGGCTCCGGCTGCGCGAGCAGGGCGGCCGGATCTACGACCTGGACGTGGTCGGCAGGCCGGACACCTTCACCGTGCTGGCGGCGCTGGCCGCGGTGACCGAGCGCCTCGGGCTGACCGGCACCATCAACTCCACCTTCAACGAGCCCTACGACGTGGCGCGGCAGTTCGCCAGCCTCGATCACCTTTCCGCGGGGCGCGCCGGCTGGAACGTCGTCACGTCGTGGGACGCCTTCACCGGGGAGAACTTCCGTCGCGGCGGTTACCTGCCCGAAGACGCGCGTTACGTGCGTGCCCGGCGGTTCCTGGAAACCGCGTTCGAGCTGTTCGATTCCTGGGGTCGGGACGAGATCGTCGCGGACAAGGCGTCCGGGGAGTTCCTGCGCGACCCGAAGGCGGGCGCCTTCGAGCGCCACGACGAGCAGTTCGACATCCGCGGGCGGTTCACGGTGCCGCGCTCCCCGCAGGGCCGGCCGGTGATCCTGCAGGCCGGGGATTCCGACGAGGGCCGTGAGTTCGCCGCGGCGTCCGCCGACGCCATCTTCACCCGGCACGGCACGAAAGAGGCGGGTCAGGCCTTCTACGCCGACGTCAAGGGCCGCCTGGCCCGCTACGGGCGCCGGCCCGAACAACTGGTCGTGCTGCCCGCGGCGACCTTCGTGCTCGGTGACACCGACGCCGAGGCGACCGAGCTCGCCGATGTCGTCCGCCACCAGCAGGTCAGCGGCCAGACCGCGATCAAGCTGCTGGAACAGGTGTGGAACCGGGACCTCTCCGGCTACGACCCCGAGGGGCCGCTGCCGGAGGTGGATCCGCTGGTCGGCGAGCACACCATCGCCCGGGGGCGGGCCAGCGTCCGGATGCACCGCGACCCGCTGGACACCGCGCGGCAGTGGCGGGCGTTGGCCGAGGCGAAGCGCCTGTCGATCCGGGAGCTGATGGTCGAGGTGTCCGGCCGCCAGAGCTTCGTCGGCGCACCGTCCACGGTGGCGGAAGCGATCGACGACCTCGTCCAGTCCGACGCCAGTGACGGCTTCATCCTGGTCCCGCACGTCACACCCGGTGGCCTGGACTCCTTCGCCGACAAGGTCGTCCCGCTGTTGCAGGAACGCGGCGTCTTCCGTACCGACTACACCGGCCCGACCCTGCGGGATCACCTGGGCATAGACCTCGAACCCGGCGGCGGCGCGGGGTAACGCGGCCCGCGACGGTCACCCTATCGGTGTTCGTGTCCGGTTCGAGTACTTGACTCCGTAGCCCGGTGGATCTTTTCTGGAAGCCACCAGGTTCTCACCGGAGGTAGTGCCGTGGCCGACCGCGAGCCGCTGACCGTCGGCGTCGTGCGGGAATCCGAACCCGGCGAGCGCCGGGTCGCGCTGGTGCCCAAGCTGGTCGAACGCCTGGTGAAACGCGGTCTGCGGGTGGTGGTGGAGTCGGGGGCCGGCGCGGGTGCCCGGATCGCCGACGAGGCTTTCGAACACGCGGGTGCCGTCATCGGCGACGCGTGGCGTGCCGGCATCGTGCTCAAGGTGGCGGTGCCGGCCGGCGACGAGGTGGGCAGGCTGACGGAGGGCACGGTGCTGATCGGCTTCCTGCGCCCGTTGTCCGATGTGGACAGGATCGCCGAGCTGGAGAAGGCGGGCGTCACCGCGTTCGCGATGGAGTCGATCCCACGGATAACGCGCGCACAGGCGATGGATGCGTTGTCTTCGCAGAGCAGCGTCGCCGGGTACCGTGCGGTCCTGCTCGCGGCCGAGCGCCTGCCCCGGTTCTTCCCCATGCTCACCACCGCCGCCGGCACCATGCCGCCCACGAAGGCGCTGGTGCTCGGCGCGGGGGTGGCCGGCCTCCAGGCGCTGGCCACGGCGAAACGGCTCGGCGCGCGGACCACGGGGTACGACGTCCGGCCCGAGGTGGCCGAGCAGGTCGCTTCGGTCGGCGCGAACTGGCTCGACCTGGGCATCGAGGCGGTCGGCGAAGGCGGCTACGCGCGCGAACTCACCGCGGACGAGCGGGCCGAGCAGCAGCGCCGGCTGACCGAGGCGATCACGAAGTTCGACGTGGTGATCACCACCGCGCTGGTGCCTGGCCGCCGGGCGCCCACGCTGGTCACCGCCGACGCGGTGCGCGGGATGCCGGCCGGTGGCGTGGTGGTCGACCTGGCCGGGGAGACCGGCGGCAACTGCGAGCTGACCGAGCCGGGACGCGAGGTCGTGGCGCACGACGTCACGATCTGCTCGCCGCTGAACCTGCCCGCCGAAATGCCCGGGCACGCCAGTGAACTCTACGCGCGCAATCTCGCTGAGCTGATCGAGCTGCTGGTGGACGCCGACGGCCGGCTCGCGCTGGATTTCTCCGACGAAATCGTCTCCGCCGCCTGCGTCGCCGTGGGCGGGCGCCGGCAGAAGGGAGCGGTCTGATGCTCGTCACCAGCCTGGCGATCCTGGTCCTCGCCGGATTCGTGGGCTTCGCCGTCATTTCCAAGGTGCCCAACACGCTGCACACCCCGTTGATGTCGGGCACGAACGCCATTCACGGGATCGTGCTGCTCGGCGGGTTGCTCGTGCTCGGGTTGGGTGCGCAGGGGACGTTGAACAGGATTCTGTTGGTCATCGCGATCGTGTTCGGCACGATCAATATCGTCGGCGGGTTCCTGGTCACCGACCGGATGCTCACGATGTTCAAACAGAAACCCCGGGACCGGCGATGACCACGCTGATCGGTCTCCTCTACATCCTCGCCTTCGCACTGTTCATCTCCGGGCTGATGGGCCTCACCGGTCCGCGCACGGCGGTGCGCGGCAACGCGATCGCCGCGCTGGGCATGGTCATCGCGGTGGTCGCGACGTTGTTGACCCCCGGCATGGGGAACTGGGTGCTGATCGCGCTCGGTATCGCGCTCGGCGCGCTGGTCGGCGTGCCCGCGGCGCGCCGGGTGAAGATGACCGCGATGCCGCAGATGGTGGCACTGTTCAACGGTGTGGGCGGTGGCGCGGTCGCGCTCATCGCCTGGGTGGAGTTCCGGACGACCGACGGCTATGCGGTCGAACCGCGCTATGTGGCGGTGGCTTCGCTGTTCGCCGCGCTGATCGGTTCGATCTCCTTCTGGGGTTCGCTGATCGCCTTCGGGAAGCTGCAGGAATTGTTGCCGGGGCGGCCGGTCACGCTCGGCTCGCTGCAACGTTCGTTGAACGCCGTTCTTTTTCTCATCGCACTGGCTTGCGCCGGGCTGGTCATTTCCGGGAGCCACGCGGAATTGCTGATGATCGTGCTGCTGCTGGCGGCCGCCCTGCTGGGTGTGCTGGTGGTGCTGCCGATCGGCGGCGCCGACATGCCGGTGGTGATCTCGCTGCTCAACGCGTTCACCGGACTGTCGGCCGCGGCGATGGGGGTGGCGCTGCAGAACACCGCGCTGATCGTGGCGGGCATGATCGTCGGCGCGTCCGGTTCCATCCTGACGAACCTGATGGCCAAGGCGATGAACCGCGCCATTCCGGCGATCGTGGCGGGCGGCTTCGGTGGTGGCGCGACACCGATCGCCCGCACGGCGCAGACGCGCCCGGTGCGCAGCACGAGCGCGGCCGACACGGCGATCCAGATGGCCTACGCCAGCACGGTCGTCGTGGTGCCCGGCTACGGCATGGCCGTCGCGCAGGCCCAGCACGCGGTGCGGGAAATGGCCCAGTTGCTGGAGAACAAGGGGATTTCGGTGGCTTATGCCATTCATCCGGTGGCCGGCCGGATGCCCGGCCACATGAACGTACTGCTCGCCGAGGCCGACGTCCCCTACGAACAGCTGCGGGAAATGGACGAAATCAATTCCGAGTTCGCGCACACCGATGTCGCCCTGGTGATCGGCGCCAATGACGTGACCAACCCGGCCGCGCAGACCGACCCGTCCTCACCGATTTACGGGATGCCGATTCTCAAGGTCAACGCGAGCCGGTCGGTCATCGTGCTGAAGCGGTCGATGAGCGCGGGCTTCGCCGGGATCGACAACGAACTGTTCTACGACCCGAAGACCAGCATGCTCTTCGGCGACGCGAAGGCTTCCGTCGGAGACATCGTCGAGGAATTGAAGGCACTCTGACCGGGGCTTATCCGGTGGACCTGGGCGAAGCGGTGCCCGGCCCCGGACAACGGCGCGCCGTCCACGGCCGGCCTCGCGCGACGCCCCGACGGCGCGCGCGACCCCCGCGAGGGCCCCGCGGCCCGCCGGTACCGAGGCCGGGTCTCGCCGAGCCGACTCCCTATTCGGCGGCGGAGAAAACCACCGGGGGAGCGCTGCGGTTACGCCGGGGCGCCTTTTCCGCCGTCGTGTTCTTCTTGGTGGTGGCGGTCTTTTTCGTGGCGGTCTTCGCTGCCGTGTTCTTGGTGTCCGCGGTTTTCGTCGCCGCCGTTTTCGTCACCGCCGTTTTGGTCGCGGCCGCTTTCGTGGTTTTCGCGGCCGCGGGTTTGCGGGTCGTCCTGGTGGTTTTCGCCGGGGCGGCGGCCGAGGTGCCCGCGGTCTTGGCGGTCGTCTTCGCCGTGGTCTTGGGCGCGGTCTTCGCGGCCGTCCTGGCCGGAGTGGTCTTCGCCCCCGCGGTCTTCTTCGCGGCCGGTTTCGCCTTCGCCGCCGTGGTTTTCGCCGCCGCCGGGGCCGCCTTCGCGCGGGTGGTCCTCGTCCCCGTCTTCGCGGCGGCCCGGGTCGAGGTCTTCGTCTCCTTGGTCTCGGCCTTCGCTTCGGTCTTCGTCACCGCCTTGGTGGCGCGTGACTTCGTCGCGGGCGCTTTGGCCGGAGCGGTCTTCGCTGTCGTTTTCGCACTGGTCCGACGTGTGCGCTTCGGCGGTGCCAGCCGGCGCGGCGCGCGTTTGCGGCCACCGGTGCGGCGGCCGTGCTCGACGTAGGACGCGAGCACCTCGCGCAAGGAATCGGCGTTCTCGTCGGAGAGATCGATGTCGTAGTCGACACCGTCCAGGCCGAACCGGACCGTCTCCTGGGCCGGCTCGCCGTTCAGGTCGTCCAGTAATTGCACCGCGGTGTTCTTGGCCACCGAAACCTCCCGTACTCGATATATCTGCGGGCAGAATACCTCCCCCTGTTGCGTGGCGCGCTCGCCTGGTGTTCGTTGGCCGGTATGACTGAACAGTCTTTCGATGTGATCGTGATCGGAGCGGGGCCGGTCGGCGAGAACGCGGCGGACCGGACGGCCCGCGCCGGGCTGTCCACCGCCCTGGTGGAACACCAACGATTCGGCGGCGAATGCTCGTACTGGGCCTGCGTGCCGAGCAAAGCCTTGTTGCGACCGGGAAACGTGCTCGCCGCCGCCAAGCGCGTGCCCGGCGTGCCGGTGGGCGAATCCCTCGATGCGGCCGCGGTGTTCAAGCGAAGGGACTACTTCACTGACAAGGGTGATGACAGCGGACAGGTCGCCTGGGTAAGGGGAGCGGGAATCGAAGCGGTCCGCGGGCAGGCCAGGATCACCGGTGAGCGAGAGATCACAGTGGACGGCGAACGGGTGTTACGGGCACGGCACGCCGTCGTCGTGTGCACGGGCAGCGTGCCGCGGACACCCGAAATTCCCGGCCTCGCCGACGTGCCGACGTGGACCTCGCGCGATGCCACCTCGGCGAGTGAGGTGCCGGCGCGGCTGGCGGTTCTCGGCGGCGGAGTGGTCGGTGTCGAAATGGCACAGGCTTGGGCAACATTTGGCGCCGAAGTGCATTTGATCGTGACCGGTCCACGACCGTTGCCCCGGTACCCGGATTTCGCGGGCGACGCGGTCGCCGGCGGGCTGTCCGCGGCCGGTGTCGAGTTGCACCTGGGGTCGGGACTGGTGAGTGCTTCCGAAGTGGACGGATCCGCGCGGCTCGTGCTGCGCGGTGGCGAGGCGGTGACGGTCGACCGCCTCCTGGTCGCCACCGGCCGCGGGCCCGCCACCGCCGAGCTCGGCCTGGAGACCATCGGGCTGGCCGCCGGCGGTCCGCTGACCGTGGACGACACCGGCCGGGTGTCCGAAGTGGAGGGAGGATGGCTGTACGCGGCCGGTGACGTCACCGGGCGGGCACTGCTGACCCATCAGGGCAAGTACGCCGCGCGCGTGGTGGGTGACGTGATCGCCGCGAGGGCGGCGGGCCGCGCCGTGGAGCCCTATGCCTGGAGCCGGTATGCGAGCACGGCCGACCATCACGCCGTTCCCCAGGTCGTCTTCACCGATCCGGAGGTCGCCTCGGTCGGGCTGACCGGGCCGGTGGCCGGCGCCCCGCACCGCGTGGTGGACATCGACATCGCGGTCTCCGGGGCGCAGCTGCACGCCGACGGTTACCGCGGCAAGGCCCGGATGATCGTGGACACCCAGCGCGAGGTGCTCGTCGGCGTGACGTTCGTCGGCCAGGACGTGGCCGAACTGCTGCATTCGGCGACCATCGCGATCGCCGGCGAGGTGCCGTTGACGCGCCTGTGGCACGCCGTGCCGGCCTTTCCGACGATCAGCGAGGTGTGGCTGAGGTTGCTGGAGGCCTACGGGTTCTGAGCGGCTCTCGGGGCGCCTGGCCGTTCCCGGCACCCCGAGAGCCTTACCCCACTAGGACAGCTGCACGTTCAGGGCGCTGTGGGCGACCTGGGCCAGCGCGGGGTCGCTCGGCGACGAGGTGCCGTCGAACCAGACGGCCTGCACCAGCCGCACCGCCGTGCCCGTGAGGGCGCTGGCATAGGCGGCACCGGCGAAGCTCACCGGACGCGGCCATTTCCCGGTCTCGCTCGCGAGGTCGTTCATGCCGCCACCACCCGGGGTGTCCGCCGTGTTCTGGAAGGCCGTCGCGGTCGTCTCGTCTCCGAAGTACACCACCGCGATCGACACGGCGACGGGCCTGCCGTCCACTGAGGTCTCGAAGCTGGCGCGCCGCATCGTGGCGCAGGGCGCCTGCTGCAGACTCGCCTGCACGTCGCCATAGGCGTGCTGGGCACACGCCTGGTCGGACGCCATCGCGTGCGGGAGGAACTGCAGGCCCTGGACCAGTTGGGCGACCGGCGCCGGCGCGGACGCGGCGGGTGCGCCCGCGCTGTTCGTGCTGTGCGCGCTGTCTGTGCTGTCCGAGCCGCTCGTGGTGGCGAGCACGATCGCCGCGACCACGATCACGGCCAGCAGCCCGATCGCCGCCATCGGCAGCCAGCGCACCGTTTTCGGCTTCCCCTCCGGCCGGATCGGGATCCTGACCCGCGGGACCGGGCTGGTCACCTCGATCGGCTTCGGCAGCGGCGGAGACGGTGGTATCGGTGGTATCGGTGGTACCGGTGGTTGGTAGGGCTGCTGCGGTAAGGGCTGTAGTACCGGTTGCGGGTTTGGTGGCTGCTGCGTTGCTGTTTGCGCTGTCTGGTGCGCTGTCGTCTGTTGCTTCGCCGGCGGTTGTGGTGCCGCTTTCGGATGCGGTACCGGCTTGGTCGCCTGCTCTTGTTCCGCCACCGGTTGCGGCCTGACCTGCTGCTGGAGCACCGGCTCGGCTTGCGGCCGTGGTGCCGCTTCCAGTGCCACGGATATCGCGGATGCCGCCGGTTCGGGTGCCGCGGGTTTCGCCGGCAGCGGTTTCGGCGCGCGCGGAGACGCCGGCAGTGCCACGGTGACCGCGGAGAAGGGATCCTCCTCCGGCTCGGCCGGTTCCTCGGCGAAGCCTTCGGCGGTCAGCACCTCGGAACTCAGCCGCGCCGCGTCGGGCGCGAGCATGGTCAGCAGCGCCCGCACCTGCTCGACGGTGCACGGCTCCTCGGCGGAGGCGAGCGACACGGTCGCGGCGAGCATGCTCGTCGGCGTGGGGTGCAGTACGCGGACGCTGCCGGAGAGATCGACGGCGGGCTGCTCGACGTTCTCCACGAACGGCCCGACCGCCAGGATCGTTCCGATCCGCAGGCTTGGCGACACCTTTTCGCGCAGCTGCCGTCCCACCGACTCGGCCACGGTCAGCGCGCCGGTGCCCGGGTTGACGGCGTTGTCCGGACCGATCAGGGGCCAGCCGTCCGCCTTCCACGTGCCGGACAGCGGCGCCTCCAGGCGGATCGCGGGATCCGGCAGGTCCACCCCGATGATGACGATCACGCCGCGCGGCGTCAGGACGACGGCGTCCACGGCTTTCGCCGGCGGCAGCGGCCGCGGGCCGACCAGCGCGACGCCGCCGACCGCGTGGTCGCCCCTACCCAGTGACGCGAGTGCCGCCCGGATGTCTTCGGCCACGCGGGATGGCTGTGGACCCAGACGAACAAGCCGCACTTCACACCTCCCCGATTGGGTGAATTGCTCACCAGAGGCTATCGAATCACGGTGTGGCCGCAACGAGCGCGTCGCCTCTGGCGTCCCTCCGGCGAGCCGCGCGTGCCGTCCAGCGGCACAGCGGGCCGGTGGGCGGAAGCCCGGTGGGGCGGTCACGCAGCGTTCGCGCGCTGGTTCACCCGTGCGTCCCCCATGCCGCCACTCGGGCGGTTTCCGCCGGCTGGGCCAGTCGAGACGCCGACGAAGGGTTGTTCACCGCAGGCTATCCGTAGTAAACATTCATTCCTCCCCGTTCGGGTGCGACTGCTGAGGTTCATGTGGCCAAATGGGTTAGTGAAGTGCACAATGTGCCATAGCCGTGTCACGAGTCGAGACAGCCGATGCTCGCGAGGTCGTAGGGGAAGACGCCCCTCGTCGAGTAGCGGAGGTCAGCAGTGAGCACCCGTGGCAACACCCGT
>DASSAD010000320.1:0-15443 GCA_035685725.1 Amycolatopsis sp. | reverse complement strand
TTCGACGGGCAGGTCGTGCTGGAGGTGAACACGCGGCGCGCCCCGAGCGCCGCGCATCGGGTGAAGGCGCTCGCCGAGGCGTTGTTGTTCGCGCGTTTTCACCTCGGTCAATAGCGTTCCGGCCGCGGCCGCTCCGCAGCGGCAGGCAACACTGACAACCGGACAGGATTTCGTCGTTTCCGCCGGTGTTCCGCCGTGATGAATGGGCTTCCGATATGTGAACACGTAAAGTTCCCGACGTGAACCCGCTGCGCTCCTTGATCCTTGCCGCCGCCGGGAACGATGCGCTCCGCCGCGCCGTGGCCGCCACTCCGGGGACCAGAGGCATCGTCGAGCGGTTCGTCGCCGGGGAGACGGTGGCGGACGCCGTCACGGCCGCGGCCCGCCTGATCGATGACGGCCTCTACGTCACGCTCGACCACCTCGGCGAGGACACCTGGAACGTGGCACAGGCCGAGTACACCGTGCGCACGTACACGGATCTGCTCGACCGGCTTACCAGCGAGGGGCTGTCCGCGCGTTCCGAAGTGAGCGTCAAGCTGTCGGCGCTGGGCCAGTTGCTGGACGAGGAGCTCGCGCTGGACAACGCGCGGCGGATCTGCGAAGCCGCGCAGCGCGCCGGCACCACGGTGACCCTCGACATGGAAGATCACCGGACCACCGATTCGACCCTGCGGGTTCTGGCCGAGTTGCGCCGCACCTGGCCCTGGGTCGGCGCGGTGCTGCAGTCCTATCTCAGGCGCACCGAAGCCGACGCGGCCGCGCTCGCCGACGGCGATTCCCGTGTCCGTCTCTGCAAGGGGGCCTACGCCGAGCCCGAGGAGTTCGCCTTCCGGTCCGCGCACGAAGTGGATCTCAGTTACGTCCGGTGCGCCAACCGCCTGCTGGCCGGCGACGGCTACCCTATGTTCGCCACGCATGACCCTCGGCTTATTTCCGTTCTTGGTGAGCGGACTCGCTGGTACGGTCGCAAACAGGGTGGCTACGAGTTCCAGATGTTGTTCGGCGTGCGACCTGCCGAGCAGCGGAGACTGGCGGCTGAGGGGGAGACGGTGCGCGTGTACGTGCCCTTCGGCGAGCACTGGTACGGCTACCTTGTTCGGCGCCTCGCCGAGCGGCCGGCGAACCTCGCCTTCTTTCTTCGTGCGCTGGCCAGCCGTTCGTGAGCGCACTGGAGATCCCCGACCCCGCGGACTTCGCGTTCGCCTGTGCGGTGCGCTCGCTCGGGGACGGCACGCTGACCGCCGATCTGCGGCCGGAATGGTCCATCGGCGGTCACCCGCACGGCGGCTTCCTCATCGCGCTGCTGGCGAAGGCCGGCCTGACCGTGCTCACCGAGCGCGGCGAGCCGTCGGTCGATCCGCTGGCGGTCAGTGCCCAGTTCCTGCGGGCCCCGGCGATCGGCCCGGTCCTGTTGCGCACCGACCTGCGCAAGGTGGGCCGGCAGGCGACGGTCGTCTCGGTCCGGCTGGAGCAGCGGGGTCGCAGCTGTGTGGAGGCCAGTGTCACGGCGGGGCGCCTGCCCGGCCGTCGTCCCGAGTGGGCGGATCTGCCGTCGATGCCGGCCGAGCCGCCGCCCCGCTCGATCCCGGTGGGCGGGGAAACCGCCGAGGGCACGTTCCATCTGGCCAAGGGCTGTGACGTCCGGCTCGATCCGGCGACCGCCGGGTACCTGAGCGGGCGAATCGGCGATCCACCCCGGATGCGGCTGTGGGTCAAGCCGCGGCGCAGCGTGCCGGACCCCTACTTCGCTCTGCTGGCCGGGGACATCAATCCACCGGTGGTGTTCAACCTCGGCCGGTCCGGCTGGAGCCCGACCGTTCAGCTCACCGCCCTGGTGCGTGCTCGCCCCGCGCCCGGCTGGTTGCGCGTGTACGTCGACTGCCGGTCGGTCCAGGAGGCCTGGTTCGATTCCGACGCGACCGTCATCGACTCCACCGGCCGCCTGGTGTGCCAGGCCCGCCAGCTCGCACTGGCGCCGGCCTCGGCGTGACCGCCACCGGCTCTGCGGGGCCGGTCGCGACCCGGTGGCTAGTCTGGCGGGCATGAGCACTATCGCGGTTGTGGGCGCGGGCAAGATCGGTGAGTCGCTGCTTTCGGGGCTGCTGCACGGCGGCCGGAGCGTGGACGAACTGCTGTTCACCGAGCGGCATCCCGAACGGGCCGCCGAGCTGACCGCGCGGTACGGCATCGCCGCGGTCGAGGTCGGCGAGGCCGCCAAGCGAGCCGATGTGCTGGTCATCGCGGTCAAACCGCAGGACATCGACCCGGTCCTGGACGAGCTGGCGCCGCTGGCCGGACCGGATTCGCTGGTGGTGTCGCTGTGCGCGGGCCTGCCGACCTCGCTGTACGAGCGCCGCCTCACGGCCGGGGTGCCGGTGGTGCGGGTGATGCCGAACACGCCGATGGTGGTCGGCGAGGCGATGAGCGCGATCTCCGCCGGCAGTCACGCGACCGCCGAGCATCTGGCCCTGGTCACCGAGCTGCTCTCCTGCGTCGGGCAGGTCATCGAGGTGCCGGAAAAGCAGCAGGACGCGGTGACGGCGCTGTCCGGCTCGGGCCCCGCCTATTTCTTCTACCTGGTCGAAGCCATGATCGACGCCGGAATTCTGCTCGGGCTGCCGCGCGCGGTGGCGGAGAAGCTGATCATCCAGTCGGCGGTCGGCGCGGCCAAGATGCTGGACGAGACCGGTGAGCACCCGGTGATCCTGCGGGAGGCGGTCACCTCCCCGGCGGGCACCACCATCAACGCCATCCGCGAGCTGGAGGAACACGGTGTCCGCGCGGCGCTGCTGGCCGCGATCGAGGCCGCCCGGGACCGCTCCGCCGAGCTGGGTCGGGTGCACGAATAACCCTTTGGTTGCGCTCTGGCTGGGCACTTCGGTGGAAAGTGCCCAGCGTGCGTCGCTCTGGTCCCACGCGCCCCGCTACCCTCAGGGGTAAAGCACGTGCGTGTCGGACCGTTGGGTGGGGAAGCCGAGCGGCCTCGGCACGCGTCGAAGGGCACGGTGACCTATGCCGTCGAACAAGAAGGACGTGCCCGAGCTCGGGCAGGTTCAGTTCCTGACCGTCGCCGAGGTGGCCTCGCTGATGCGAGTCTCCAAGATGACGGTCTACCGCTTGGTGCACTCGGGTGAGTTGCCGGCCGTCCGGGTCGGCAAGTCGTTCAGGGTGCCGGAAAAGGCGGTCCACACCTACCTCGAAGGCGCGTATTTCGACGTGGGGTAACCTGAGTGGCCGACTGAGAGCGTCTGACGACCGTGACGTGCCTGGCCAAGGTGAGTGGTCGAACGCGCTGGCGAAGGTACCCGATCGCGGGAGCAGGGCACCGCTGAACCGAACACGTGACGCGGGCACTGTGCAGAGCCTGGCCACGCGAGCGGGTGGGCGTGTTTCGGGCAAGCACGAAGAGTCAAGGAACTGAAGGAGCAGCCTGTGGGCTCGGTGATCAAGAAGCGCCGCAAGCGCATGTCCAAGAAGAAGCACCGCAAGCTGCTGCGTCGCACGCGCATGCAGCGTCGGAAGCAGGGCAAGTAACGCTGAGGCGAACGGCTTGTTGCGCGACCCGTCCGGGCTTACCCGGGCGGGTCGCATCCGTTTGGGTGACATGGTCTGACCTGCGTTAACAGACCCTCAGCGCCACTGACGCGGCTACCCGTCCGGAGTAGCATCGCCGGGGAAATCCGCCTCACCCTGCCAAGGGGGCCGAATGCCGTCCAAGGTCGTCCTCGTCACCGGAGTCGCGAGTGAGCTGGGCGGCCGGCTGCTGGCACGCCTTGGGACCAATCCCGAGTTCGACCGGGTCATCGGCGTCGACACCCGCCCGCCGCCCAAGCAGGTGCTGCGCAGGCTCGGGCAGGCCGAGTTCGTCCGGGCCGACATCCGCAACCCGCTGATCGCGAAGGTGCTCGCCGACGCTCGCGTGGACACCGTGGTGCACTGCTCCACCACCTGTCATCCGGCGGGACCGGCACGGCGGATGGCCATCAAGGAAGTCAACGTCATCGGCACCATGCGCTTGCTCGCCGCGTGCCAGCGTTCGCGCTGGATGCGCAAGCTGGTGGTCAAGTCCACCGCGGCGGTCTACGGCGCCGATCCCCGTTCCCCCGCGGTGTTCACCGAGGAATCGGAGCTCATCCCCGGCTCGTCCAGCGGGTACGCGAAAGACGCCGTCGAGATGGAGGGTTACGTTCGCCGGCTCGCCCGGCGCCGGCCCGACCTGTCGTTGACCACGCTGCGGTTCGCCAACGTGATCGGACCCGACTTGGACACCGTGTTGGCGCGTTATTTCGCGTTGCCGGTCGTGCCGACCGTGCTCGGTTTCGACGCGCGAATCCAGCTGCTGCACTCCTCCGACGCGCTTTCCGTGCTCGAACTGGCCACACTGGAGGACAGGCCGGGAGTGGTCAACGTCGCCTGCGACGGTGTGCTCACGTTGTCCCAGGCGATCCGGCGTGCCGGCCGGATCGAACTGCCGGTGCCGCGGGCGCTGGTGCCTTCGGTGGCCAAACTGTTGCGCGGCGCGCAGGTGGTCGACTTCTCCGAAGACCAGCTGCGGTTGCTCAACTTCGGGCGCGTCGTGGACACCACCCGACTCAAGGAGGAGTTCGGCTATCGGCCCAGGTGGAACACGAAGGCGGCGTTCGACGACTACCTCCGTGGCCGGGCACCGCGGCCGGTCCTGGACGGCGAGAAGGTGGCCGTGCTGGCCGACCAGGTACTGACCGCGGCCAAGACAGGCCAGACGTAGGCATGCGACCGGGAAGCGGAAACCGATGACGCACAGCGCGCAAGCACTCGAAGCACAGGTCATTCCCCTGCACCGGCCGGGCCGGGAGAAACCGCCCGTGGACGTCAAGCCGGTCGAGGCGCCGGTGGTGTCCCTGCCCGCCGCCCCGGAGATCCCTGTCCCGCCGCCCGTCGAAGAAGATCCGGACGCCTTCACCCGGGCGTTGACCTTCGTGCGCAACCGGTTGACCGGCGACTTCTCGGTCGACGAGTTCGGTTTCGACCGGGAACTCACCGAAACGCTCCTGCTGCCACCGCTGCGCCTGCTGTACGAGAAGTGGTTCCGGGTGAGCACGTCGGGAATCGAGCACCTGCCGGGGCAGGGTGGCGCGCTGATCGTGTGCAATCACTCGGGGACGCTGCCGTTGGACGCGGTGATGACCGCGATCGCCGTGCACGACGAGCATCCCGCGCACCGGCACCTCCGCATGCTCGGCGCGGACCTGGTGTTCCGCACCCCGCTGCTCGGCGCGCTCGCCCGCAAGTCGGGGCAGACGCTGGCGTGCAACCCGGACGCGGAGCGGCTGCTGGGTTCCGGCGAGCTCGTCGGCGTGTGGCCCGAGGGGTTCAAGGGCATCGGGAAACCGTTCTC
Organism: Amycolatopsis sp.; assembly: GCA_035685725.1. Classification (GTDB taxonomy): domain Bacteria; phylum Actinomycetota; class Actinomycetes; order Mycobacteriales; family Pseudonocardiaceae; genus Amycolatopsis_E. The sequence goes on along the minus strand of DASSAD010000320.1, from coordinate 10,063 downwards.
GGCACGGTACAAGCTGCAACGGTTCGGGCGGGGCGGGTTCGTCGCCGCGGCGTTGCGCACCGGGGTGCCGATCATCCCGTGCTCGATCGTCGGCGCGGAGGAGACCTATCCGAAGATCGGGGACATCAAGCCGCTGGCCCGGTTGCTCGGACTGCCCTACTTCCCGGTGACGCCGTTCTTCCCGCTGCTCGGCGCGTTCGGCGCCATCCCGTTGCCGACGAAGTGGTCGATCGAGTTCGGGGCGCCGATCGAGACGGGGTCCCACACGGCCGACGAGCTCGACGACCCGATGTTCCTGTTCAACCTCACCGATCAGGTCCGGGAGGCCATCCAGCAGGCCCTCTACCGGCGCCTTTCCCAGCGCACCGGCATTTTCTCCTGACTTCGCCGCCGACCGGCGCGATCAGCGGCGACGGTAGGCCAGACCGGCGGCCACCGCGCCGGCCAGCGCGCCCGCGCCGAGCACCGAGGGCACACCGATCTTGGCGGCCTTGCGGCCGGTGCGGAAATCGCGGATCTCCCAGCCCCGCGCGCGGGCGACCTCGCGCAGGCCGGTGTCGGGGTTGACCGCGACCGCGGTGCCGCACACCGAAAGCATCGGAATATCGTTCGAGGAGTCCGAGTACGCGGTGCAGCGGCGCAGATTCAGCCCCTCCCGCGCGGCCAGCGCGCGCACGGCGTGCGCCTTCGCGCGACCGTGCAAGAGGTCACCGACCAGGCTGCCGGTGTACACCCCGTCGACGTGTTCGGCGACCGTGCCCAGTGCGCCGGTCAGCCCCAGCCGCCGCGAGATGATCGCCGCCAGCTCCACCGGGGTCGCCGTGACCAGCCAGACCCGCTGCCCGGCGTCGAGATGCATCTGGGCGAGCGCGCGGGTGCCCGACCAGATCTTGTCGGCCATCAGCTCGTCGTAGATCTCCTCGCCGACCCTGGTCATCTCCTCGACGCGGTAGCCGGCGACGAAGGACAGGCCCTGCTCACGGATGGAGCTGACGTTGCCCTCCTTGCCGCCGACCCGGAACTTCATCTGCTGCCAGGCGAATCCGGCCAGATCCGAGGCGGTGAAGTACTTGCGCGCGGCCAGTCCGCGGGCGAAGTGGAAGATCGACGCGCCCATCATCATCGTGTTGTCCACGTCGAAGAAGGCCGCCGCGGTCAGGTCCGGTGGAGCCGCCGGTGCCGCCTTGCCGTTGCCGGGCGGCTGCGCGGATTCCATCGCCACGGCCGCTTCGGCCGACGCCTCGCCGGCGAGGGTGGCGAGCTGTTCCAGTTCTGGGCCCTTACCTCTGCCGTGCCACACGCACACCGCCTCCTGATTCGGGTCCTGCGCTCAGGGTAGCGACTCACATCAAGGGATCCCTACCCCGGGAACAGCGGTGGAACCCACACCACGGGAGCCGGTGCGGCGCCGCCGCCGGGGGCACGCGGGCTGGTCGGCGCGAAGATCGGCGCGTTGATCGCCGTGGGCGCGCAAGGCCCGTCCGACGGCGGAACCGGCGGCGTCGGTGTCGCCGTGGCGACCGATTCCGACGATCGGGTGGCATCCGACCCGGTCACCGCCGGGGCCCGGGGTGCCGGTGCGGCGGGAGCGGCGGGGACCGGGGCACCGACCAGACCGGGCGGCGGCAGGCATGCGCCGCCAGCAGGCACAACGCCGAGATCGTCGGAAGCACCGCTGGTGATCTGGTAGCAGTCCAACCGTGCCGACAACGCCCTTGCCCGGCTGTCGATCCGGGCGAGCAGGGTGTTGACGTCCGCGAACGGGGCCCGCTTCAGGATCTGGCGGTGCGCCCAGGCGGCCAGAGTGTCCAGTTCCCCGCCGGCGCCCGCGACGCCGAGCGCGGTCAGCCCGGCCGTGCCGGCGCGGACCTCCCGCTGGAAATCCGCCATCGCCGAACGGTTCTCGGACCGCAGCGCGATCACCTCGTCGAGCCGGGTCGCGGCCACCCGCAGATGGCGGGTGGCCTTGGCGTCCGCCCCGAAGGTGAGCCCGGACTCGGCGGATTCGGTGGCACGCTTGAGACCGTAGAGCGGTTCCCCCGGCAAGGAGTCGCCGGACAACGCCACCCCGAACCCGCCCAGCACGATCATCAGCGCGACCGCGGCGGCGAGCACGTTCGCGAGGATGTGCCGACGCCTGCTCGGCGTGGGCTCGGCCAGCCGGCGTCCGATCTGGTCCCGCAACCGGTCGCGTGTTTCCGCGTCCAAGGTCGCCGAAGCACCCAGTTCGCGCAGCCTGGACACGATTTCCAGCTCGCGCGCCGACCTCCCGGACTCGTTCACCTTCCGTCCAACGACGAATTCGCACGGTTGTTACTCGGGAGCGTCTGTCGTCCGTCCGTCATCGCCACGTTGGGGGAAGGAGCTGGGCGAGCTTGCGGACGGCGCGGTGCTGGAGCGCCTTGATCGCGCCCTCGTTGCGGCGCATGATCGTCGCGGTCTCCGACAACGAGAGCCCCTGGATGAACCGCAGCACGATGCACTCCCGCTGGTCGTCGCCCAGTTCGGCGATGCAGCGCAGCAGCGCGTTCCTGGTGGCGCCGGCGAGTGCCAGCTGTTCGGGGCTGTCGTCGGGACCGTTCTCCGGCGCGCCGGACATCGCGGGAGATTCCGACACCTCGTCCGTGACGATCTCGAGTTTGTACCGGCTGGACTTCACATGGTCGAGCACGATGTTGCGGGCGATGGTGACGAACCAGGCGCCGACGTCGCGGCCCTGGTAGGTGACCGACCGGATCCGCCTCAGCGCGCGAAGGAACGTCTCGCTGGTGATGTCGTTGGCGAGTTCGCGGTCCCCGAGACGGAAGAGCACGTAACGGTGGACGGTGTCGACATACCGGTCGTAAAGCTCGCCGAAGGCGGCCGTGTCCCCTTCTTGCGCGGCGCGCACGAGGTCCCAGGCCCCGGGACGCTCGTCAGCGGCGACGGTGTGCAGGCTCACGGGACGGGCGGCGAGCCAGTTCGTCACGGCGACTCCTCTGTCCGACGAGCAATAGAGCATACGGGGAGTTACCCGAAAGTAGGTAGTGCCCTCCGTTGCGGAAGTGCGACGATCCGCGAGGCTCATCGGACCGGGGAGCCGGACGGGGGAGGATGGGACACATGGGCAACATCGCCGACCTGCTCACCGGTGCGGCCCGCCACCGCGCGGACGCCCCCGCGGTGATCGACACGGTCGCGGACCGGACGTACACCTGGTCCGAAGTGGACACACTGGCGAACGGCCTGGTGCACGCGCTCGTCGAGCAGGGCATCGCGCCGGGGGACCGGGTGGTGCTGCGGCTGCCGACCTCCGCCGACTTCGCGATCACCCTGTTCGCCGTGGCGCGCGCCGGTGCCATCGCCGTGCCGATATCGCCGCGGGTTCCCGAGCGTGAACTGGACCTCGTCCGCACGCACAGCGACGCGAAACTGGTGGTCTCCCGCGATTCCCTGGCCGAGCTCGAGCCGGGCGAGCCGTGCGCGGCGATCGGCGGCGACGAGGACATCGCGGTGCTGGCCTACACCTCCGGGACGACCGGTCCGGCGCGCGGTGTGATGCTCTCCCACCGGGCGCTCCTGGCGAACCTGGGTCAGCTCGAAGCCGTCCGGCCGGCCGTGCTGACCGAGCAGGACCGGGTCTTCATCGCCATCCCGTTGTCCCACGTCTACGGACTCGGGCCAGGCCTGCTGCACTCGACGTCCGTCGGCGCGACGATGGTGCTCGCCGAGCGGTTCCACGCCCACGGCGCACTGGAAGTCTGCGCGCGCCACCGGGTCACGGTGATCGGCGGCGTGCCCGCGATGTACGCGGAACTCGCTTCGCTGCCCGAGGCGGAACTGGGGGAGGGGCTGGCGACCGTCCGCCTGCTGACCTCGGGCGCGGCGCCGCTGCATCCCCGGGTGCTGGCGGCGATCCGGGCGAAGACCGGGCTCGGCGTCTTCGAGGGCTACGGGCTCACCGAGGCGGCGCCGGTGGTCACGTCCACGCTGGTCACCGGGTACCCCAAGCCCGGATCGGTGGGCGCCGCACTGCCCGGGGTGCAGGTGCGGCTGGTCGGGCCTGACGGGGTGGCCGAGTCGGTGCCGCTCGACCCGGACGACCTCGGCGACACCTTCGCCGAGGAGGCCGGGACCGGATTGGTCGCGGTGCGCGGCCCCAACCTGTTCTCCGGATACTGGCCGGACGGCTCGCACGGGCCCGACGAACAGGGGTGGTTCCGGACCGGTGATGTCGGATACCTGGACGTCGACGGAGACCTGCACCTGGTCGACCGGGCCAACGACCTGATCATCGTCAACGGGTTCAACGTCTATCCGCACGAGGTGGAGGAGATCATCGCCGAACTGCCCGAGGTCGCCGAGGTCGCGGTGGTCGGCGTGATCGACGAGCGCACCGGCGAGGCGGTGAAGGCCGTGGTGGTGCCGGTGTCCGGGGCGGCGCTGTCCGAGGAACAGGTGGTCGCGCACTGCGCCGACCTGCTCGCCGGGTACAAGGTGCCGCGCACGGTCGAGTTCGTGGATTCGCTGCCGCACTCGGCCACCGGGAAGCTGCGGCGGGTGCGCCTGCGGACCGATGCGCGATGATGTCGCGGACTGTGGAGGAAGGGGCCTTTACTACGGACTTTCCGTAGTAAACACGCCTTCCTCCACAAACCGGCAGGGGTGTGGAAGGAGTTTGGGGTGGCGCACCAGGTGGTGGTGATGACCAGGCAGGGCTGTCCCTCCTGTGTCAGGGCGGAAGCGGAGGTCGAGCGGATCTGCGCCGAGCTGGGTGTCGAGTGGTCGGCCGCCGATGTGGACAGCGATCCCGAGTGGCAGGCCGAGTACGGCGACCGGGTGCCCGTGATCATGATCGACGGCGTGGAACACGGTTACTGGAAGGTCGAGGAAGACCGGTTCCGCCGAGCGCTCGCCTGATCTTCGAAGAGCGGTGCGTCGTAAGGCACTCGTAAGCGGCGTGCGGGCTCCGAACGGCCGCGGGCGGCGAAGAATGAAGCCGTGAGTACTGAGCTGAGTCCGCCGCCGGCCAAGGCGCCGTCGCGACTGTCCGCCCCGGTGTCGATGCTGATCGGGGTGCTGGCGCTGGCCGCGGCACTGGGCGTCGGGCATCTCGTGGCGGGCTTCGTCGGGTTCAGCGCTTCGCCGTACCTGGCGGTGGGCAACGCCGCGATCGACCTGACGCCGGCCTGGCTCAAGAACTTCGCGATCGGTGCGTTCGGCACCCAGGACAAAACCGCGCTGCTGGCCGGAATGGCCGTGGTGATGGTGCTCCTGGCGATGGTCGCCGGGTTGGTCTCGCGAACCCGGTCCCTGCCCGGTCAACTGCTCATCGGGGTGTTCGGCCTGGTCGGCGTCGTCGCCGTGTACACGCGCCCGGACGTCGGTCAGCTCGCGCTGCTCGCGCCGCTGGTGAGCCTCGCGACCGGTGTCCTGGTCTTCCGTGGCCTGCACCGCGCCGCCCTCGCGCGGTCGACCTGGTCGCCGAGCCGGCGCCGGTTCCTGTTCACCGGCGTCGCGGTGGGCGCGGGGCTGGCCGGCGGCGTGGGCCAATGGCGTGCTTCGAGTGCGGATGCCGAGTATTCGCGCGCCGCGGTCGGCCCGCTCGTCCCGGCGCGCACCGCGCCCCCGATTCCCGCCGACGCCGACTTCGCCAAGTTCGGTACGCCGACCTTTCTCACCGGGAACCAGGACTTCTACCGGGTCGACACCGCGCTCATCGTGCCGCAGCTGCGTGCCGAGGACTGGACCCTGCGCATCCACGGCATGGTCGACCGGGAGCTGACCTATTCCTATGCCGACCTTCGCAACCGCCCGCTGGTCGAACGGATCGTGACCCTCTGCTGTGTCTCGAACCCGGTCGGCGGCCCCTACATCTCCACCTCGCGGTTCATCGGCGTCGATCTCGCCGAACTGCTCCAGGAGGCCGGCGTGCGGCCCGGCGCCGAGCAGGTCTTCTCGACCAGCGCGGACGGCTTCACCGCGGGGACCCCGGTGTCGACGATCCTCGAGCCGGGCCGGGGCGCGATGCTGGCGATCGGGATGAACGGCCAGCCGCTGCCGGTGGAACACGGTTTCCCGGCCCGGCTGGTGGTGCCCGGTCTCTACGGCTACGTGTCGGCCACGAAGTGGGTGACCGATCTGGAGCTCACCACCTGGGACGCGCGCCAGGCGTACTGGCTCCAGCGGGGCTGGGCGGAGGAGGGGCCGATCAAGACCGAGTCCCGCATCGACGCGGCGCGCAACGCGGTGCCGGCGGGCAAGGTCCGCTGCGCCGGGATCGCCTGGGCCCAGCACACCGGGATCGCCAAGGTCGAGGTTCGACTCGACAACGGGCCCTGGCAGGAGGCCGCGCTCTCGGCGCAGGTCACGCCCGACGCGTGGCGGATGTGGTGGGTGGAGTTCGACGCGGCTTCCGGCGGCCACACGGCGACCGTCCGCGCCACCGATCTTTCCGGCTACACCCAGACCGAGGCGCTCGCCGACGTGGTTCCCGACGGCGCGACCGGCTGGCACACCATCACCTTCAGCGCCGGCTGAGTGAACGGGCACCGTACCTCGCGAGCACGTGCCCTGACCTTCGTGTGGTTTCCGTCATCGCGCTGACCAGTGACTTTGTGCCTGCGTTCACAAGTGGCTACCGTAGTGCGTACCCCACCGCGCGGCACCGGCATCGAACCGGAGACGGCGCGTTCGGTCAAGTGGTAATTCGTGATTGACGGTGTCGGACGAGGAGGCCAGCGTGGTTGGACAGCGTGGCCGGCGAAACGGCTCCGCCGTCTCCCGCAAGGCTGCCGCCCCGGACGCCGACAACGCGCCGACCGCCGAGATGCCCGCCGTCACCGAAGGTGACGAGGGGGCGCGCGCCCGCTCCATTCCGGAGGCCGCGGTCGCCCGGCTCGCCGTCTACCTGCGGGTTCTGTCCGCGATGGCCGAGCAGGGTGCGACGACGGTGGCCAGTGAGGAACTCTCCGCCGCGGCCGGGGTCAACTCGGCGAAGCTGCGCAAGGACCTGTCCTACCTCGGCTCCTACGGCACGCGTGGCGTCGGTTACGAGGTTTCCGTGCTGGTCGGGCAGATCGAGCGCACCCTGGGCCTCACCCGCAAGCACAAGGTCGCCGTGGCCGGAATCGGGAACCTCGGTCATGCGTTGGCCAACTATGGCGGGTTCCCCGGGCGAGGGTTTCCCGTCGATGCGCTGTTCGACGTCGACCCCGACCTGATCGGCGTGCCGGTGGGCGGGATCCCGGTGTCGCACCTGGACGAAATCCCCAAGGTGTGCAGCGATCGGGACATCTCGATCGGTGTGATCGCGACACCGCCGTCCGCGGCGCAGTCGGTGTGTGATCGGCTGGTCGCCGGTGGTGTGCAGTGCATCCTGAACTTCGCCCCCGTGGTACTGCAGGTCCCCGAGCACGTCGAGGTGCGCAAGGTGGACCTCGCGGTGGAACTGCAGATTCTGTCGTTCTACGTGGCACGGCGTAACGGAATGGTGGTGCGGTGACCGACATTTCCGGGTTTCTCCCGGCTTCCGACGCGGGCACTCGCGCCGCCGACGACAGTCGTGCGGGCGTGGCCGGTGACCCGGGCCCGACGCACGATGTTTCGACGAGAAGCGCTTTGTGCACCCAACGGAATGGGCGTGTAGGCGCGGAAGGTGGAGCTAAGTGAGCGTCCTGGCCGTCGGGCTTTCCCATCGCACCGCAGACTTTCGCACCTTGGAGCGAGCCGCGGTGCCGGCTGCCGAGGTGGAGAAGGTGCTGCACGAGTTGCAGCAGGCACAGCACGTCCACGAGGTGATGTTGCTCTCGACGTGTAACCGCATCGAGGTCTACGCGGTCGTCGAAACGTTCCACGGTGGCTTCGCCGACGTGTCGGAGGTGCTCGCCCGGCAGTCCGGCTGCCCGGCCGCCGGGCTCTACGACAACCTGTACGTGCACTATGCCGGTGCGGCGGTCGAGCACATCTTCACCGTCACCTCCGGCCTCGACTCGATGGTCGTCGGCGAGACCCAGATCCTCGGTCAGGTCCGCAACGCCTATGCCACCGCGCGCGCGGCGGGCACGGTGGGCCGCACGCTGCACGAGCTGATCCAGACCACACTGCGGGTCGGCAAGCGCGTGCACACCGAAACCGGCCTGGACCGGCTCGGCGCCTCCGTGGTCGCCGAAGCGCTCGCCGCCGCCGATGACCTCACCGGAAAGCACGCGCTGGTGGTCGGCGCCGGGTCGATGGGCGCGCTGTCGGCGAGCAGGCTGCGCAAGGCGGGCGTCGACCGGATCACCGTGGCCAACCGCACGCTCGCCCGCGCCCAGCGGCTCGCCGCGAACATCTCCGAACAGGGTGTGCCCGCCGCCGCGGTGCCGATGCGCGGCCTCGCCGCCGCCGTCGCCGAGGCCGACGTGGTGATCTCCTGCACCGGCGCGAAGAACGCCGTACTGACGGTCGAACACGTGCTGCCCCGCACGGACCGGCCCCTGGTGATCTGTGACCTCGGTCTCCCGCGGGACGTGGATCCCGCGGTGGAGAGCCTCGCCCGGGTCCGACTGGTGGACCTGGAGACCGTGCAGCACCGCATGGAGACCTCCGGCAGCGGTGGCAGCACCAAGCAGATCGCCAAGGCCACCGGCATCGTGCTGGACGAGGTGCGCGACTATCTCGCCGGCCAGCGCAAGGCCGCGGTCACCCCGACCGTCACCGCGCTGCGCAAGCGCGCCGCCGAGGTGGTCGACGCCGAGCTGCTCCGGCTGGACAAGCGGCTTCCCGAGCTGGACGGCGGTGTGCGTGACGAGCTCGCCCGCACCGTGCGGAGGGTGGTCGACAAGCTCCTGCACGCACCGACCGTGCGGGTGAAACAGCTCGCCGCGGAAACCCAGGGCACGGACTACGCCAGTGCCCTGCGGGAGCTGTTCGAACTCGACCCGGCATCGCCGGTCGTCCTGGCCCGCCCCTCGGCCCGGGAGGGCCAGGGCGAGCCCGGCTTCAATTCCCAGACGGACGGTGAAACTCAGTGACCAAACCCATCAGGATCGGGACGAGGGGCAGCGCCCTCGCCCTGGCGCAGACCTCGACGATCGCGGACATGCTCCGGCGGGCCGGGCAGGAGGTCGAGATCGTCAAGGTCTCCACCCCCGGCGACCGCTCCAGCGCGCCGATCGCCGAGATCGGTGTCGGGGTGTTCACCTCGGCGTTGCGCGAAGCGCTGGCGCGTAAGCACGTCGACGTCGCGGTGCACTCGTACAAGGACCTCCCCACCGCCGCCGAGCACGGCATCGTGCTGGCCGCGGTGCCCCCGCGCGAGGACCCGCGCGACGCGCTGGTCGCCCGTGACGGGCTGACCCTCGGCGAACTGCCTCCCGGAGCGACCGTCGGCACCGGCGCGGCCCGCCGGTCCACCCAGCTCCGCGCACTCGGCCTCGGGCTGGAGATCGTGCCGATCCGCGGCAACATCGACACCCGGGTGGGCAAGGTGCACGACGGTGAACTGGACGCGGTCGTGGTCGCCCGCGCCGGACTGGCCCGGCTGGGCAGGGCCGAGGAGATCACCGAGACTCTGGACCCGATCCAGATGCTGCCCGCGCCCGCACAGGGCGCGCTGGCGGTGGAGTGCCGCGTCGACGACGTGGACATCGAACACCTTCTTCGCTCCATTGTGGACGATGAAGCGACGCGGGTCGCGGTGACGGCCGAGCGCACCATGCTGGCCACGCTCGAGGCCGGCTGCAGCGCGCCCGTCGGGGCATTGGCCGAGGTGGTCGAGGACCTCGAAGCGGACGGCTCGGTCGTCGAGCGCATCTCGCTGCGCGGGGTGGCGGCCGCCGGGCTCGACGGCGAGTCCCCGGCGCCCGCGTTGATCCGCGCCTCCGCGGTGGCAGGCAAGAGCGATGCGGAGCGACTCGGCCGGGAGCTGGCCGCGGAGCTGCTCGACCTCGGCGCCGGCGCCCTGCCCGGCCCGGGCCGCAATTCACGGTGAACGACAACGAACAGAAAGACGTAACTGCAATGACCCCCGCGCGGAAAACCGCTGGGCGCGTCGCGTTCGTGGGCTCCGGCCCCGGCGACGCCGGACTGCTGACCGTTCGTG
>DASSAD010000319.1:0-16852 GCA_035685725.1 Amycolatopsis sp. | reverse complement strand
GTTCCGGAATGTGTTGAAGCGGTTACGGATTCGGAATCTGTATCCGTGGGAAAGTTACTAACGGTCGGCATTTGAGACAAGGCTACCCACATCCTTCGGGATGATCGCAACTCGTACGCCCCTGCACGTCCGAGCTGCGCTGACTCAGTTGCCCAGAAAGTCGCCAACCAGGTCAGTATTGTTAACGTCTACTACTTAACGACTTGGCAACTTGCTGTGGTTCCCGAAACAGCCGACCTTCGTCGGTAGCCCGAGTCGTGCTCCGGTGGTATTGAGTCTTCTCCCGTCAATCATATGACGCGCACAGACCAGAAAAGATCTTCACGTTAGCGCGAGCGCAGCGTCCAGCCGGTCGCGGATAGTGACGACGGGTCGTGTTCAAAGTCCACCAGAAGCCCATTGGTGCTGGTGATTTCGACACCATCGACCGAAACGCCGCGGCCGGTCGAGGACGGATCGGTCGTGTACCGCCAGCGAAGAATCACCTGACCGGGCGCCGGTAGTTCGGCCGTCACCCGCCACCAGGAGCGGTGCCCGTGGCCGCTCAGCTCGGTCGCCGGACCGTCCGGAGCGCCCGGTCCCCACGCCCGCACGGCGACCGGCCGCCAGGAGATGCCGTCGGTGCTCGATTCGAGAATCAGCGGATCGGTCGATTCGGTGTCGACGAATGCGGCGAATCTCACCCGCGCCGGCCCCCGCGGGCTCAGCGGCGGGGTGGTCAGCGTGGCCGTGTCTAGGTCGCCGATCTCACTGGACCAGGCGTCCGGGCCCACCACCGGGCGCACCGCCAGCGCCCGCGCCAGCGCGGTCGCCCACTTCTCCCGCGCCAGGTTGATCGATCCCCAGCCACGCGTCGGATGCACGCGGTTGGTGAGCAGGATCGCGATCGACCGCGACACTGGGTCGATGACCACGGTCGTCCCCGTGAAACCGGTGTGCCCCGCGGTCTCGGGCGAAGACAGGCCGCCCATGTAGAACATCTGGTCCAGCTCGAAACCCAGGCCGTGCGAGTCGCCGGGGAAGGCCGTGTTGTAGTCGGTGAGCATCGCGCGGACGGTGTCGTGGCGCAGGATCCGCGTCCCCCGGTAGGCGCCGCCGTCGAGGATCGTCTGAGCCAGGATCGCCAGGTCACCGGCCGTGGAAAAGATCCCCGCGTGACCGGAGACACCGCCCAGCGCCCAGGCGTTCTCGTCGTGCACCCGGCCGCGGAGCATGCCCCGCGGCGGGATCGACTCGTCCTCGGTCGCCGCGATCCGCTCGAGCTTCGCGGCCGGCGGGGTGAAGCCCGTGTCGACCATGCCGAGGGGACCGGTGATCCGGTCGCGGACCACGGTGTCCAGCGTCGAGCCCGTCACCTGCTCGACGAGGAAACCGAGCGTCATCAGGTTGATGTCGGAGTAGCGGTAGGTCGTGCCCGGGGCGTCCTCCAACGGGCTGTCCAGCACCGCTTTCCGCCGCGACGGGACGTCGGGGTAGCCCTGCCAGAGCGAGGGGACCGGGTCGGCGTCCAGCCCCGAGGTATGGGTGAGCAACTGCCGCACGGTCACCGCTTGCTTGCCGTTCGCGGCAAACTCCGGCAGGTATCGCGCCACCGGCGCGTCCAGGTCGATGCTGCCCCGTTCGACCAGTTGCATGACCGCGATCGAGGTGAACAGCTTCGTGATCGAGGCCAGGTCGAAGATCGTGTCGGTGCGCATCGGCACCTGCTGGTCGGCGGGCAGTTCCGTGCCGGCCGCGTCGGCGTAGCGCACGGCGCCGCCTACGGCGTACCGCTCGACCACCACCCCGTCGTGCGCGAGCAGGCCCACGGCGCCGGAGAAGTGCGGATGGCCGGTGGCCGGGTCGTCCCGCGTCCAGCTCGCCAGGAACCGTTCCGCCGCGCGAATCGGCTCCGCGTCCAGGCCGACGTCGGCCGGGCGGCCGTCACGCAGCACCGTCGACGCGGGCGCGAAGCCCTGCTGGGGCCGGTCGAACCGGCCGACCCAGGATTGGTGGTGGTCGGCGATGGCGCTCGCTCCCGTACTGTTCAGGGCCACGACCGCGATCGCGGCAAGCAGACTGCCGATACGCATGATGACCCTTCACGGCCGTCGTTTCACGGGTAGAGCAGGTACTTTCCGCGCTTCGCCTCGAATGCCGCCAGCTCGGCATGCCACGAGCCGACGATCTCGTCGGCACCGGCCCCGGCATCGATCATCATCCGCAACCGGGCCGAGCCGGACAGCTTGTCGATCCAGTCGTCCGCCCGCCATCCGAACAGGTCCGGATGCACCCGCTTCGCCGTGACGAACATCGCCACGGCCGTGCGGATCGGGTCGAAGGAAGTCGGGTCGGTCACCTTGACCTGCACGCCGCCACAGGTCTGGCCGGCGAACTTGTCGAAGGTGGGCACGAAGTAGGTCTCCCGGAACTCGGCCCCGGGCAGCCGCAGCCCGGCCAGCGCCTCCCGCCAGCGCCAGTCCACGCCGGGTGCGCCGACGATCTCGAAAGGCCGCGTCGTGCCGCGCCCCGCCGAGAACACGGTGCCCTCGAACAGGCCCAGTCCCGCGTACACCAGCGCGGTGTCCGGCGTGGGCATGTTCGGGCTGGGCGGCGTCCAGGTGAGTCCGGTGCCGGCGAAGAACATTTCGCGCCGCCACCCGCGAGCCCGTACCACCTCCAGGTGCAGCGGGCCCAGATACTCGCCGGCGAAGAAGCGGGCCAGTTCGCCCACCGTCAGCCCGTGTCGCAGCGCAATCGGCTTCAGCCCGACCCCGGAGGCGAACGCCGGATCCAGCGCGGGCCCGAACGCCCGTCCCCCCACCGGGTTCGGCCGGTCGAGGACCACAACGGAAGCGCCGATTCGCGCGGCCGCGGCCATCGCCGTGTACAGCGACCAGATGTAGGTGTAGAAGCGCGCGCCGACGTCGGCGATGTCGAACACCACCGTGTCCACGCCCGCCTTCGTGAACATCGCGGCCAGCTGGTCGGCGCTCGCGCCGTAAACGTCGTAGACCGGGATCCCGGTGCGAGGGTCGGTGTAGTCGCCCTGGGCGCCACCCGCCTGCGCGCTGCCCCGGAAGCCGTGTTCCGGCCCGAACGCCGCGAGGAGGCGCATTCCCGCCGCGGCCATGGCGTCGACGATGTGATCGAGGTTCGCCAGTACCCCGGTCGGATTGGACAGCACACCGACCCGGCGACCGGAGAGCGTGCGCCAGTCCTGCGCGGCCAAGATGTCGGCGCCGGGGACGACCGCCGTGGTCGGGTCGGCGGCGTGCACCGGGATCAAGGTCGGCGCGGGGACGGCGGCCAGCGTCCCGGCGGCCAGGAAGGCGCGCCGATTCACCAGGTCAGCCCCGTGCCGAACGGGTACAGGATCTTCGCTGTGTCGTCGCCCGCCGGGATCGCGACCGGCAACCTGCCGCGCGGCGAGATCTCGCCCAGCAACACCTTCGCCAGCGACCGCATGGTCACGTCGCGCCAGTCATAGGTGGCCACCCAGGTCGCGACGTCCGCGTAGCCGGGGTCGTAGGGCTCCTGGACGCTCACCGCGACCACCGGTTTGCCGGTCGAGACCAGGCTGTTCACCAGGTCGCGCTGTGCCCCGCCGGTCCGCAGGCCGTTCGTCAGCACGATCACGGTCCCGGCGTCCTTCGCCGCGGCGGTGACCTCGGCGATCTCCGCCGCGGTCGGGCTCGCCCCGGTCGGTCGGGCGGTACCGCCGAGCCGGTCCGCGAGGGTGGTGACCGGCTCGGCCGGATACCCGGGGAACTGCGCGTTGTCCCAGCCCGTGACCAGGATGTTCTCGTGGTTCTTCAACGGCAGCAGCCCGGCGTCGTTGCGCAGGACGGTGGTGGTGCGGTCGGTGATGGTCTGCACCTGGTCGAGATGGGCGGTGGTGCCGACCTCCTGCGGCACCGCACGCTCGTCGACCATTGGCCTGGCGACGATGCCGCGCTTGAACTTCAGCTCCAGGATCCGCAGCACACTGGTGTCGATGCGCTGCTCGGAGAGCCGCCCGTTCTTGACCGCGTCGAGCACCCCGTTGACCGCGACACCGAGGTCCGGCGGCATCAGCATCTGGTCCACGCCCGCTTCCAGCGCCAGCACCGGGATCTCCGCGTCCGAATGGAGCTGCCGGACCCCGGCCATCTGCAGCGAGTCGGTGACGACCACACCGTTGTAGTGCAGTTGATCGCGCAGAATGCCGGTCATGATCGGCTCGGAGAGGGTCGCGGGCTCGCCGGAGGGATCCAGGCTCGGCACCGTGATGTGCGCGGTCATGATCACGTCGATGCCCGCCTCGATCGCCGCCTGGAACGGCGGCAGGTCGATCCGGCGCCATTCCTGCGCGGAGCGGTTGATCACCGGAAGGCCGGTGTGGCTGTCGGTCGCCGCGTCACCGTGGCCGGGGAAGTGCTTGGCCGCGGACGAGACCGTCACGGTGGCGGGACCGGAGTCCTGGTAGCCGTGGATCTCGGCCGCGACCAGGTCGGCGGCCAGCGTGGGGTCGGCCGAGAACGAGCGCGACCCGATGATCGGGTTGAGCGGGTTGGAATTGACGTCGGCGTCCGGGGCGAAGTCCTGCGTGATGCCCATCGCGCGTAACTCGTGTCCGTTGATGGCGGCCAGCTGCTTCGCATCCTCGACACCGCGGCCCGCACCAATCGCCATACTCGCCGGATACTCGGTCGCCGGAGCGCCGATCCGGGTCACCCGGCCGCCCTCCTGGTCCACCGAGATGATCAACGGCAGACGCGGGCCGCTGCCGAGAGCGGCTTGCTGCAAGCCGTTGGACAGGTGTGCGACCTGAGCCGGATCGTCCACGTTGTCGGTGCCCGAATTGTTGAAGTAGATCACGCCACCGGGGTGATACTTCTCGACGACTTCGGCCGGCGTGTCGACTCCGTACTTCGTCCGGTTTCCGGCATTGACCTCGTCCGCTGACTTGCCCCAGACGTCGGCGACGAAGAGCTGCCCGACCTTCTGCTCCAGGCTCATCCCGCGCAGCGCCTGCCGTGCCCAGCCGACGGCTCGCTCGTCCGCGCCGGGAATCCGCGCCGCCGGAGCGGAGTTCGCGGGGTTCGCCCCGGTCACGGCGAGCAATCCGCAGACGGTCGCCGAGAGCACATGCTTCCTCCAGGGCACGGGTGGCCTCCCTCAGGACGGATCCACCCCGGCGGAACGGATTCCGCCCGCGCGGGCCGGTATCGGGAAGCTACTCACTCGCCGACGGCGAGGTCAACGCACTTGCATCGTTCGGCCCATGCCTTTCGGCCCATGCTATTCGGCCGCTGCCTTTGGCTGATCGGACACCGCTGGTCGGTCCGGGCCACGCGCCCCGCAGGCGTTCATGACCGACCGGGCCCCTGAACACGTGGGGGCGCCGCCGGCTCCATCGCCGACGGCGCCCGCCCGCGCGGACTACACAGGTGACCAAGCGTGCTACTGGTGTCGTACCTACCTGGACTCGGCGTCCGGCGTCCCGGTCCGCAGTCCCTTGACGACAAGCCTCCCGCGGCGTGCTGGGCGTGGGTGCCCGGAGTCCGCGCACGGAGACCCTTCCGGGGTGGATCGGGGCTTCTCTTCGCCCCATCCCTGGCCGACAAGGTGTCCGCAATGACTTTCTACCCAGTGACGGCGATCACTTCAATAGCCTCGGCCGGTGCACCGGTACAGAGAAGGGATCCGACGCCACGGCCCCGCTGACCCACTAAGGTGCGGCCGCCGCGGTTACTTCTCCCGCTTGCGGCGCGCGAGTCCGTACCAGGTCATTCCCGCCGCGACCGCCCCGATCCCGACGCCGAAGGCGACCGCGGTGGCCGACGGCGTCGGGATGCGGCTACGCAGGGAAACGGGGTTGGTGAAGGTCAGGATCGGCCAGTCGCGTTCGGTGGCGACCCGGCGCAGCGTCCGGTCCGGGTTGACCGCGTGCGGATTGCCCACGACCTCCAGCAACGGGACGTCCGTGCTCGAGTCGGTGTATGCGTAGCAGGCCGCGAGGTCGTAGCCGTGATCGCTGGCCAACTGCTTGGCGGCGACCGCCTTCTGCTCGCCGTAGCAGTAGAACTCGACCTCACCGGAGTAGCGGCCGTCGATGATTTCCATCCGGGTCGCGACGCTGCGGCCGATCCCGAGCATTGCGGCGATCGGGTGAACCACCTCTTGCCCGGCCGCCGACAGCACGATCACGTCGTGACCGCGCTCCTTGTGCGACGCGATGAGCTCGGCCGCTTCGGCATAGACCAACGGATCGACGATGTCGTGCAGGGTTTCGTTGACGATGGCGCTGACCTGAGCGACGTCCCAGCCGGCGCAGAGGGCCGAGATCTCCGCGCGCATCCGTTCCGTGCGGTCCTCGTCCGCGCCCGACAACGAGAACACGAGTTGTGCGTAGGCGCTCTTCAACGCGGCGCGTCGGCTGATCAGGCCGTGCCGGAGCATCGGCTTGCTGAAGGCGAGGGCGCTGGACGACGCAATGATCGTCTTGTCGAGGTCGAAGAAGGCCGCGACGCCGGTTTGGGGGCTCTCCGACGAGCCGCTGGGTTCTGCCACCCGTTCAGGATAGAAGCTCGCACCGACAGGACCGGTGACCTGACCACGAACGGCGTCACGGCACGGAAAATCCGTTACGCCGGGCCGGAAATCGATTTCCCATTCGTTATCGAATTGTGGGTTCGCGGCCGTGCCCGGACCAGCGCATTCGAGAGTTACAGTGGACCGCGACGCCGGTGGCAGCACCGGCCCCGGTTCAGTCCGACCCCCCGGGACTGAACCCACGGCGACCCCCGGCCCTCCCCCCTGGCGGGGGTCGCCCCATTTCCGCACCTTTTCGCAGTCCCGAAGTGATCGCCTTCGCGCGGGCGCGGATTGTGCCACGCGGGTGGACAAGCGGTGGCTCCCGTCGCGGAAAAGCCGGGAGTTGTCCACAGCCCCCCACTTATCCACAGCCACCGCCCGACATTCTTGTTCGCACCCACGGCAGGCACGACGGTGGAGCAAGGCCGAATTCCACCGCCCAACCGTTTCCGGGGGTTCGAGATGACTCAGCATCGTCCGCTCGTCGTCGTCAGGGACGAGACACTCGTCGAGGAGATTCTGCGGCTGGCCGCGGCCGTCGGCTGCGAAACCGAGCGCGCGCCGGATCTCCCAGCGGCACGGGAAAGCTGGGAACGCGCGCCGCTCGTGCTGGTCGACGAGCCGGTGCTCGACGGCGAACTGCCCCGCCGGAGCGGGATCGTACTGGTCATCAAGGGCCCGCCCGAGCCGGAAACCTGGCGGCAGGCCTTCGAATCCGGCGTCGAGCGGGTGGTCTCGCTTCCCGACGGGGAGCCGGCACTGGTCAGCGCGCTGGCCGACATCGCCGAAGGGCCGGGCGACCCCGGGGGTTGTGTCATCGGTGTCGTGGGCGGCCGCGGTGGCGCCGGCGCGTCAGTGCTGGCCGCCACCATCGGGATGGTCGCCTCCCGTCGGGGAGACGCCCTGTTGATCGACTGCGACCCGCTCGGCGGCGGAGTCGATCTGCTGTTGGGCGCCGAACTCGCCAGCGGGCTTCGCTGGCCCGGGATCCTCGTCGGCGGTGGCCGCGTCTCCATGCCGGCGCTGGCCGAGGCACTGCCGGAGCACCGGCATCGCGGAGGACGGTTGCCGTTCGTCTCCTGCGACCGCGAGGCCGGCGGACCCACCGCCACGGCGATCGCGTCCGTTGTGGACGCCGGGCGCCGGGCCGGCACTGTCGTGGTCTGCGATCTGCCCCGTCATTTCGGTCCCGAATCCGAAGCCGTGCTGGACCGGGCCGATCTCACTGTCCTGGTGGTGCCGGCCGAGGTGCGGGCATGTGTGGCGGCCAAGCATGTCGCCCAGAAAGTCGCGGAGAAGATGGGCGGGCCCGGCCGGATCAGGCTGATCGTGCGCGGCCCGGCGCCGGGCGGGCTCCATCCCGATCAGGCCGCGAAGGCCGTCGGCGTTCCGCTGCTGACTTCCATGGCGCCCGAACGGCAACTCGACCGGACCGTGGAGAACGGAGCGTTCGAGCCGCGCCCGCGCGGGCCGCTGGTCCGGGCCGCGCGTCTCGTACTGGCCCAGACGCGAGCGGGTCTGGCCACCTTCGAGGCCGCGGCATGAACACCGAACTCGTCGAACGGGTCCGTCTTCGCCTGGCCGGCAAGGGGCTGGGCCCGGACCCGGCCGCCGTCGCCGACGCGGTGCGCGCGGAAGCCGGCGGCCCGGTCGGGCACACCGACGTGCTCGAGGCGCTGCGCCTGCTGCGTCAGGAGTTCACCGGCGCGGGTCCGCTGGAGCCGCTGCTCGCGGAGCCGGGGATCACCGACGTGCTGGTCACCGGGCCGGATCAGGTGTGGGTGGATGGCCGGGACGGGCTGCGCCGAACCGAGGTGCGGTTTCCCGGCGAGGAATCCGTTCGCCGGCTGGCACAGCGGCTCGCACTAGCCGCGGGCCGGCGGCTCGACGATGCCCAGCCCCACGTCGACGGCTGGCTTCCCGATGCGGGGCCGCCGGGCCGGGTGCGCCTGCACGCCGTGCTGCCCCCGATCGCCGCGCAGGGCACCTGCATCTCGTTGCGCGTCCTCAGACCCGCCGTTCATGATCTGCGTGCCCTGCGCGCGCTGGGGACATTCGGTGATCAGATCGGCGATCTGATCGACGCCGTCGTGGCCGCCCGGCTCGCCTTCCTGATCACCGGCGGCACCGGGGCCGGTAAGAGCACGCTGTTGTCGGCGATGCTCGGCTCGGTCTCGCCGGCCGAGCGGATCGTCTGTGTCGAGGACGTCGGTGAGCTGCACCCCGCGCATCCGCAGTTCGTCCGCCTTATCGCCCGGCCGCCGAATGTCGAGGGTGCCGGGGAGGTCGGCCTGCGCGATCTGGTGCGGCAAGCGCTCCGGATGCGGCCCGACCGACTGGTCGTCGGCGAAGTTCGCGGATGGGAAGTGTGCGAGTTGCTCACCGCGCTCAACACGGGTCATGACGGCGGGGCGTGCACCTTGCACGCCAACTCGCCGAGTGAGGTGCCGGCGCGGTTGGAGGCACTCGCCGCACTGGGTGGGCTTTCCCGGTCGGCTCTGCACAGCCAGTTCGCCGCGGCGGTGCAGATCGTGATGCACATGCGACGGACCGGACAGGGGCGGCGGTTGGCCGAGGTCGGCACCCTCATCCGCGACGACCACGGCACGGTTCGAGTGGTTCCGGTCTGGGCGGAGGGCGACTGGACCAAACGCCGGGTCGTACTCGGCGCGCTGCTCGAACAGCGGGGAGTGCGACCGCCATGGTGATCTCCATCGACCGCGCCGTGGCGCTGTGCGGGGCGGGTGCGTTCGCCGTCTGGCCGATACCACGAAACGCGGCTTCCCGAATGACGGCTTTGCTTCCGCGGCCGACCATGGCCGAGCGGCCCCGAGACCGCACCCGGTTGCGGCATGGCCGGCTGCTGGCTTTGGTGCTGCTGCCGATCCTTCCCCTGCTCGGTTTCTCCGGTTCGATCGCGGCTTGCCTGCTCTTCGCCGCCGGGTGGTGTCATCGCCGGGTTTCCCAGCGGGCCAAGACGGAGAACGCGGACGCGCAAGCCATGGCCGAAGCGATCCGGGTGATGGTCGCGGAACTGCGCGCCGGTACCCCGACGGCTTCCGCGGCGGAGTCCGCCGCCGCCGATGCATCGGGCAAAGCGGCCACGACTATGACGATGCTCGCGGCGACCGCGCGGCTCGGTGGAGATTTTCTCGGTCGCGATTTCCCGGCGGGCGCGCCACGTTCGGCAGATCCGAATCGGCGCGCGCTCGGGCTGGCGTGGTCGCTCAGCCGCAGGTACGGCTTGCCGCTCGCCGAACTGCTCGACGCGATCCGCCGCGACATCGCGGCGACGGCGCGGTTCGCGGCCAGAGCCGACGCGAGTATGGCCGGCGCACGCGCCGGCGCGGCGGTCCTTGCCGTCCTACCCGGCTTCGGACTGCTGCTGGGCGAGGCGATGGGGGCCGCGCCGTTCCAGGTGCTTGTGGGCACGTCGGCCGGGCAGGCGTCATTGGTATCCGGCGCGGCGCTGATCCTGATCGGTGTCGCGTGGAGTGGGCGCCTGACAAGCCGGGGAGCGCTTCGGTGACCGGGGCCGTCTCGGCCGTCGCTGTGGGCGCGGCGGCCTTGCTGGTGATCCCCGATCACCAGCGGCCCGGGAAACGCCTGGCGCGGTTGGGAGCCAAGGCTCGTCGGTCCGTGCGGCCCGTGGTGGCCGCCCGGTTCCGGCGACGGTCGCGAGCCGACTCCCCCCGGCTCGCGACCACCTGGGATCTCCTGGCGGCGTGCCTGCGCGCGGGACTGCCGGTGCCGGTGGCGATCCGCGCGGTCGTCGAGGAGTTGGCCGGGCCCGAAGCCGATGCGCTCAGAGCCGCCGCGGACCTGCTCGCCCTGGGGGCGGGCCCGGCCGAGGCCTGGGCCCTCGCGCGCGCCTGTCCTGGCACCGCCCCGCTTGCCCGGGCGGCCATGCGGACGGCCCGGTCCGGCACCGCCCTCGCCGAGGTCGCGGACGAATTGGCGTCCGCGCTCAGATTCTCGGCGGCCGAGCATGCCGAGGCGAGGGCACAGCGCGCCGGGGTGCTGATCGCCGGGCCGCTCGGACTTTGTTTCCTGCCTGCCTTTCTGTGCCTGGGAGTCGTACCCGTCGTACTCGGGCTCGCCGGCAGGCTGGCGGTGCCATGAAATGTCCACAATAGACAAATGGGGAAGGGAACCCGGTCATGTTCTTACGTAGCAAGGAATCCCGTCGAGGAGTCCGTCTGGCCACGAGTGGTGGATCGCGGCCTGGGGAGAGCGCTGTGGTCGCGCTGCGCTCTCGGAAAGGTGCCACGCCCGCGCAGTGGTCGGACAAAGCGGCCACCACCGTTCGGCGGTCCAGGGAAGCCGTCGCGTTCGCGCCGCGGCCGGTGGCTCGGTGCGTCGGTCGCCGAAGGCCGGGCCCGGCTACGGCGCGGGCTTTGCGACGGTGGCTCCGAAGGATGCCCGACGACGGGATGAGCACCGCGGAATACGCGATCGGTACGGTCGCCGCGGCGGCGTTCGCCGCGATTCTCTACACCGTCTTGACCGGCGACTCGATCGTCTCGGCGTTGACGTCGTTGGTGCAGCGTGCGCTCACAGCGTCATTCTGAGGGCGAGGCCCAGGATGTTCGGCGAAATCTTGTCGCGCCCGGTGAGACCAGATTCGACACCACCGCGGGCCGGGCGAGACCGTGGCGCGGTCACGGTGGAAGCGGCGATCGCCTTGTGTGCCCTGACCGCGGTGTTCGGTCTGATCCTGGCCGGAACCGTCGCGATCACCGGGCAGCTGCGCTGCGCCGACGCGGCGCGAGAAGCCGCGCGTCTGGTCGCGCGTGGACAGCGGCAACTCGCCGAACAGGCGGTTGCGCGCATCGCGCCCGGCGGTGCCCGGCTTGTGGTGGAGACCTCGGGTGACGACGTGACGGTCGAGGTCCGCGCCGAACCGATCGGTGGGCTGCTACCCGGGATCCATCTCCTCGGAAGGGTCCAAACCATCATGGAACCCGGAGTGACCGATGCGGTCGGATGACACGGGAGCCGCCACGGTGTGGGCAGCGGTCGCCGTAGCGACCTTGCTCGCGGTCGCAAGCGTGGTCTTCTCCCTCGGCTCGGTGATGGTGACCCGTCACAGAGCGGCCGACGCGGCCGACCTGGCGGCGTTGGCCGCGGCGGGCCAGGCCGACCGCGGCGAAGCCGTCGCCTGCGCGCGTGCGAGGTTCGTGGCCGAGCGAATGTCGGTTCGGTTGGTGAGGTGCTCCTTTCACAACTGGGATGCCCTTGTCGAAGTGGAAGCGCAGCTGAAGGCCCCGCTGGGAGGATCGGGCGTCGCAACGGCTCACGCGCGGGCAGGTCCCGTCCCCACGGGGCCGACCGGCTTTTCCCGTGGCTGTTGCAGGTTCGGCGGCGCACCAGTGACGACACGATGACGCGGCCGGGCGCGGTAGTCGCCCGCAGGACACGGTCGTGGCAGCGAACTCACGGAGGGACAGGCATGGGTTAGCGCGAAGTGCGTGGATGACGGGTGGAGCCGCGCTGCGGTGTCGGCTCCACCTGCAGCGAAAGCTGAGCGGGCGGTGAATCCCAGTCATCGGGGTGCTGTCACGCGCCGCGTTCGCTGCCGGGCACTGGTTCGCTGCCGCGTGCCGTTTGCCGCGTTCGTGCGTGGTGTTCCCCGCGCCGCGTTCACTGTCGTGCGCCGGATTCGCGTCACGCGGTTCCGGGGGAACTGCTGGGCTGGCACCGCCGATACGCCCGGGATGGCGTGGTCGGCGTCGGGCGGGGGCCGCGCTGCGGTCGTCGGCTGAGTGTCTTGCGTCGGCGTGGGCTCCCTGTGGGCTGCCCGTGGGCTCCCTGGGGGCGCCAGTGCCGTTCGTCGCGCAGGCGTCCCGCGGTTGCGGGAAAGCCGCGCGGATGAATCCGCGGACGGACGGTCGTTCACGCGCGGCGAACGGTCGGCGGCACGTTCGCCGCCGGCACTGATCGAAACTGTAAAGCTGTTGTGCGATAAGGAAAAACTGTGGGTGTCGTCACTGCGATGAACGTTCGGTGAACGGTGCCGGCCGGCGCGCGATGATCGTCAGTGGGCGTTCGGCCGGGCGATGGGCCCGTGTTGCTCGTCGTCTCGTTTCGGCCGGTTGTCGAGCGGGCCCTATCGGCGGTCTCCGAGTTGCCGTTTAGTGAAGCCAGAAGCCACCGCGGGCGGTGGAGCGAACGAGGAGTTGTTGACTGATGTTGGACACGGACTGGTCGGATAGCTGGCGGGGCGCATTCCGCATCGAACTGCGTGCGGAGGCGATCGGTCTCGCCTGCCATGGTTGGCCGGTACTGCCCGGCACCTTTCCGGCCTCCGCCGAGGACGGGCACGGATCCTGGACCGGCCCGGTGCCGGTGCACGCCGACTGGGCCGACCGGCTCGGTGCGCAGCCGAGCGAGGTGGCTCAGTGGTGGGCCCAGCCGCACAGCCTGCTCGTCGCGACCGGCAAGGTGCTCGACGCGGTCGAGGTCGACGACGACCTGGGCAAGCGCGCCGCTCGTCTGCTGCGGGCGATCGGCCACCCCGCGCCGATCGTGGCGACGCCGGACGGGCGCTGGCTGTTTTTGACCAGCGTGGCCGGACGGCTTCCGGAGCGGCTCGCCGCCAGCGGCGTGGTTCACCTGCACGGTGAAGGCAGCTGGGTTCCGCTGCCGCCCACCCCGTACCAGCACGGCGTCGTGCACTGGCGTGTCAAGCCCGACGTCTGGGGCTGGCGCCTCCCGGCCGCGGACGCCGTCTACTCCGTGCTCACGCGTGCACTCGACCAGTCGGAGAACGGGGAGGTGCGCGATCAGGAGCTGGTCGCGGCGTCCGCCGTGGCCTGAACCACGTGGCCGTCCGGTCCGCCGTGGAGACGCACCGCCCCCAGCACGGTATCCAGTACGGCCACCGCCCCCGCCTTGTCCAGTGGATCGTTGCCGTTCCCGCATTTCGGTGACTGCACACAGGACGGGCATCCTGCCGGGCACTCGCAGGAGATGATGGCCTCCCGCGTAGCGGCCAGCCAAGGGACCAAAGCGGCGAAGCCGCGATCGGCGAATCCCGCACCACCGGGATGGCCGTCATGCACGAACACCGTCGCCTCCCCGGTGTCGACGTGCAAGGCGGTCGAAACCCCGCCGATGTCCCAGCGGTCGCAGGTAGCGAACAGCGGTAGCAGGCCGATCGCCGCGTGCTCGGCGGCATGCAGGGCGCCGGGGACGCGCGCCGGATCAAGTCCGGCGCCCCCCGGTGCCCTGTGGTTCTCCAGCAATTCGGCCGACACGGTGTACCAGACCGCGCGGGTTTCCAGCTTCTGCTCCGGCAGGTCGAGCGCGACATGCTCGAGGATCTCCCCGGACGGTCGTCGCCGCAGGTAACCGACGACCTGCGAACTCACCGCCACATCCCCGAGGCACACGCTCACTTCGCCGTAGTCGATTCGCTCGTGCGTGTTCAGCACCGCGATGTCGGCCACCTCGCGCGGCGACGTCGTCCAGTCCGGATCCTCGGCGTGCACCAGCGCTATGCCGGATTCCAGATCCAGCTCGTCCACGACGTACGAGGAACCCTGGTGGAGGTACACCGCACCCGGATGCACGGAGGTGCAGGCCGAACCGGGGTCCACCGTGCCGAGCAGCCGTGCGGTGTCCGCCTCCACCACCGCGATCTTCTCGCCGCCCGATCCGCGGATGTCCACCTCGTAGTGCGGCCGGTCCCGCGACGTCCAGTACCAGCCGCTCGGCCTGCGGCGCAGCACCCCGTCCGCCACCAGCGAGTCGAGCACGTCCCGCGCGGTCGCGCCGCCGAAGCCGTCCAGCTCTCCCGTGGTGAGCGGGAGTTCCGCCGCCGCGCAGGCCAGCTGCGGGGCGAGCACATACGGGTTCGCTGGGTCCAGCACGGCCGTTTCCACCGGGCGTTCCAGGATCGCGGCGGGGTGATGCACCAGATAGGTGTCCAGCGGATCATCACGGGCGACGAACACGACCAGTGCGTCGTCGGCGGCCCGGCCGGCGCGCCCGGCCTGCTGCCAGAACGACGCGAGCGTGCCCGGATACCCGGCCAGCACCACGGCGTCGAGCCCGGCGATGTCCACGCCGAGTTCGAGCGCGTTCGTCGTCGCGACACCCAGCAACTCGCCCGAGAGCAGGGCACGTTCCACCGCGCGCCGTTCCTCGGGCAGGAAACCGGCACGGTAGGCGGCGACCTGTCCGGCGAGCTTCGTGTCCACCTCGGACAGGAGTCTCTTGGCGCCCAGCGCGGTCAGCTCGGCGCCCCGGCGCGATCGCACGAAAGCCAGCGTTCGGGCCCCCTCGACGACCAGTTCCGCCAGGATCCGGCCGGCCTCGGCGCCGGCGGAACGGCGCACCGGCGCACCGTTCTCCCCGATCAGGTCTTCCAGCAGCGGCGGCTCCCACAGCGCGACCACGCGCGCTCCGCGCGGCGAGGCGTCCTCGGCCACGGGTACGCAGTCCTCGCCGGTCAGCCTGGCGGCGAACTCGCCGGGGGAGGCAGTGGTCGCCGAGGCCAGGACGAACACCGGTGAAGCGCCGTAGTACCTGGCCACCCGCCGAAGCCGACGCAAGAGCAGGGCCACATGCGAACCGAACACGCCGCGGTAGCTGTGGCATTCGTCCACGACCACGTAGGCGAGCCTGCGAAACAGGCGTGCCCATCGGGCATGGCCGGCGAGAATGCCGCGATGCAACATGTCGGGGTTGGTGAACACCCACCGCGCATGCGCGCGCACCCAGTCCCGTTCCGCCATCGGGGTGTCCCCGTCGAAGGACGCGGCCCGCACTCCCGGCACGTCCAGGGCGGACACCGCCCGCAGCTGGTCCGCGCCGAGGGCCTTGGTGGGCGACAGGTAGAGCGCGCACGCGCGCTCGTCGGTGGCGAGGGTGGACAGCACCGGAAGCTGGTAGGCCAGTGACTTCCCGGAGGCCGTCCCGGTCGAGATCACCACGTTCCGGCCGGCGAAGGCCTGCGTCGCGGCCTCGATCTGGTGCGCCCACGGCCGTTCGACGCCGGACGACCGGACCGCGGCGATCACGCGCGCGTCGGCCCACGACGGCCACTCGGCGAACCGTGCCCGCCGCGCCGACAGCTCGGCCACATGGGTCACCGGGTCGGCCGCCTGCGGGATCCCCGCGGTGACCCGGGTGAGCAGCCGTCGCGCCCGTGTGGTCCTCACCCCGGTTCCCACCTCCTGGTTATGGCTTTCCAGCACGTTTCCCAGGGTGACACAGGGGTACGACAGGTCGGCGCGACGCCGAAAGGTTCATCAGCAGTGAGCAGTCTCACATACACGGAGAGTGTTCGTATGGGGACGCCCTGACCGTGTCACCTCCATTACCAATACACTCCGGCAAACCGGCACCACTTGTGGTGTAGATCCCTGCCAGCGTCGGCAAGGCTGTCCGCAGCGAAAGCCGTCGTTGGCACCAGGCGACGTTTCCAGGAGGACGGATGTCCGGGCAATTCCTCGCGGAGGGTCTCGAGCTCTCCGGAGGTGACTACGGCATCTTGGCCGTGGTCGCCGTGGTCGCCCTCGCGGCACTGGCGATCGGCTATGTCCTGCTCAGGGAGGTGCTGGCCGCCGGCCAGGGCACCGCCAAGATGCAGGAGATCGCCAAAGCGGTGCAGGAAGGTGCGGCCGCTTACCTCAAGCGGCAACGCAGGACGCTCTCCATCTTCGGCGTGGTGGTGTTCCTGCTGCTGTTCGCGCTACCGGCGGACAGTTGGGGCGAGCGGATCGGCCGTTCGCTGTTCTTCCTAGTCGGTGCGGTGTTCTCGTTCAGCATCGGCTATCTCGGCATGTGGCTGGCGACGCGGGCGAACCTGCGGGTCGCCGCCGCCTCGCGCGAGCCGGGCGGGCGTGAGACGGCGATGCGCGTGGCGTTCCGGACCGGCGGCGTGGTCGGCATGATCACCGTCGGGCTCGGCCTGTTCGGCGCCGCGATCGTGGTGATGGCCTACGCCGGCCAGGCGCCCAACGTCCTGGAGGGCTTCGGGTTCGGCGCCGCCCTGATCGCCATGTTCATGCGGGTCGGCGGCGGCATCTTCACCAAGGCCGCCGACGTGGGCGCGGACCTGGTCGGCAAGGTCGAGCAGAACATTCCCGAGGACGACCCGCGCAACGCGGCGACGATCGCCGACAACGTCGGCGACAACGTCGGGGACTGCGCCGGGATGGCGGCGGACCTGTTCGAGTCCTATGCGGTGATGCTTGTCGCGGCGCTCATCCTCGGCAGCACGGCCTTCGGCAAGGACGGCCTGCTGTTCCCGCTGATCGTGCCCGCCATCGGTGTGATCACCGCC
>DASSAD010000318.1:0-8913 GCA_035685725.1 Amycolatopsis sp. | reverse complement strand
AGACCAGCGCGACCATGACGGCCACGAAGACCAGCACCACCGTGGTGTAGGTGACCATCTGCTTCCGCGTCGGCCAGATGACCTTGCGCAGCTCCGCCCACACCTCGCGGATGAACCGCACCAGCCTCGCCAGCGGCGAGGCCTTCTTCTGCTTGCGATCCCGCTTCGGGGTCGCCCGCCCCTTCTTGGCGGTCTCGGCCGCGTCGGTCACCGACGCGGCCTTCACCGCCGGGCGCGTCTTGTCGGCTTCCTTCGCCGACGCCTTCCCCGCGGGACGCGCGGAGGTGCGGCGCTCACGCCGAGCCGCGGCGGTGACCGGACGAGGAGCCTGCTCGGACTCCTGGTCCTGGCCCTTCTCGCCGCTGGCGTCGCTGTCGCTCACGACCACTCCTCCGTGTTTCCCGGAAGATCGAGCCAGTCGCTTGCGATCGACCTTCCGTTGAACCGCCTATGTCGACGCAGGGGTGACAGGACTTGAACCTGCAACCTGCGGTTTTGGAGACCGCTGCTCTGCCAATTGAGCTACACCCCTTCGAGCAAACCTCGCTCGTCCGGAAGATCCTATCGGCCAGTCGCTCCGACCGGTCTTCCATCCCTAGCAGGACACCCTCCACCAGCCCCACGTCCCCGTGGAGCGAAGTGCCGGACGTCCCAATTTCGGGAGTCTACGGCAAGCCCCGGACGGGCCCGCAACCGAGCCCTCCCCGGGCCGTCCGGGGGACCGCCCTGCGTACTTGATCACATAACACACGTGCCACCATGGTGGACATGAGCTCTCCCTCGACCGTCACCGCCAGACCTCGTATCTCCGCTCGGATCGGCGGTATCACGCCGTCGGCGACCCTCGCCGTGGACGCGAAGGTCAAGGCGCTCAAGGCCGAGGGCCGGCCGGTGATCGGATTCGGCGCGGGGCAGCCCGACTTCCCGACTCCCGACTATGTGGTGGAGGCCGCCGCGGCCGCGGTGCGGGACCGGGCCAACCACGGTTACACGGCCGCCGCCGGGTTGCCGGAGCTCCGGGAAGCCATCGCCGCCAAGACACTGCGCGACTCCGGCTTCGAGGTCGCCTCGTCGCAGGTGCTGGTGACCAACGGTGGGAAGCAGGCGGTCTATTCCGCCTTCGCGACGCTGCTCGACCCTGGCGACGAAGTGCTGCTGCTCGCGCCGTACTGGACCACCTACCCCGAGTCCATCAAGCTCGCCGGCGGCGTGCCGGTGCAGGTCACCGCCGACGAGTCGACCGGCTATCTGGTCACCGTCGGGCAACTGGAGGCGGCGCGCACCGAGCGCACGAAGGTGCTGCTGTTCAACTCACCGTCGAACCCGACCGGCGCCGTCTACCCGCGGGAGCAGATCGAGGCGATCGGCCGGTGGGCGCACGAGAACGGCATCTGGGTGATCACCGACGAGATCTACGAGCACCTGGTCTACGACGGCGTGCAGAACCACTCGCTGCCCGTCGTGGTGCCCGAGATGGCCGACCGGACCCTGGTGCTCAACGGTGTCGCGAAGACCTACTCGATGACCGGCTGGCGGGTCGGCTGGATCATCGGGCCGCAGGATGTGATCAAGGCCGCGTCGAGCTACCAGACGCACCTGTGCGGCAACGTGGCGAACGTCTCCCAGCGGGCGGCGCTGGCCGCGGTCGCGGGCCCGCTCGACGCCGTCCACGAGATGCGGGCGGCGTTCGACCGGCGCCGCAAGCTGATCGTGTCGATGCTCTCGGAGATCCCGGGCGTCGAATGCCCGAACCCGCACGGCGCGTTCTACGCCTACCCGTCGGTGAAGGCCGTGCTGGGCAAGGAAATCCGTGGTGAGCGGCCGGCGGACACGCTCGAACTGGCCGACCTGATCCTGCGCGAGGCGGAGGTGGCCATCGTGCCCGGCGAGGCGTTCGGCACCCCGGGCTACTTCCGGTTTTCCTATGCCCTGGCCGAATCCGATCTCGCCGAGGGCGTCACCCGGGTCGGGAATCTTCTCGCCGAAGCGAAGTAGTCACCCGTTCGGCCCGCGATCCCCGGCCGCGGATGTCGTAGAAACGACATCGTGGCAAGCAAGGGAAGCGGGGGCATGGTCGTCGTCGTGATCGTCGCGTGCCTGATCGGCTTCGGCTACCTCAGGTCACAGCAGAACTCGTCGGCGACCCCACCGGCACCACCGGGATCGAGCACGGAAAGCGGCACCGGGCGCTATGTGGCGCTCGGTGACTCGTACACCTCGGCGCCCCAGACGGGGACACAGGCGGGCGCTCCCCCTGGCTGCGACCGGTCGGACAACAACTATCCGCACCTGATCGCCGCCGAGCTCAACCCCGCCGAGTTCGTCGACGTCAGCTGCAGCGGGGCGACCACCGCGAACATGACGGGTGCCCAGAAGACGGACAACGGCACTAACCCGCCGCAGCTCGACGCGGCAAACTCCGGCACCACCCTGGTCACCCTCGGCATCGGCGGCAACGATGTCGGGTTCATCGACCTGGTGCGGGAATGCGTGACCGTCGACCCCAAGTCCTCGCCGTGCAAGGCCCGGCTGACCGCGGGCGGCGACGACCAGCTCGCCGACCGCGTCGCCGCCACCGCGCCCAAGATCGGCGCCGTGCTCGACCGGATCCACCAGAAGGCCCCGAAGGCACGGGTGGTCGTGGTCGGCTATCCCACCGCTCTGCCGGATGGCACCGGATGCTGGCCCTTTCTCCCCTTGGGCCCCGACGATGTCGCGTACGTGCGCGATTCGGAAGCCAAGATGAACAGCATGCTCGCCGCGCAGGCGAAGGCGCACGAGGCCGGTTTCGCCGACACCGCGACGCCGAGCAAGGGCCACGACATGTGCACCAAGACCGGCACGAAATGGGTCGAGGATCTGGTGCCGACCTCGTCCGCGGCACCACTGCACCCCAACGCCAAGGGCGAGCGGGCCATGGCCGACGCCGTGCTCGGGGTGGTCCGCTGACCCGGCCCGCACGCTTGCCTGATGGAGTGATCGGGCCACGCGGGCGCGTTTGCGCAGGCCGGGGACGGTAGCCTGCGTGGGTGCCATTGGACCAGTCGTTCATCGGGCGGAGCTTTCCGCCGGTGGGAAGCTATGTCGTGGGTCGGGAAAAGATCAAGGAGTTCGCTGACGCGATCGGTGATGACAACGCGTTGTACCGCGACCCGGACGCGGCACAGGCCGCGGGTTACCCGGACGTCATCGCGCCGCCGACCTTCCTGACGGTGATCAACCTGCCGGCGATCGCCCGGATCACCGACGATCCCGAACTCGGCCTCGATTACTCCCGCGTGGTGCACGGCGACCAGAGCTTCAGCTACACGCGTCCCGTGCACGCGGGTGACGAACTCGAGCTGACCATGCACATCGAGGACATCATGGCCCGCGCCGGCAACGACTTCCTCAACATCCGCGCCGAGATCACCACCACCAAGGGCGAACCGGTGTGCACGACCCGGGCGCAACTCGTCGTCCGCGGGGAGGGCGCATGAGCTACACCAAGGGCGAGGAACTGCCCCCGCTGCGGATACGGGTCACCCGGGACCGGCTGGTCCGGTACGCGGGGGCTTCGCTGGACTTCAACCCGATCCACTGGAACGAACGGTTCGCCACCGACGTCGGCCTGCCGGACGTGATCGCGCACGGCATGCTGACCATGGCGCTGGGCGGCCGGATGGTCACCGACTGGCTCGGGGACCCCGGCCGGCTGATGTCCTACGGAGTCCGGTTCACCCGGCCCGTCGTGGTGCCGGACGGCGACGAGGGCGCCGTGGTCGAGTTCAGCGGCAAGGTGGACGAGGTCCGCGAGGACGGCACCGCCCGCGTCGCGATCACCGCCAGGTTCGACGGAAAGACGGTCCTCGGCAAGGCCAACGCCGTCATCCGGTGATCGGGCGGGTCCGGCCCGGCCCACTCCGATAGTCCACTGAACGGTCCCGAGGGTGGCCCATCGAGTGCTCCGTGGCGAGCGCGATCGCCCCGTGCAAGGCGGCGTCCTGTCCGAAGCGCGCGGCGACGAGTTCGGGTGGGAACGGCACGGCCGCGGCCAGGCGTTCCCGCAGCGCGGGGAGCACGATGCCGGCCGAGCCCAGCAGACCGCCCCCGACCGCGATGCGCCGCGGGTCGATCGCGATCGCGAGGTTCGCCACGTGCATCGACAGCTCGTCCAGGACCTCGGACACCAGTACCTCGGCGACCGCGTCGTCGCGGGCGAGGTCGAACACCTCGGCCGCGGTGACCGGGCGGCCAAGGCGCTCGCCGGCCCGGCGGCCGAGTCCTCGCCCGCCGACGGCTTCTTCGAGCGGGGCCGACCCGGTGGCGAACGACGCGGTATCGGCGGTACCGCGCAGGTTGTAGCCGATCTCCCCGGCCGCGCCGTTGGCTCCGCCCAGCACTTGTCCGCCGACGACGATCGCGGCCGCGATACCGGTGCCGAGCGAGAGGAACACGGCGGGGTCGGCTCCGGCGAGCGCGCCCCAGCGTGCTTCGGCGAGCGCGGCCGCCTTGACGTCGGTGCCCACGGCGACCGCGGGGCCGAACTCGGCGGCGACCAGATCACGCAGCCGCAGCCGCTCCCAGCCGGGCACGTTGGGCGCGAGCAGGATTTTTTCGGGCAGCACGATCCCGGGGCTGACCACGCCGACCCCGGCTGGTTTCCGTTCGCCGAGCAGGTCGCGTGCGGCCGCCAAAGCACGCGCGACGACCTGCTCGGCTCCGGCCTCCGCCTCGGTGCTCAGGCGCGCCTGCCGCACCAGACAGCCGGCGTGGTCCGCGAGCCCGATCGCCGTTTTCGTGCCGCCGAAGTCGATGCCGAGCACCGGATCGGCCGGCTCACCCGCCCCCGGCTTCACCCGGCGGTCACCGTCGTGGTGTTGAATCCGGAGACCGTGACCCTGGGTTTCGCCGCGCGCGGCTCGGCCGGGTCGTAGTGCGCGGTGACCACCTGCGACTCGCCGGGCCAGAGCACGATGTCGTTGTCGTCCCAGGTCGCCGACGGCGCCTGCGGGATGTCCGCGCGCAGGAAGAACGCCACCCCCTTCGAGGTGTTGGTGATGGTGACCGAGGTCGTACCGGGCGCCGTGGTCGTGGCCCGCACGCCGACACTCGCCGGTGGCAGCGTGCGCAGGCCCTGCAGGTCCGCGTACTGCAGCATGGTCGCCTGCGGATTTCCTTGGGTGGCCGCCCAGTTCACCAGATCAGGGCGAGTGGACCGCCAGTAGACGTTGCGGTCGATCAGCTGCCCGTTCCGGCTGACCTGCAGTTCGACGAAGTACGCCCCGCCGGTCGTCGGCAGTTTCGGCTTCAGCACATCGCCCATGACCTGCTGGCTGCGCACCGTGATCCCGTTCGCCTGCTGATCATCGAGCGCCGTTCCGTCGAGGTCGTAGACCTTGGCCCGCACCGAAAGACCGCTCTGCGTCGCCGCACCCAGGTTGTCCACTGTCACGGTGTTGTCGTCGTAGCTGAGCAGAGCGTGCAGCGGCTTGTTCGCCTCCTGCGCGCCGTAGAACGCGCCCGGCTGGTCGCCGTCGTAGTTGTACAGCGACCACAACAGCGTGGGCCAGCCCTTGTTGAGCTGCCAGTACACGACTCCCGTCGACGGGTTCGACGGGTCGGTCGAGTGCGCGAGGAACGCCTCGAACTGGGAACGGGTGTTCTCGTAGTTCGCCAGCTGCGCCAGCTCGACGTAACTGCTCAAGTCGGACCACTGCCCGTATCGTGCGGCCAGCGCCGTGTCGAAGGTGTACAGGGTGCCGAAGGCGTAACCGCCATGGCCCGGCTCGAAATTGGCGTGATACTGGTTGTATTCCGGGTCCTGCCAGAGCTTCGCCTGTTCCTCGGGCGAGAGGAACCGGCGGAGCGAATCGAGCGTGGGCACCGTGTCGCCGGCGCTCTGCTCGCTCGCGAAACCCCAGGCGCCACCGACATTCGTCCGGCTCGGATCGGTGGGATCGAAGTGCGTGCTGTCGTACCAGTAACTCGGCGGCACCCAGTCGTAGGGTCCCTCCTTTTCGCCCGAGGGACCGAGGGTGTCCGTGGTTTTGTACTCGGCGGAAGCGATGATCGGCACCTGGAAGTCCGCCTCGGCGAACGCGGCCAGCGACTCGCTTTCCTGGCGCGGCAAGGGCGCGTTGTCGCTCCAGCCGTAGGCGATGACGCTCGGGTGATTCCGCTCGCGCTCGCCGATGCTCAGAGCCGAGTCGTGCATGATCTGGAAGTCCCGCTCGGTCAGGCCGGCCTCCGAATCGGGTTGCCAGGCGTCGCAGCAGAGGAAACCGCCGAGGACGAGCACACCGGCGCGGTCCATCTGCTCGTAGAAGTCCGAGGGCATGTCGTGGCCTTCGAGCCGGACCCCGTTCAGCCCGAGGCTCTTGATCAGCGCGATCTGGTGCGCCACATCGGTTTTCGAGTACCGGAGGAAGAGGTCGGGCGCGTACCCGCCGCCACGGAACACGAATTCCTTGCCGTTGACGGCGAAAACGCGCGAGCCGTCGGGCGCTTGCGGTGATTTCCCGATCAGCCGGGAGGTGACGGTGCGGATGCCGAAGGTGTCGCTGGAGGTCGTGGACACCCGGCCGTTCTGGGAAACCGTGGTGCCCAGGGTGTACAGCGGCTGATCGCCCATCGAGTACGGCCACCACAGACGCGGATGTGCGATGGTGACCGGGGCGAACACCACGGTCTGGGTGCTCGACGCCGCGACGGTGACCGTCTTGCGCACCACGATCGGCGATCCGCCGTCGGGCGGCGTGATCGTGGCGCTGACCTCGCCTTGCTGCGCGCGCTGCGCATTGTTGGTCACGTCGAGCTTGGCGGTCAGCGTCGAACTGCTGAGGTCCGTCGCGTTCTGCTGGACGACATGCGCGTTCGACCCGGTCAGCGCATCGGAAAGCTGCAGCTGGACAGGGTTGGCGATGCCGGTGTCGTTGTCGGGCGGGATCTGCCCCCAGTCGACCTGGTCCAGCGTGTACATGGTGGTCGGGTCGTTGGGATACATCTTGATCGCCAGGACGTTCCGGCCGGGATGGACCAGCGAGGTGACGTCGAAGGTGTGCCCGGCGAAAGCACCGCTGACGATGTCGCGCCCGGCCACCAGGCTGCCGTTCACCCAGACATCGGCTTCCCCGACGACACCGGGGATGATCAGTTTCGCGTCCTGCTGCGCCGGCAGGGTGAACTCGGTGCGGAACCACCACGGGACCGCGAACCGCGCCACGGTCACCGGGCCGACCTTGTCCGTGTAGCCGAAGCAGGTAAGCATGTTGTCGCTGTAGAAGACGTTGGGGCAGGCGCCGTTCTGCAGCAGCGCGTTGATCTCCGTGCCGGGCGCCCCAGTGTCGTCGGGCTTCACCGGGAGCCAGCCGGTCGCGGTGAAGGCGGGGTTGGACACCTCTTGCGCGGACTGGGTTGCGACCGCGCTGCTCTGCACCTGCCAGCCCTGGGTGCCGAGCGTGATCAGACCGGTGGGACTCGCCGTGGCCACCGCACCCGGCGCGGTGAGCAGCGCCGAAACCAGCAGCAGGACCGCTCCGAATGCCTTTTTCAGCACGCGATCGCCGCCCCCGGCCGCTTGTCCCCGAAGGGCCAGGTGCGCTCGACCTTCGCCCAGACCAGGAAGGCGATCACACCGGCCAGGATCCAGGCCACCGAAAGCCAGACCGACAGCCGGCTGGCCGAGACATAGATGTAGACCCAGCCGGCCAGCGCCACGAGCGTCGGCAGCGGATAGAGCCATTGCCGGTACGGACGCTTCAGTTCGGGTCGCCGCCGCCGCAACACGACGATCGCCGCGGCCTGGGCCAGCGACTGCACGATGACCAGGACGGCGAGCGCCATGTTGATCACGTCGGTGAGGCTGAACAGCGAACCGGCGGCCGTGATCACCCCCATCGCGAGCAGCCCGACGGCAGGGAAGTGCAGCTTCGGGTGCAGCCGGCCGAACCAGGGCAGGAAGAGCTTGTCGCGCGCGGCTTCGTAGGGCACCCGGGAGCCACCGAGGAGACCGGCGAAGATCGACCCGAACGCGGTGATCACGATCGCGCCGGTGAGGATCTTGGCGGCCACGCTCCCCCAGGTCCGCTCCAGCACCAGCGAAGCGATGGAGCTGGAGTCCTTGATCTCCGTCCACGGGATCGCGCCGAGCACGCCGACCTGGAGCAGGAAGTACAGGCCCATGATCCCGAGGATCGAGACGACGATGGACAGCGGCAGGTTCCGCCCGGGTTGGCGGATCTCCGCGCCCAGGTAGGCGGTGGTGTTGTAGCCGAGGTAGTCGTAGATCGCGATGATCAGGCCCGCCCCCAGTCCGCTCCAGAACGCGCCGCCGGAACCGAACGCGCCGGGCGTGAAGCCGAACGCCAGCCCGCTGTCGAAGTGGGTGAAGGCGGCGAGGATGACCGCGAGGACCGAGAAGAGCATGACACCGAACAGGACGGTCGTCAGCTTCCCGATCTCGCCGATCCTGCGGTAGAGCGTGAACACCACGATCGCCACGATCGCGACGCCGATGACGTGTCCGAGCGGGGTGAGGCCACCGTCCGCGCCGACCACCCCCGGCACCAGATAGCCGAGGTAGCTGACCAGGCCGATCACCCCGGTGGACATGATCAGCGGGATGAACAGCACCGCGCTCCAGGCGAACAGGAAGGGCATCAGGCGTCCGGTGCGGTACTGGAACGCTTCGCGCAGGTAGAGGTAGGTACCGCCGGCGCCGGGCAGCGCGGCGCCGAGTTCGGCCCAGATCAGGCCGTCCGCGAGCGCGATGACCGCGCCGATGACCCAGCCGAACATCGCCTGCGGGCCCTGCATCGTCGCGACCATCGCGGGAATCGTCACGAAGGGGCCGATGCCGCACATCTGGGTCATGTTGATCGCGGTCGCCTGCAGGGGACCGATCCGGCGTTCGAAGGTGACCTGGGTGGGTGA
>DASSAD010000317.1:0-3748 GCA_035685725.1 Amycolatopsis sp. | reverse complement strand
CAAGGCGGGGGAGCGGGTGATGGAGCAGGCCGCGATCAAGGCGGCCACCGTGCCCGGCCAGCCGCCCCTGCAGCTTTACAAGAACAACGTGGACGGCAAGGGCGCCAGCTACGGCACGCACGAGAACTACCTCATGTCGCGCTCGACCCCGTTCACCGCGGTCATCGCGGGCCTGACGCCGTTCTTCGTGTCACGCCAGGTGGTCACCGGGTCCGGTCGGGTGGGCGTCGGACCGCAGGGTGAGGACGCGGGCTTCCAGCTTTCCCAGCGCTCGGACTACATCGAGGTCGAGGTGGGCCTGGAGACCACCCTCAAGCGGGGGATCATCAACACCCGTGACGAGCCGCACGCCGATGCCGACAAGTACCGCAGGCTGCACGTCATCATCGGGGACGCCAACCTGGCCGAGTACTCCACCTATCTCAAGCTCGGCACCACCGCGCTGGTGCTGGACATGATCGAGGCCGGCGAGCGGTTCGACGACCTCAAGCTCGACGAGCCGGTGCGGGCGGTGCACCAGATCAGCCACGACCCGACGCTGAAGGTGAAGGTGCCGCTGGCCAACGGGCGGAAGTACTCCGGTCTCGATCTCCAGTTCGCCTACCACGAGCTGGCGGCCGCTCACCTGGAGCGCACGGGCGGTGACGCGCAGTCGAAGGAGGTGCTGCGGGTCTGGGGCGAGATCCTGGACGCGCTGGCCCACGATCCCGCGGACTGCGCGGACCGGCTCGACTGGCCGGCCAAGCTGCGCCTGCTGGAGGGCTACCGGGCGCGCGACAACCTCGGGTGGGCCGCGCCGCGCCTGCACCTGGTCGACCTGCAGTATTCCGACGTCCGGCTGGGCAAGGGTCTCTACAACCGGCTGGTGACGCGTGGGTCGATGAAGCGGCTGGTCACCGAGGAGGAGGTGCAGGCCGCGATCACCCAGCCGCCGCTGGACACGCGCGCCTACTTCCGGGGCCGGACGCTGGAGAAGTACGCGGCGTCGATCGCGGCCGCGTCCTGGGATTCGGTGATCTTCGATGTGGGCAAGGAGTCACTGGTGCGTATCCCCACGTTGGAGCCCCTGCGCGGGACGAAGGCACACGTCGGCAGGCTGCTCGACGAGTCGGAGACGGCGGAGCAACTGGTGGAGGCTTTGACCGGCTCGGACTAGCGCAGAGTGTCGGGTCTACTGGGTAGGCTAAAGAGCAACAGCTCACCGGGAGGCGAGATGGCTCAGGAAAAGATCGAAAAGCACGGCGGCGGGGACTCCGACGAGGAGTTGGAGGGCGCGGCGCCGGCCGGGCAGGAGCGCCGGGAGAAGCTTGGCGAGGATGTGGACACCATCCTGGACGAGATCGACGACGTGCTGGAGGAGAACGCCGAGGACTTCGTCCGCGCCTACGTGCAAAAGGGCGGCGAATAGTGATCTTCGCGCGCCGGGGCGGCGGAGGGTGGCGCGTCGGACGCTAACCTTACGCACGCCCTGGTGACGCGATCACCGTGCGAGTCGCCGGCAAGGACACCCTTTGCCGGCACCGTACGGGGCCCTCGTTCAGCCAGTCAGTTGTCCGACAGAGTCTTCGTTCAGCACCAGTTCAGCACAGCGTTTCGTCAGCACAGTTCTTCGTGGATGGGAACTACGAGCACGTATGGAAAACAAGCCGGGCCCTTCGGGATCTTCGCTGCCCGCAGCCTTCTTCTCGACCACGACGTCGTCGTTCGCCGAGTTTCTCCGGGTTCAGGTGCCTGACCTGCTCCCGAGCCGCCGGATCGCGCCGGGCGCGGCCGGTGACCTCGGCGTGCCGCACGGCACCACCATCGTCGCCGTCACCTTCGCCGGGGGAGTGCTGATCGCCGGTGACCGCAGAGCCACCACGGGCAACCTGATCGCCACGCGGGACATGGACAAGGTGTACGTCACCGACGAGTATTCGGCGGTCGGTATCGCGGGCACCGCGGGCATCGCACTGGAACTGGTCCGGCTCTATGCCGTCGAGCTCGGCCACTACGAGAAGCTCGAAGGCGTCCCGCTGTCCCTGGACGGCAAGACCAACAAGCTCGCCGCCATGGTCAAGGGCAACCTGGAGATGGCCATGGGCGGGCTGGCGGTGCTGCCGCTGTTCGTCGGCTACGACATCGAGGCCGACGATCCGAAGCGGGCGGGCCGGATCGTCTCCTT
The DNA here is from genome assembly GCA_035685725.1 of Amycolatopsis sp. Classification (GTDB taxonomy): domain Bacteria; phylum Actinomycetota; class Actinomycetes; order Mycobacteriales; family Pseudonocardiaceae; genus Amycolatopsis_E. The sequence continues at coordinate 1,584 of DASSAD010000317.1, read as the reverse complement.
CGACGTGGCGGGCGGGCGCTACGAGGAGAGTGCCGGCTACCACGCGATCGGTTCGGGATCGCTGTTCGCCAAGTCGTCGCTGAAGAAGCTCTACGATCCCGACGCGGACGAAGCGGCGGCGGTGCGCACGGCGATGGAGTCGCTGTACGACGCGGCGGACGACGACTCCGCCACCGGTGGCCCGGACGTGATCCGGCGGATCTCCCCGACCATCGTGACGGTCACCGCCGAGCGCGGTGCCGAGAAACTGTCCGGCGAGCAGGCCATGGCGGTGGCCGAGTCGGTCGTCGCCGGCCGTGCCGAGCGCGCCGGCCAGGGCCGGAGCTGAGGAGTCCCTTGTCCATTCGAGCACCATTGGAGCACGCACCGTGACCATGCCGCTGTACGCCTCTCCTGAGCAGTTGATGCGCGAACGCTCGGAGCTCGCTCGCAAGGGCATCGCGCGCGGGCGCAGCGTGGTCGGGTTGAAGTACCGCAACGGTGTGCTGTTCGTAGCGGAAAACCCGTCCAGCACCCTGCGCAAGTTCTCCGAGATCTACGACCGGATCGCCTTCGCCGGCGTCGGCCGGTACAACGAGTACGAGAACCTGCGGGTGGCCGGCATCCGGCATGCCGATCTCAAGGGCTATCAGTACGACCGGCGCGACGTCAGCGCGCGGGCGCTGGCCAACGCCTACGCGGCCACGCTGGGGAGCATCTTCACCGAGCAGCTCAAGCCATACGAGGTGGAGATCTGCGTCGCCGAGGTCGGCGCGAGCTCGGCGGAAGACCAGTTGTTCCGGCTGACCTACGACGGGTCGATCTTCGACGAGCCGCGGTTCGTGGTGATGGGCGGGCAGACCGAGCCGGTCGCGAACAAGCTCAAGGAGAGCTTCGAGGAGGGTTTCGAGCTGCAGCGGGCGCTGACCGTCGCGGTCGAGGCGCTGCGCGCGTCGTCGACCAACGGCGACAGCGAACAGGCCAAGCTGGAGGTCGCGGTGCTGGACCGGGAGCGGCCGCAGCGTGCCTTCCGCCGCATCACCGGCGCCGCGCTGGACGCCCTGCTGCCCGCGCCGGAACCCACCGATGACGGTGAGGAGCCCGCCGACGGTTCCACCGAGGCCACCGAGAGCGAGAGCTGACCGGGGTCGCGGCGCTTTTTTCGCACTGGCCGCCGTCCGCGGGGAACCCCCGTTTTCCGCGGACGGCGGTGGCGGGCCGGTGGTGACTTCCTTGCCGGAACCCGCACGGCCGTGTGATCCACAACGGTTCGGTGACGCGGCCGGTTCGCGGCTAATCGCCGCGCACGGGTCCGGAGGCGGCGGATCCGGTGTTCCCGGCTGTGGCGCGGGGCCGGTGATGGAACCGCTGGAGTGGCCTTGACCAGGGAAAACCCGTCTCCCGACTTTTCGCGTGCGGGTCGGCCCGCGGTATCGAACACCGCACCGAAAGGCACCGGCCACGGACTGTGCGGTGATCCGCCGCCCGATCGGCTCACCGCACATCGGCCGAAAGCGCCTAGCATTGAGTAATGCAGCGGCGGATTTTTGGCATCGAGACCGAGTTCGGCGTCACGTGCACCTTCCACGGGCAGCGGCGGCTCTC
>DASSAD010000316.1:0-3061 GCA_035685725.1 Amycolatopsis sp. | reverse complement strand
CTGTCGTTGGCGGCGGTGACCAGTTCCGGCTCCGGCTGCTTCGGAGCGACCTCGGCCGGCTCGTCGCCTCCCTCGGCGGCCAGCGCTTCGAGCGCGATGGCCTCCAGTTCCGCGTCGGTGAGCTCCGGCTCAGCCGGGGTGCCGCTGGGCGCGTCCTCGGTGGGCTCGTCGGGAGTACCGCCCGGGGCGTTGTCGAACTCGGACAGCAGGCTGCGCAGCTTCGTGAGTTCGTCGTCGGTGAACTGAGCCATGGGCTTCTCCTTGGTGTCGTTGGCGAATGTGGACGCGGTGAGGTCGAGCGTCGAGTCGACCTCGATGGACAGGTTCACCGCCTCCCACGGCCGCATACCGGTGATGCGCGGGTCGGCGGTGATCAGGGCGTGCTGGATCGCAGCCGGATAGCTCTTGCCGTCGGCGCGGTCGTAGTTCTCGAGGATCCGCGCGCTGATCCCGATTTCCGGATGGCGTTCCAGGAGCTGAGCGGCCTCGTCGTCGGCCTGCACGATCACGTCCAGACCATCCCCGGACAACTCCATGTCGATCACTTTGCCGGAGGTCGCGCGGGGATCCATGGTGTGCGTGTTCTTCTCGTCCGCGAGCACCAGCGGCACGAAGTCGAAAGCGCTGTCCCGGTAGGCGGCCTCGATCGCGGCCAGCTTCTCGCGCGAGAACTCGATCCGCCGGCCCTGGTAGTTGATCGACCCGACCGGCAGGATCTGCTTGCGGAACACCCGGCCAGCCAGCTTGGTGGTGGCCCCGAAGTCGAGCGGGGTGAGGACCTGGGTGGGCATGCTGGTCACTCCTTGAGCTGCTTGATGTGGTCGAGCGCGGCCTGCGAGGCGCCGAGTGCCTTGGCGCGCTTGAGCATGTGCGCCTTGACCTCGCCGGTGTTTCCGGCCTGCACGGCATGCCCCCAGTTGCGAAGGGCAGCGCCCAGTTCGCCGCGGGTGCGGATCGGCCAGGAGCCGTCCGGCAGCGCATCGCCGGTGTCGGCTGCCTTCTGGCGGGCTTTCGCGCGCAGCCGCACCGGGACCGCCAGGTCCACCGCGGCGCGCGTGGCCGCCATGTTCGCGGTCTTCGCCGTCTTCTGGTGCCGCGCCGCCGCCTGCTGCGCAAACCGGCGCGCCGCGTCGGGTTTCATACCCTTGGCGAGGAACACCTTGTAGAGCCGCTCCACCAGCGGCGCGGTGGCCGTCTTCGTCTGCTCCTGGTTCACGGTCGGGACCGGTGCGCTGCGTGGCGTCGCCGGATCATCGCCGAACCACTGGCCGCCGCCGGTGTCGCCGACCGGGCGGCGAGGCTGCGACAGCTCAACCGCAGGCGCAGTGTTCGCGTGGGCATGCTCGTTCGGCTTGGCCTTGGCGCGTGCCCGTGCGGCTTCCCACTCGGCGACCGCCTTGGCTGATGCCGCGCGCACTTCCGGGCTGACCTTGCCCTTTCCGGTGGCCCAGTCCTCGACGCGGCCGATCGCGATGGAGATCGCGCGGGACTCCGGCACGCCGCCGCGCATGATGGCGCGGGCGATGTTCTGGATGTAGGCCGGGAGCTGCAGGCCCTTGACCTTGAACAGGCCGGGCCCGGCCGGATCGCCGAGCGGGTGATGCACGCTGGCCAGCGCGGGGGTCTTGGCGGACAGCTCGAGCGCGTTGGACAACGTGACTTCCTTCCCGAGCGGGTAGTCGTGGACCTTCCCGCCGAGGGCCAGGCGCAGCCGGTCGAACGTGACCGGGCCGGTGTGCTTGAGCTTCCCGGCCGGCAGGTTGTAGCCAGCGGTGACGTGCGGCACGAACGTCGGGTGCTGGGCGGGGTAGGCGTCGCCGAGCACGCGCTGCGCGATCCGGTGGGCCGCGTCCCGGACGGGCGCGAGCTGGCCGTTGACCATGTATACGTGGGCCGGGTCGAATTCGCTCGAGTTCGGGTTGAACACGGCGTGCCCGAACACCTGGCCGTCGACCGATTTCCCGAGGTGCTTGGCGATGGCGGCGGTGCCGCGCTGGAGCGCGGACACCTGGTGGTCGGGTAGTCCGGTGACGTTGTCGCCGAGGTAGGCGAGCGTCAGGTGCATCTCGTGCTGCGGGTCACCGCCGGGGACGGCGAGTTTCTGCGCGTCCGGGGCGGTGGGGACGAGGGCGATCATGCCGCCGGTGTGGTCGTCCACGGCTACCTCCTGGGGTTGGATGCGGCGACCTCGCGGGTACGGCCGGGCAGGTGCGGGAGTAGGCCGCCGTCGACGAGCTGGCGCGTCGGCCACGGCGGAACCGGGCCGCATCGGCACTGGGCATGGACGGTGCCTGGCCAGCCGATACGCGGCTCCTGGTCGGTGTAGAAGTTGCGGCCGTGGGCGGCGCGACAGTCGGGGGTCGTGCGTTCGTCCAGGACTGCTCGCCAGCCGAGCACACGGCGCGCCCGGCCGGTTTCTCGGTCGGTGACCTGCCCGCTGGAGGTGTCGGCGATGGAGTCGACCAGTGCGGCGGCCTGGGTGCGGCGGTCGCTGGCGTGCAGGTGCTGCCGCCAGTACTGCCGCTCGCGTCTCAGCGCTCCCATGACGGCGTCCTTGGACGGGTTGGTGCCCAATGCTCGAGTGAGGCGCTTCGCGGCGCCCAGGAGGAACTGAGCCCGCCGCAGGAGGTTCGTGCGCTGCATGCCGCGCCCGGCCGAGCCGAGCGGCAACACCGGGTTCTGACCGGCCGAGGTCACCAGCGCGACCACAGCGCGGGCCGCGGGCCGAGACACCCTGTGCTGAGTGAGCAGCGTGACCAGCCGCCCGACCGGCGGGAACGGCACCGCGAGAAGTGCGGCGATCGCGGTGACCGTCGCGGCGTCCTCGGCGGTGTTCTGCTGTTGCTGGTCTGGGGCGACGGGTGTGGTCACGATCGCCCCCTCGTCAGCGCGGGGCCGACACGGTCACGCCCGGCACGGTCACCGGCCTCGGTGTCGGGGGCCGCGGTGTCGGTGCCGAGGCCGTTCCGTTGCCGGATTGGACCATTCCGGTCGCGGCACGTACCGCGGTGCCGATGTGCCCGGCCTCCGGCGGCACACCGGGCGGCGGGGCGGCGGCGCG
>DASSAD010000315.1:0-4302 GCA_035685725.1 Amycolatopsis sp. | reverse complement strand
GTGGGCATCAAGAGCCGCGAGGTCTACGAGGCACCGGGCGCGATCGCGCTGATCACCGCGCACCAGGAGCTGGAGAACGTGACCGTCGAGCGTGATCTCGCCCGGTTCAAGCGGCAGGTCGAGCAGCGCTGGGGCGAGCTGGTCTACGACGGCCTGTGGTTCTCACCGCTCAAGGACGCCCTGGACGCGTTCATCGCGAAGAGCCAGGAGCACGTCTCCGGCGAGATCCGGCTGCGGCTGCACGGGGGTTCCGCGGTGGTCACCGGCCGTCGCAGTGAGCGGTCCTTGTACGACTTCAGCCTCGCGACCTACGACGAGGGCGACACCTTCGACCAGTCGCTGGCCAAGGGCTTCATCCAGCTCTGGGGCCTGCCGACCAAGATCGCCGCGAAGCGCGACCAGCAGGCCTGAGCGCGCGGCGCGGCGGCAACCACGAAAAACGATGAACCATTGACCACGAAAAACGATGAACCATTTCGGAAGGAGCGCCCGGGTGACGGGATCGCAGGCACTGTGGGGAGGGCGGTTCGCGAGCGGGCCGGCCGAGGCGATGGCGGCGCTGAGCGCTTCGACGCACTTCGACTGGCGGCTGGCGCCCTATGACATCGCCGGGTCGAAGGCCCATGCCCGCGTGCTGCACAAGGCCGGTCTGCTCACCGGCGACGAGCTGGGGGGCATGCTGCGGGCACTCGATGTGCTGGCCGAAGACGTGGCCTCGGGCGCGTTCGCCCCGACCGTGGCCGACGAGGACGTGCACACCGCGCTGGAGCGGGGGCTGATCGAGCGGGCCGGCAGCGAGCTGGGTGGCAAGCTCCGCGCGGGCCGTTCGCGCAACGACCAGGTGGCCACCCTGTTCCGGATGTGGCTGCGGGACGCGGCCCGCCGGGTCGCGACCGGCACCCTGGACGTGGTCGACGCCCTGGTGGCGCAGGCGGACCGGCACCCCGACGCGGTGCTGCCCGGCCGCACGCACCTGCAGCACGCGCAGCCGGTCCTGCTGGCGCACCACCTGCTGGCGCACGCGCACGCGCTGCTGCGCGACGTGAGCCGGCTGCGGGACTGGGATGCCCGTGCCGCGGAGTCGCCCTACGGTTCGGGCGCGCTGGCCGGGTCCTCGCTCGGGCTCGACCCGGAGGCGGTCGCGCGGGAGCTGGGTTTCGACGCCAGCGTGGAGAACTCGATCGACGGAACGGCGTCGCGGGATTTCGCCGCGGAGTTCGCCTTCGTCGTGGCGATGCTCGGGGTGCACCTGTCCCGGATCGCCGAAGAGGTGATCATCTGGAACACCGCGGAATTCGGGTACGTCACGCTCGACGACGCCTGGGCGACCGGAAGCTCGATCATGCCGCAGAAGAAGAATCCGGACGTGGCCGAGCTGACCCGGGGCAAGTCGGGCAGGCTGATCGGGAACCTGACCGGCCTGCTGGCCACGCTCAAGGGCATGCCGTTGGCCTACAACCGGGATCTGCAGGAGGACAAGGAACCGGTCTTCGATTCGGTGGACCAGCTGGAACTGCTGTTCCCGGCGATCGCCGGGATGGTGGCCACGCTCACCTTCCACACCAGCCGGCTCGCCGAGCTGGCGCCGGCCGGGTTCACCCTCGCCACCGACATCGCCGAGTGGCTGGTCCGGCAGGGTGTGCCGTTCCGGGTCGCGCACGAGGTCGCCGGGGAGTGCGTGCGGATGGCCGAATCCCGCGACGTGGGGCTCGAGGAACTCACCGACGACGAGTTGGAGAAGATCCACCCCGCGCTCACGCCGCGCGTGCGGGACGTGCTGACCGTCGCGGGGTCGGTGTCCTCGCGGGACGCGCGGGGCGGCACCGCGCCCGCTCGCGTGGCCGAGCAGCGGGACCGTCTCGTCGGCCGGGTCGCCGGTTTCCGGCAGTGGGCGCGCCCGGCCGGCACTTCGTGATCGCGCGGCGCCACCACGGCGTCGGCCGCGGGGGCGGCGAACGCGGTGGCGCCGCATTTCCTCCTGGAGGGGCCCGATGAGTGGCCGGTTGTTCACGCGGGAGGAGCTCGCGCTCGACCCGCTGGATCTCGCGCGCCTGCTGCTGGGCGCGGTGATCGAAACGACCGGCCCGGACGGGACCGTCGCCGCGCGGCTGGTCGAGGTCGAGGCCTACCGGGGCCAGGAGGACCCGGCGTCGCATTCCTACCGTGGGCGCACCACCCGCAATCTCCTGATGTGGGGACCGGCCGGGTATCTCTATGTGTATTTCGTCTATGGCCTGCACTTCTGCGCGAACGTGGTGGCGGCCGAGGAGGGCGTCGCCGGGGCGGTCCTGCTGCGGGCCGCGGAGGTGATCTCCGGCGGCGAGCTGGCCCGGGCCCGCCGCAAGGCCGCGCGCACCGACGTCGAGCTGGCGCGGGGGCCCGCGCGCCTGACCTCCGCGCTCGGCATCGGGCCGGGGCACAACGGTGCCGATCTGGTGTCGCCGTCTTCCCCGGTCCGCCTGTTCGCCGGGGAAGAGGTACCCCGGTCGAAGATCCGCAGCGGGCCGCGGGTGGGCGTCGCGGCCGCGATGGACACCCCGTGGCGCTTCTGGATCGACGGCGCGGCGGCGGTTTCGGGCTATCGCCGCGGCGGGCGGGCGCGCCCCGCCACCTAATCGGTTGACCTGGTAAGAGAGTATCGAGTCGTGAGCGAACACATTCTCGACGAACTGATCTGGCGCGGCCTGCTCGCGCAGTCCACCGATCTCGACGCGCTGCGGAAGGACCTGGATGCCGGTCCGCTCACGCTCTACGGCGGCTTCGACCCGACCGCGGACAGCCTGCACGCCGGGAATCTGGTGCAGCTGCTGACCCTGGCCCGATTCCAGCGTGCGGGGCACCGGCCGATCGTGCTGGCGGGCGGTGCGACCGGCCAGATCGGGGATCCGCGGGACGTGGGGGAGCGGACACTGGTGAGCCGGGAGGTCATCGAAGCGCGGCTGCAGCGGATCAACACACAGCTGGAAAAGTTCGTCACCTTCGATGATTCGGCGACCGGGGCGATCCTCGAGAACAACCTCAACTGGTTCCAGGACGTGTCGGCGCTGGACTTCCTGCGTGAGGTCGGCAAGCACTTTTCGATCAACGTGATGCTGGCCCGCGAGACGGTCAAGCGCCGCCTGGCCGCCGACGGGATGTCCTACACGGAGTTCAGTTACCTGCTCCTGCAGTCCTACGACTACCTGTGCCTGCACCGGAAGTACGGCACCCGCTTGCAGATCGGCGGCTCCGACCAGTGGGGCAACATCGTCGGTGGGGTGGACTACATCCGCAAGGTCGACGGTGCCGCGGTGCACGCACTGACCACGCCACTGGTGACCGACTCGGAGGGCCGCAAGTTCGGCAAGTCGACCGGTGGCGGGAATCTCTGGCTGGACCCGTCGATGACCTCGCCGTACGCGTGGTTCCAGTACTTCGTCAATGTGGCCGACGCCGAGGCCGTGCCCTACCTGCGCATGTTCACCTTCCTCTCCCGCGAGGAGATCGACGAGCTCGACCGGCTGACGGCGGAGAAACCGCAGCTGCGCGCGGCCCAGCGGCGGCTGGCCGAAGAGCTGACGACGCTGGTCCACGGAGCCGGGCAGACCCGGCAGGTGATCGCCGCCAGTCAGGCGCTGTTCGGCCGCGGCGAGCTGGGTGAGCTGGATCCCGCGACGCTGGCCGCGGCGATGGCCGAGGTGCCCACCGGCGAGGTCCGGCTCGCCGATGGGCCGACGATCGTCGACCTGCTGGTGACCGCGGGAGTGGTGGACAGCAAGGGTGCGGCGCGCCGCGCGGTCAAGGAGGGCGGCGCCTACGTGAACAACGTGAAGATCGCCGACGAGGAGTGGCGGCCGGAGCCGGCCACCGCCCTGCACGGCGAGTGGCTCGTCGTGCGGCGGGGCAAGCGGACCGTCTCGGGGGTCCGACTGCGCCTCTGACCTGCGGTTCCCCGGTTAGGGGACCCCCGTGTGAGGGCCTGTTTCCGGCCGTGTAATCTTTTCCATGTCGCCAGGGAGACCGGGCCGAAAGGCAAGGGATACCAGGCAGGGGATCACGAACCAAGCTCCCACCCAGTGTGGTAGAGTGGGTGATCTCAGTCGGACGAAGTCCAACCCCGTCGAATGAATCTCCGGATTCACGAGTGGCTTGGCTTCGCCGGACCAAGAAGAAGCAAAAATCGCGTGTTGTTTGAGAACTCAACAGTGTGCTAGTGAACTAAGCCAGTAGAGCTTTAGTTGAAGTGAACCCCGATTGGGTTCCTTTGAGATGATGATGTGAGTCATCGGGTTGAATTCTAATGCATTGTTGGAGAGTTTGATC
>DASSAD010000314.1:0-9132 GCA_035685725.1 Amycolatopsis sp. | reverse complement strand
CACGGTGCGGTCGTACAACTGCCTCAAGCGCGAGGGCATCCACACCGTGGGTGAGCTGGTCTCGCGCAGCGAGGCGGATCTGCTCGACATCCGCAACTTCGGTGCGAAGTCGATCGACGAGGTGAAGCTGAAGCTGGTCGGCCTCGGCCTTGCGCTCAAGGACAGCCCGCCCGGGTTCGACCCGACCGCGGCCGCCGTCAGCTACGACGGCGAAAGCTGGTCCGAGAGCGTCGACACCATCTCGGACAACGGCCGGGACGGTGGTCACAACGGCGGCCTTGACGGCGGCCACGACGGTGGCCATGACGGTGGCCACGACAATGGTCATGACGATGGTCAGGACTACGCGGAGACCGAGCAGCTCTAGGCCGGTTGCGAACTGCGGAGCGGGCACTCCTGGTGACCGCCGAAGCACCAAGCATTGAATGAGGAGAAGCAATGCCCACCCCCACGAAGGGCCCCCGTCTCGGCGGTTCGCCGGCCCATGAACGGTTGATCCTGGCGAACCTCGCCACGTCGCTGTTCGAGCACGGCAAGATCACCACGACCGAGGCCAAGGCCCGCCGGGTGCGTCCGCTCGCCGAGAAGCTGATCACCAAGGCGAAGCGTGGCGACCTGCACAACCGGCGCCAGATCCAGCGGGTCATCCGCGACAAGGACGTGGTGCACAAGCTGATCGCCGAGATCGGCCCGCACTTCGAGCAGCGCTCCGGTGGTTACACCCGCATCACCAAGACGCTGCCGCGCAAGGGCGACAACGCCCCGATGGCGGTCATCGAACTGGTGGCGGAGCAGACCGTCACTGCGGAGGCCGAGAAGGCTCGCGGCACCCGGTTCGCCAAGGACGCGGCGCCCGCCGAGGAGGCCAAGGTCGAGGAGACCGCCACCGCCGAGGCCGAGGACGTCGAGGCGGCCGCCGAGGTCACCCCCGAGGCGACCGAGGAGCCCGCCGAGGACGCTGCCGCGGACACCGCGGAGGCGGAGGACACCAAGAAGGACGAGTCCTGATTGGACAGCTTCACCGACGAGCCCGCCGCTTCCTCCGGGAACGGCGGGCTCGTTCGTCTCCGGCTCGATGTCAGCTACGACGGCACGGACTTCTCGGGGTGGGCCCGCCAGCCGGGTCGCCGGACGGTCCAGGGCCTGCTTGAAGACGCCCTCGCCAAACAGCCGCCGGGCGAGTCCGTGCCGGGCTCGGTGGTGGTGGCCGGGCGTACCGATGCCGGTGTCCATGCCAGCGGTCAGGTCGTGCACGTCGACGTGTCCGTCGATGAGCGGGGTATGCCGGAGCTGAGTCGCATCTGCCGCCGGTGGAACCGTTATCTGCCACCGGATGTGCGGGTGCTGGCGGTGCGGGTGGCTCCGCCTGGCTTCGATGCCCGGTTTTCGGCGATCCGCCGGCATTACCGCTATCGCGTCTCGGACGCGCCCTGGGGCGTGGATCCCTTGCGCCGCCGCGACACACTGGCTTTCGGGCGCCCGTTGTCCGTCGGGGCGATGAACGAGGCTTCCGGGTTCCTGCTGGGGCTCAAGGACTTCGCCGCGTTCTGCAAGCGGCGAGAGGGCAGCACGACGATCCGTGAGTTGCAGCGCTTTGCCTGGCGGCGCCTGGATGATCACCTCATCGAGGCCGACGTTTCCGCCGATGCCTTCTGCCATTCGATGGTTCGCAGCCTGGTGGGCGCCATACTGCAGGTGGGCGAGGGGAAGCGCGCTGTCGGGTGGCCCGCGGAAATACTGCGCGGCGGCGTCCGGCACAGCCATGTCGCCCCGGCCCATGCGCTCACGCTGGCCGCTGTCGATTATCCGCCGGACGAGGAGCTTTCCGCGCGCGCCGAGCGGACTCGCGCCATGCGGACCGGCTGTGACCAGCATCGGTAGCGACAAGACCTGAAGGCAGCGCGAGTTCCGGACGGCGGAGGTGTGGGGCCCACTCGGGCGAGCGGGCCCCACGGCGTCAGTCGCCGCGGCGGACGGGGCCCAGCAGCTGCTGTTCCTTGGCGGTGGTGACCAGCCGCAGCGGGCGCCAGAGGTTCTGGCCCAGCGCGATCACCTGATCGTCCTTGAGCGCGGTGAGCTGGCGCATCATCTGCGGGGGCAGGCGCCAGATCCGGGCGGCGAGTTCGGCCTGGCCGACCGGAAGCCGTTGCATGAGGACGATGTCCGCGGCGTTCGCGATGGTCGTGGCCTGAGGATGCAGGTACGGCAACACATAGACGGTCGTCTGCCACGGCGACCGCGGCGGGAACAGGTCCTGCGGCGTGGGTCCTCCGTCGGTGACCACGACCAGCGGTGCGTCCTCCGACGGCCGGGGCAGCTCGACCGGGGACAGCCGCCGGATCTGCACCAGGGGAGACGGGCGGCCGTTCGGCTGGTTCCCGGCAGCCTGGGGCAGCACCTGCCACGCCGCCGGCCGGCCGGTCGCGATCACCACCCAGGCGCCGACGGCCATCGCGCGCAGGGCGACCTGCCGCGCCAGGTACAGACCACCGACCAGCACGATCCTGGTCGGTGTCGAGCGGAGCGCCGAGATCGTCAGCGGCTCGCCCTTCAAGCCGGAGCCGACCACGATCCCGCCGCGGTCGCCGGACGGGCTGACCGCGTCCAGCAGCGCGGGGTCCACGGTGAATTCCGGTGCCACACCGTTGTTCTGGCCCGGGTCACGCAGCCGCAGGCTCATGCGGTTCCTCCGATCGGCATCGTGGCGGCGAGCCCGTCGACCTGCAGTCCGCGCAGCGGCGTGAGCGAAACCGCGGCACGGTCGGCCAGCTTCTTGAGCTGGCCGTCGGCCGAGTCGAGTTCGCGCGGGTTGCGAGCGCTCACCCGGACGACGCCGCGCAGGCCGATCTGTCCCTCGTCGTCGGACGGGGAAATCGCCATGGCGACGGTGGCGGACAACGCGCGCACACTGGTCAGCGCGTTCAGGCTGGTCGTGATCTTGCCCTTCGGCCAGCTGGTGATGGCGTAGCTGGCGTGCCCGATGCCCGCCGCGGTCACACTGGTCCAGCTCTCCTTCATCCCGACCCGGCTGCCGTTCCCGGCCACCGCGGACAGTTCCGCGGCCGAGATGCCGGCCCGCAGCAGTTCCTCCGGGCTCAGCGGCCGGGTGGGAACCCCCTTGGACTCCAAGGCGTTGCGCACCCGCGACAGCGCGCCGATCAACGCGCGGTGCGCGCCCACGACGCCGCCGCCGCGTTCCCGGATCGCGGCCGGGCACCGGCGCGGATCCAGCCGGACGGCGATCCACGTCGTGCGCCGGGCCGCGGCCGGCAGCGGGCCGAGCACTTCCAGGTACGAGCTGAGCGCGGGCGATTCGGTGGGCAGCGCGGCGCTTCCCGGATAGGTGTGCCAGATCATCTGGATCGAGTCGAGGAGGACACCGCGGTCCTCCAGACAGGGTGCCAGCGCGGCCAGTGGCAGGCTGGGTGCCCCGTCCGCCTGCGTGATCAGCGCGGGGGTCGGCTCGACCAGCAGCACGGCCGTCCAGGTGCCGTCATGCCAGCCGAAGCCGACCGGCTGGCGTTCGTGGTCGGTTCCGTGTGCCACCACCAGATCCGGCACCACCAGCCGCAGGAGACTGACGCGTGCGTCCTCGGGCCCGGTGACGGACTCGTTTTCCTTCGCGCCGGGTTCGGCGTTGGGCGGCTTCGGGGTGGCAACCCGGTCGTGGGTGCGGAACCGGTAGCGCAGGGTGAGGCCGACCCACTGGGTGAACCATTTTCCGCGCCAGCGCAGGATCGCGATGATCAGCGCGACGACGAGCACGCCCGCCCCGATGTAGAGCAGCGACTTGTTGATCGTCAGCAGGATCAGCGCGATCGCGAGGCCGATTTCGAGGACGACCACGTTGCCGACCGGCAGCCCGCCGAGGCTGGCGCCGAGCCGGCGCCGCCGGGCCGGGGGTGCCACCGGCGTGGGCTGTGGGCCGGCGGGCTGCTGCGACGACGGTCCGGGTCCGCCAGGACCCCCAGGCCCGCCGGGACCACCCGGTCCACCGGGGCCGCCCGGTCCACCTGGGCCACCGGGACCGGCCGGACCCGGTCCGCCGGGACCTCCTCGCCCGCCGGGGACTGCCGGCCCGCGGGGGCCGGCCGGACCTCCCGGTCCGCCGGCCGGTCCCCCTGGCCTGCCTTGACGGGGCGGCGGTCCGCCCGGGCGTCCCCTGGGCGGCGGTGAGCCGGGCGGTCCGCCCGGACGTGGAGGAGTGGTGACGGACATCCGCGCGTTCTCTTCCCCTCGTCGTATTGCGTACCCGACAGCGGAGGCCGAGGACGCATGGTCACCGGAGTTTCGGAGAAACCCACACTGAGCCGGTTCTCGTACCGCTATCCTGCGAAACCGTACCGCGACTCGGGGAGCTGTAGGTCGAGAATGCCATCAACGCCGACAACAAAGTCTCAGGTCCAGGCGTATCGGTTCGTGCTGCGGCGCATGCAGTCCGCGCTGGTCCGCCGTGACTCGGTGATGTTGCACGATCCCATGCGAAGTCATGGGAGGGCGACCATCGTCGGGTTTCTGCTCGGTCTGCTGGGGATGGTCGGGTTCATCGTCTTCGGCCTGATCAGCCCGTCTCCCGCGGTGCCCGGCGCCCCGGCGATCGTGATCGGCCAGACCTCGGGCCAGATCTACGTCGTCTCGGGCAATCCCGCGACGCTGACACCGACGTTCAACCTCGCGTCGGCCCGTTTGCTGCTGATGTCCCAGCAGCAGGGCGGTGGGTCGGCGACAGTGGTGACGCCCACGGTGGTGCCGGACAGTGCCCTCGAGGGCATGCCGCGTGGCCGCCGCACGGGCATCGTCGACGGCCCGCAGCTGCTACCGACCGCGGCGCAACGCATTTCGGACAACTGGGCCGTCTGCGACAACATCGTGATCGACACCCGGCTCCCCGCGGCCATCCAGCTGCAGAACTCGCACCGGGAGACCACGGTCTTCGCCGGGGTGTCGAGCCTCGGGCAGGAACTGGCTCAGAACCAGGCATTCCTGGTGCAGTCGGACGACAACAAGTACTACCTCATCTACCGACTGCCGCCCGACCCCAACAACCCGAACGCGGACAACACTGTGCGCGCGGAGGTCGACCCGACGGACACCGCGGTCGCGACGGCCTTCAACCTGAACGGCCCCGTGCCGCGTCACGTCTCGATCGGTCTGCTCAACGCGATCCCACCGGTCGGTCCGCTGGCCGTGCCGGCGATCCCCGACAAGGGGGGCACGGCGAACTTCGCCGGATTGCGTGCGCAGGGCCTGACGAACGGCAGCGTGTTCGCCGTGAACGACGCCGGCGGGCAAGAGGTGTACGTGCTGCTGCCGAACGGCATCCAGCAGCTTTCCCTGCCGGTGGCCAACATGATCTTCGCTTCGGAATCGGGCGCCCAGACCCAGGTGCCCTCGGTTCCGTTGTCCGCCACCAACAACGTGCGGCACCTGCAGCCGGGCGACGACGGAGCGCTGGCGGTGAGCACGATGCCTTCGGTGGTGCCGACCATCCTGGACACCCGGCAGTATCCCACCGCGTGCCTGGGCTGGGACCTGGTCAACAACCAGCCGCACACGGCGCTCTACGTGGGCTCGGCGCTCCCGACGCCGGCGGGTAAGAACCTGATCGACATCGGGGAGCCGGGGCCGACCGGCCTCAAGATCGACCACTTCTACATGCCGACCGGCCAGGGCGCCGTGGTCCAGTCCGTGACCGGCGCGGACACCATCGGCAAGGGCCCGATCAGCCTGGTCACCGACAGCGGTACGCGGTACGGCATTCCGGACGTGGCCACGGCCACCGGACTGGGGCTCTACGACCAGCCGCCGAGGCCCGCGCCGGAAGCCATCCTTTCGTTGCTGCCGACCGGCACTTCGCTGAACGTTCAGGACGCGCAGCGAAGTTACGACGACATCCAGGTGGTTCCGGGCACGGGCAGCTACCCGAGCCAGGCGGCGCAGCAAAGTCAGGCACCGGCTTCGAGTTCCTCGGGCGGCTGAGCCACCCACGACGAGCCACCCACGACGACCGGCCCGGGTCTGGTTCGCGCCAGACTCGGGCCGGACTCGGAGAAGACGCTCAAGGCCCCCTACCGGGAGCGGGACACAACGTCCGGATTTCCCGGTGGGGGGCCTTGGTTTTGTGCCGCCTGAGGCCCGTCTGAAGCCCGTCGAGGCCCGTCTGAGGCCCATCAGGGGCCCATCAGGGGCATGCTGGCCGGTCCCTCGGTGCCGTTGTCCCGGCTCGCTCGGGGAACCGCCACACGCTTCGGGATCCGGTTCCCCCGGCCGGAGCGCGTGCTCGGCGTTCCGGCCGGGGATCTCCGGTCAGGCCGGCCGGTTACGGCGGATGGTGCGCAGCACGAACATGGTGATCAGCAGGACGAGCAGGCCACCGCCGGTGCCGGCGAGCGCGACGATCATCGGGACCCAGTCCTTCGGCTCGGCGGGCGGCAGTCCGGAGGGCGGTTGCTCGGCGGTCGCCGGCGCGATGCCCTCCTCGGAGGGCACGATCGCGGTGAGCGCGGCCATCGGGTCGATCACCCCGTACCCGATGTACTGGTCATGACCGCCGGGAGCGCCCGGGTGCTGCGCGGTCGCCTCGATGCGCTGCATCACCTGGTGCGCGGTGAGTTTCGGGAACTCGGCACGGACCAGAACGGCGAGACCGGCCACGTAGGGCGACGCGAAGCTGGTGCCTTGGATCGGCCCGGTCTGGCCACCCTCGACAGTCTGGTTGGCCAGGTTCGGCGAAGGGGGCGACGACGGGTCCAGCGAGGTGATGTCGGTGCCCGGCGCGGCCACGCTCACCCACGGCCCGGTCATGCTGAACGGCGCCACCGAGCCGTCTTCCTGGATCGCCGCCACCGACAGCACGTCGTCGGAGAACCATGGCGGGCTCACGATCGACTGGGGCTGGTTCGGATCGGGCTGGTTGTTCTGCTTGCAGGTGTTCGAGGTGTTCCCGGCCGCGGCCACCACCACGATGTTCTTCTCGTCGACGGCGTAGTGGATCGCCGCCTGCAACTGCCGTTCCTGGGTGGTGATGGAGCCGTCCGCCGGCCGACAGTTGTCGATCGACATGTTGATCACGCTGATGTCGCCGCGGTCGGCGGCGTGCATCACGGCCTCGGCGAGGGTGGTGATGTTGCCCGCACCGTCGCCCTGCTGGCGGCTGCCCGAGTTCGACTGGGACTGCTGGCCGCCCACCGCGTAGTCCTGGCTGGTCTGCCGGATGGACACGATCGTCGCGTCCGGGGCGACGCCCTTGAACCCGATGTCGGGCGGCGTGTTGGCGGCGATGATGCCGGCAACCTCGGTTCCGTGGCCGTCGCAGTCCTCGAGCCCGTTCTCGCTGGAGACGTAGTCGCCGCCGCCGACCACCTTCAGCCACGGGTGCGGGGTGACCCCGGTGTCGATCACCGCGACCTTCATGCCGCCGCCCATGCTGCCCGTGTCGGCCTGTACCAGCCGCTGGGCCTGGTCGATCTGGAGGTAGCTCTGGGCCCACGGCCGTTGCTGGATCGTGCCGTTCGTGGACTGGTCGCGGGTCACGCAGTTGGTCGTCTTGGTGTAGTTCTGGTCCGGACGACTTGAGTCGACGGGCAGGTTCGTCGACGCCGGCGGCGGCATCCAGCTGTCGTCCGGGTTACCGGCGGTCTGCGCGGCGGCGGTGAGCGGGTTGAACGCGCCCAGCGCGGCCGCGAGCACCACGGCCGAAGCTCGGGTCGCGGTGCGCCTGCGGGAGATCATGAGCCGAACGAGACGTGCCGCAGGACGGTGTAGAGGTCCATGACGGCCAGCGCCAGGGGGAGGACCGTCGCGATGCAGATCGCTTCGAAGATCTCCACGGTCCGGCGCAGCGGCGGCGAGAACCGCTGGTTCGGGAAGACCACGCCGACCACGAGCGCGCCGGCGCCGACCAGCACGAGCACGCCGAACACCAACAGCAGGCGGCCCATCGGGCTCTGCGCGAACAGCCAGCTGATCAGGATTCCGGCGCTGGACACCATGCCCGTCGTGAGCAGCGCCACGGCCTGCGCGCCGTTGGCGTAGGAGCGGGCCCGCAGCAGCAGCACGAGCGTGGCGACCACGCCGGTGATGACGCCGAACACACTGGGCGAGGTGGCGGTGATCATCGCGGCGATCGCGGTGGCGCCACCGCAGCCGATCAGCAGGCCGGTCATGTAGTTGTGCGCGACGGAGGTGCGGCGCTCGATGGCGGTGTAGTCCGGGAAGGCGTCGTCTTCCTTGAGTTCCTCCGCGGTGCCGGGCACATGCGGCAGCGGCAGTTTGGCCAGCCAGATGGTCGCCCGGGGCAGGAACGAGATCGCGGCGAGCGAGACGGCGGCGGTCCCGGCCGCGATGCCCTGTGCGGGCTCGGCGATGAGGGTCGCGACGGTGAAGGCCAGCACGCCGATGACACCGACCGTCGCCGCGGCGATGAACGTCGTGATGCCGGTGCCCATGATCATGATCGCGACGGCGGCGACGATCACCACCAAACCGCTGCCCAGCAACAGGTTCGCCCTGATGGTGAGGCCGGGCACGGCGCTGAAGCCCGCGACGAACGCCATCGGCAGCCCGCCGGCCGCCGCGATCACCACGCCGGTCGCCTCGGCCTGGTAACCCTTGGCCAGCGTGGCGCCCACCGCCACGCAGGCGATGGCGCCGACACCCGCGGCCAGCGCGGCCGGCAGCCCGTGCCCGCCGAACACCGCACCGCTCATGAACAGCGCGAGCGCCGCGGCGAAAAGCGCCAAGCCGCCCGCGATGTGCCCGATGCGCTGCGCGGTTTCCTTGGTCCATGGCCGGAAGCTGTCCGGATCGGCGTCCGCGATCGCGTCCACCACGTCGTCGTACAGCGGTGGCGGCGGGTTTTCGTTGCGGCGCCGCAACTGCAGCAGGTCCCCGTCGACCACGCCAAGGGAAGCGAGGGTGCGGCTGGGGTCGAGCGATGCGTCGCCGAGCTTGGCCAGTGCCCAGCCACCATGCCGGGCGCCGCCGTCCGGGGTGGTTTCCCTGGCCATTTCCAGGAGCATCGGCAGCAGGTCCGCGACCGCGACGTCGGCGGGCAACGCCACGTCGATCCTGGTGCGCGGTGCCACCACCGTCACCCTGCTGAATACCGTCGTGCCCGTTGCCACCTGCTGG
>DASSAD010000313.1:0-41436 GCA_035685725.1 Amycolatopsis sp. | reverse complement strand
TGTTGAACCGGCCCAGGCTGACCGCGAGATGCGTCGGGTCGAGCATGGCGAGACCGTTGGGCTGGGCGCCGAACGGCGCGCCCGGCGCCGGGTTGGTGGTGAAGGTGCGGCCGAGCTGCTGCTTGACCGTGTCGATGGTGGCCACCGTGTCGTCGTCGGTGTTCGCCACGAGCACGTTCTTGCCGCTCACCAGCACCGCGCTGGGCTCGAGGCCCACCGGGAAGGTCTTGACCTGCTGGCCGGTGGCCAGGTCGACCTCCGACACGCTGCCGGTGGAGGGCACCGCGTCCGAGTTGTTGGTGACGATCGGGGTGCCGTAGGAGTTGTCGGTCCGGTCGCCCGGCTGCGCGGGACGCCCACCCTGGTTGCTGACGTAGGCCTTGCCGTCCACGACCGCGATACCGGTCGGCACGTTGCCGACGGGGATCTGCTTCGTCACGGTGTTCGTGGTGGTGTCGACCACGCCGAGGGTGTTGTTGGCGCTGAGCGTGACCAGCAGGTCGGTGCCGTTGGGCGCGAACGCCAGGCCGGCGGGGACGGCCTGACGGCCGGCCACACCGGGCAGGGCGACGTTGACCTGGTTGGACAGCGTGCCGTCGGCCGCGACGTCGAACCGCGACAGCTGCCCGGGCTGGGCGGCCCAGAGGTGCTTGCCGTCGGGCGAGTAAACGATGCCGCCGTTGGCCTTCGAGCCGGAACCGGTCTGCTGGAGCGTCTTGTGGTTCACGAGGTCGAAGACTGTGACCAGACCGGTCGTCGCGCCACCGTTGTTGAGCGCGGCGGCGGTCTTGCCGTTCGGGTTCAGGGCGAGGCCGAACGGGCGGCCCGCCTCCTTGATGACGTCCCCGGCCGGCGTGACGAACTGGTTGGTCTGCATGAGGTAGGAGCCATCCGGCTGCTGCCCCATCGTGTTGTCCCCGAGCGGCGTGTTCCCGAAGCCACCGGCGGCATAGGTCACTCCGGACCCGCCCACCAGGGCCGCCATCGCCGTCACGGTGATGACGGTGCGTTTACCCCATCTGGGTTTGCGCATCAGTTTCCTCTCCTCATTTCAACCCCCAGGCGCCGGGGACTTTAAGCGGGGGAACATCAGAGAGGGCCAACAGAAGTTTTACACAGAATGAACAGATTTGATCTTGACCAGAACGGCCATTTGTCGGATTTTCCCGATTGACATACGTGTCGCACGGTTTGACGCCACCGTGAGCCCGCACTTTTCTGCCCGTTCTTCTGCTTTGACAGGTTTTCCCCGTGATCCAGACCACTTACTCGATCGGGTGGCAGTGACCATGGGATCGATCACAGAAATGACCTCCCCCGACCCGGCGGACGGGACGTCCGGCGGCCACCCGCCCACTCGCCGTCGCCCCGGAAACAGCCGGACTTTCCTCCCTTTTCGCCCCAGGGTTGGTCTGAACCTGTACATTGTCCTCGGTACCACCATACGGTGGCGTCTGGATCTTGTTCCTGGTGGCGGGGATCCGACGGCCGTTGAGGTAAGGAGGGGGAAGTGAATGTAGCCCGAACGGAGCAGCAGATGTCGCTACTCCGGAAACCGCACGATCACCACCGGACCCGGCGGCCGGCCAGGGTGACCCCATGAGCACGCTGACGGCGGAACAGATCGCGCAGTCGGCGTACAAGGCGGGCTTCCGGGGCGACGCGCTGACCACCGCCACCGCCGTCGCGCTGGCCGAGTCCAGCGGAAACCCCGACGCCCACAACGACACGGGTAAAGACAACTCCTACGGCCTGTGGCAGATCAACATGTTCGGCGACAACGGACCGGACCGGCGCGAGAAGTTCGACCTCGGCTCGAACGACGACCTGTTCAAACCCGACGAGAACGCCAGGGCGGCCTACGCGCTCGCCGACCACGGCAAGAACTTCGTGCCCTGGACGACCTACACGGACGGCGCGTACAAGAAGCACCTCGACGCGGCCCGCAAGGCGGCCGAGAAGGTGTCCGCCGACCACGGGAAGAGCGAGCCACCCAAGAAGCCGGGCGACCACGGCGGTGGCAACGGCGGTGGGGGTGCCGGTGGCGGCTTCACCGTGGACGCGCAGGCCCTGGCCGACTACACCCGCAAGACCGACCGGGTCGCCGACGAACTGGGGTCGGTCGGCAGCCGGACCGTGCACACGGTGACCGGTATCGCGGCGGACAGTTTCGGTGAGGTCGGCAAGGAAACGGGCTTCGCCGACGCGCTGGGGGATTTCAGCAGGGCGCTGGAGAAGCAGGTCCGGGCCATCGGCACGCAGGCGCGAAACCTCGGGGACGCCACCGGCAAGATCGCGAAAGCCTACCAGGACAACGAGGACGACGTGAGCAAGGACCTGCGGGCCCTCGACATCAAGAGCGTTCTGGGATGACAGGGGGGACCACCGATGGATATCGGGCAGATCGCGACGATGTTCGCCGACGAAATGTTTTCACACCAGGGAAAGCTGGCCGGCAAGGCGAATGAGGCGCAGGCCGCCCAGTCCGCGCTCGAGTCCGCCGCGAAGGCGATCATGGACCAGCACGACACGCAGCACAAGGCCGCGCAGAACCTGCTGAGCCAGTGGGACAGCAAGGCCTCGGCGGGCTTCGAGGGCGACTCGGCGAAACTCGGCGACAACCTCACGACGACCGCCGAGAGCAGCATGCGTGGCGCGAAGATCGTCTCCGAGGTCACCGACGCGCTCGCCGCCCGGCACAGCACGGGCGGCGGCATCGTCGACGAGTTCGTCACCAAGGCCTCGAGCCTGCTCAGGGCCGGCGCCGCGGTCGCCGGCATCGCCGTGCCGGGTGCGTTGCTCAAGGCGGTCGGCGAGGTGGCGGATCTGGCGGGCCATTACATCAAGGAATCCGGGGACAACCTGAGCCAGGCGCGTGCCGAAATGGAGGACGCGGCACGGAAGCTGCGCGCGCTGGAGAAGGACCTGGATTCCGACGGCATCGCCGACCCCGGCAAGTCGGGCCACAAACCGCCGCCTCCGGGCAAGGGCAAGGGCAAGGACTCCGACGACAAGAAGAAGACGGACAGGACCAGCGGCAAAAGCGGGGACAAGGGCAAGCACGAGACGACGAAACAGAGCGGCGAGGTAGCAGAGATCCTCGACCACGCCCGCGACAACGTCGGCTACCACGAGGGTCCCGACAACACCAACAAATGGGGTCCGAAGGGGCTACCGTGGTGCGCCTTCTTCGCCACCTCGATGTGGCGGGAAGCCGGTGTCGACATCCCCAAGTACGGTCGCGTCTCCGACGTCTACAGCTGGGGTCAGGACCACGGGACCGCCTACGACCGAGGCGACATCGCCACGCAGGCACGGCCGGGCGACATGATCATGTTCGGGTCCAGCCCGCGCGATGCCGAGCACGTCGGGATCATCGAAAAAGTCGACGGAAACAAGATCACCACCATCGAAGGCAACTACGACGACCAGGTGATGCGCAGGACGTACACGCTTCCCGGTGCCGCGAGCAGGATCTACGGAGGGGTGCATCCGAAGTGACGATCAACGGAAACGCCCGGCGCGATGGCGTGTCGGTGGAGGTGGCGCCCGGCGGCGCGCTCCGGTCGCTGGAGCTGACCCCGGATGCGCTGCGCGCGGGCGGCGCCGGGCTGGCGCGCACGATCCTGGCCCTCGTCCGGGAGGCGGGCGCGCGGGCCAACCAGCGCGCCCGGTTCGCCCTGGCCGACGAACTGGGCGAGCCGGGCGCGGGCGAGCTGGCCGCACTGGGGCTCGCCCAGGACGAGTCGCTCACCGAAACCGCCGAAAGCACGACGCCGGAGAGGTGGCGCGTCTGATGACCGACTATGGGAACAGCGGCGGCGGCATCTCCGACCCGCGAGCCGACCCGCGACAGGGTGTCGCGTACTCGAACACCGTTGCCGCGTATGGGAACGGCGTCGAGGACGAGCGCAGCATCGACGAGCTGATCACGATCGCGGAGGAGCTGCCGGAACGGTACGGGCTCGGCGAACGGATCGGCCAGGTCCGCGGCACCGCCCGGGGCGATGGGATCTCCGTTTCGGTCGACGTGCACGGAATGCCCGTCGAACTGGACCTCGCCGACCGGGCGCTGGACCTCGGCCCCGAGCGGCTCGCGGCGGAAATCTCCCGGCTGTCCGCCGAGGCGGGCACGAACGCCTTGCGGGATGCCCTGCGGGCGATCAAGTACGGAAGCACCCCGCGGCTCGCGGCGATGCTCGGCGACTACCTCGGGATCCCGGACGAACCCGCCCCGCGCCCCTCGGAACCGCTTCCGGCCACCGACGATTCCCGCGAACGGCACGCCGCGCCGGACCGACACGACGATTCCCGCAAGTGGGACGACGGGCCGGACCGAGGCGACGATTCCCGCGAGCCGGACGACGAAGACGGCGACACCGACCACGGCTTCCTCGTCCGCGCCATGGAGCCCGGGCAAACGCCCGTGGCACAACCGACCGCGCCGGCGCACCCGGCCGAGGCGCCCCCGCGCCGCGCCGCCCGGCGCACCCCCACCGACGAAGACGAGGACGACGACTTCGGCGGCGGCATCCTCATCCGAGGCACCTGACCCCGTGTCCCCCCGTCCGGTGCCCCGCGTTGCCGAGTTCGCATGCGGTCGTCCAGTCCCCGGAAGCGGGCAGCGGACACGCCCGACCGGAAGTGGACACGCCGACCGGACCAGAGGACACGGCGACCGGACCAGAGGACACGGCGACCGGACCGGAGAACTCGCCGACCGGAGCAGAGGACACGCGGACCGGACGGGAGGACACGGCGACGGGAAGAGGGGACACGCCGACGGGCGGGGTGTCAGCCGAGGAGGGTGGGGCGGGTCCAGTCTTCGCCGAGGACGTGGTGGGCGAGGAAGGCGAACACGGTCGAGTACCAGACCTTGGCGTGGTGCGGGGCCAGGATCCAGTGGTTCTCGTCCGGGAAGTAGAGGAACTTGTGCGGGCTGGAGCCGTCCTCGGCCTTCGACCGCGACAGCAGGTCCCACCACAGCCGCAGTGCCTCGCCGATCGGCACCCGGTAGTCCTTGTCGCCGTGGATGACCAGCATCGGGGTGGTGATCGCGTCGACGAAGCGGTGTGGCGAGTTGGCGTCGGCCATCTCGGCGCTCATCTCGCGGCTCCAGTAGTAGGACGCATCGGTGGTGGGCCCGAACTGGTCCAGAGCCCAGAGTGACGCGTGCGTGACGATCGCGCCGAACCGGTCGGTGTGGCCGGCCACCCAGTTCGCCATGTAGCCGCCGAAGGAACCGCCCATCGCGGCGGTGCGGCCGGCGTCGATTTCGGGGCGTTCCTCCGCCGCGTCGGTGATCTTCATCAGGTCCGTGTACGGCGCGTCGCCCCACGCGCCCCAGCCGCGGCGGACGAAGTCGATGCCGTAGCCGGTGGACAGCGCGGGGTCGGGTAGCAGGACGGCGTAGCCCCTGGCCACCGCGAGCCACGGATTCCACCGCCACGACCAGGCGTTCGACGAACTGAGCGGGCCACCGTGAATCCACAGCAGCAAGGGGGCGGGCGTCTGCGCGCTCGCCTGGTGCGGCAGGGCGAGCCACCCGCGCAGCGCCGTCCCGTCCTCGGCGGTGGCGGTGACCTCGTCGAGCCGTCCCGGCACCGTGAAGTCCAGGCCCAGCGCCTCGGTCGGCCCGGGCAACGGCTCCACCGAGGCCGGTCCGATCAGCGCGACCCGGACCGGCGCGGGTGCGCTGTCGTAGGCCGAACGCAGGGCATAGGCCCACCGTCCGTCGGGCGAGATGCGGAGGTCGGTGTAGGCGCCGTGGTCCGGGGTCAACCGGGTGACCGAGCCGGTCGCCACCTCCACCCGCCACAGTGGGGAACGACCCAGGTCGTCGGCGGCGACCACCAGTCCCGTGCCGTCGGGCAGCCAGCGCGCGCCGTGCGGCCACCGGTCCCAGCCGGCCGTCACCTCCCGGACCTCGCCCCCGGCCAGCGGGACGACGCCCAGCCGGTTGTCGCCGGGGTCGTGCGGGCTGGAGCGCCGGTACACCATGACCGCGACCCGAGTCCCGTCCGGGGAGACCCGCGGGGCCTCGTACTCGTGGTCGGGATCATCGGCGAGCACGCGACGCTCTCCCGTGGCCACGTCGATCGCGACCAGGGTGTGCCGCAGCGCGCCGCCGGGCTCGGCGACCGCCCACATCGTGACCACGGTGCGCCCGTCGGGCGTGATGTCCCAACTGGCCTCGTCGTGCAGTGCCTGCCCGGCATGACCGGTGAGGTCGCGCAGGTCGAGCCCGGCGGACCCGGTGGTGACGTCCTCGGTGAGGTCGGCGACCACCAGCCGGGTCCGGTCCGGGCCGAGGTCGTGGTCCCAGAACCGGACGGGATATTCGTCGTGCAGGATCGCCGAAACCGCCGCGTCCTTGCGGTTCGCGCGGATTTCCTTGTCCGTGGCGGCATCGGGCGCCGAGGGCATCATCGCCGCCCCCGCCAGCACCGTTCCGGACTCGCTGACGACGACCTGGCGAACACCGCCGGCAGGGGACGCGACGACGCGGGCGTCACCACCGCCGGCCGGTTGCAGCCACAACGCGGGCACGCCGTCACCGGCTTCGCCGTCGGGCTCCGGGCGTGCCGAAACGAACAGCAGATCACCGGCGGGCGTGAACGCCGCCCCCGACTCGCCCTGCGCGCTCCGGGTCAGCCGGCGAGCGCGGCGCGTTCCGGCCGGATCGACCTCCCACAACGCCGTCGTGTACCGCTTTTTCTCCCGGTCCGGCAGGCTCACCCCGACCACGAGCCGGCCGCCGTCCGGGGACAGCCACAGTCCCGCGACCCGGGGCAGGCCCACGTAGTCGTCGAGATCCGAGAAGGGATCGGCGGATCGGTTACTGGAGTCGTCGTCGATCATCATGCCTTCTTACCACCCTCTCGGTGGCACCAGTCAGCTCCGAAAGCGTGGTCGCGGGCGCATAGTGGAAGGGGTGCCGGCAGCGGCACGCGTCCGGGCCCCAGGGTGGTGTCGCGGGCCGGGGCGCAGCCGACGGGCCAGGGGAAACGCGGAGGTCAGGACAGCCAAGCGGGGAGGGTGTATGGCGGAGATCTGGCGGCTCGAGCCGGGCGTCACCCGATCGGTGAGCCCGGAGAACTTCAGTGGCGCCCCGAGCGCCGGGGGGATGGCCACCACGGGCACCGGCGCGGGCGCGGCCAGGGAGCTGGGCCAGGGCTGGAAGGTCTCGCCGTCGATCGACCTGGCACCGGGCACGACCGCCACGCTGGCCGACGTGGCCGGGCCCGCGGTGATCCGCCACCTGTGGCTGACCACCGACCGGGGCAGCCTGCGCGCCCTGGTGCTGCGGATGTACTGGGACGCCGAGCCCGAACCCTCCGTCGAGGTGCCGCTCGGCGATTTCTTCTGCAACGGCTGGGGCGAACTCGCGCTGGTCGGTTCCGAAATGATCGTGGTCGCCCCGGCCGGCGGGCTGAACAGCTACTGGCCCATGCCGTTTCGCCGGCACGCGCGCATCACCCTGGAAAACCGCGGCGGCCACGGTGTGCCGGTGTACTACCAGATCACCTATTCCGAACAGGACCTTCCCGCGGCCACCGGATACCTGCACGCGACCTTCCGGCGCAGCAACCCGCTCGGCGCGCCCGCGGTCCACACCATCGTCGGAGAAATCCGCGGCCAGGGCCATTATGTGGGCACCTATCTGGCGATCGAACCGGGTGCGGCGGGCTGGTGGGGCGAGGGCGAGCTGAAGTTCTTTCTCGACGGGGACGACGAATTCCCCACCATCTGCGGAACGGGCACCGAGGACTATTTCGGCGGAGCCTGGAACTTCGATGTCAACGGTCGCTACGTGCCTTATTCGACCACCTTTCTCGGGCTGGTCCAGGTGTTGCCGCCGGAGCAGATCTACCAGCCGCACCAGCGGTTCGGCGCCTACCGCTGGCACGTCCCCGACCCGATCCGGTTCGAGCGGGACCTGCGGGTGAGCGTCCAGGCGCTGGGCTGGCGGTCGCTCGGTCGCTACCGCCCGCTGGAGAACGCGGACATCGCCACCACCGCGTTGTGGTACCAGACCGAACCCCACGTCCCGCACGACCCGTTGCCCGATCTCGCGGTCTCCCGGCGCGCGCCGGGGCGGGGTGGCCGTCCCGCACGGTTGCGCTCGTTGCTCGGTTTCCGGTGACGCCGCGACACGTGGCCGCCCATCCGCGCAGACGGCCAGGTGTCCCCGACGCGAATCCCGGGGCCGGTAACCTCGTGCCGGTCGTGTTACCACCGGTATACCGGTCCGACTGAACGAAAGGATCAGGACCTTGTTGAGGTCATCGGGAGCTCTGTCCTCGGTCAAGGTCGTGGTGAGTGGCGGCTTCGGCGTTGGCAAGACCACGTTCATCAACACCATCTCCGAGATCGACCCGCTCGACACGGAGGCACCGATCAGCGAAGTCGCACTGCGCATCGACGACACCAGTTGTCTACCGGACAAGATGACCACCACGGTGGCCTTGGATTTCGGGCGCATCACCCTCGACCCCACGCTCGTGCTCTACCTGTTCGGCACCCCCGGCCAGGAACGCTTCATGTCCATGTGGGACGACCTGTCCAAGGGCGCCATCGGCGCGATCGTGATCGCCGACACACGGCGGATCGAGGACTGTTTCCGGACGATCGAGTACTTCGAGCAGCGGTACATCCCGTTCCTGCTGGCGGTCAACACCTTCGACGGTGCGGCACGGTTCGATCTCGGCCAGATCCGAGACGCGGTCGGGGTCACCGCCGACGTACCGGTCGTCGAATGCGACGCCCGCGAGCGGGAGTCTGTCAAGGACACGCTGCTCGCTCTGCTCACGCGCGTACTGTCCACCCACGACGCACTCGGGCGTGCGTGAACCGTGCGCACCGGGCGCCCGCGAGGCGTCCGTGCTTCCCCGGGGTCTGGGATCCAGGGGGATCCCCGGGGTTTCGGCGCCGTGTGCCGGTCTGCCCCTTGGAGATGCGTAGCCGGACGGTTACTCACCGACGTTGTCACCGTCTGTCCACATAGCACTACGTCTGGTGGCGCCGGCACTCCCGGACTCGGTGGGCGTCCGGGAGTGCCGCGAGGCGACGAACCGATCAGTGGCCGTGGCCGTGGTGCCGGCCGCCACCGCCAGGTGGTGGCGGCGGCCCGATGCCCCGCTGTCCCGGTGGCAGGCCCGGGTTGTCGGGAGGCGGCGGGGCGGGAGCGGGCGGCGGCGGGGGCGTGCCGCCGATGAGCGGCGCGTCGCTGAACTGCTGCACCGGCTGCGCATCCAGATAAGCGTTCATGTACGCCTGCCAGATATAACCGGGCTCTTCCCGGCCGTACACGTCGTACCCGGTCGCCGGACCGCGCCCGTTGTGATAGTTGCCATAGATCGGCGCGGGTTGTTTCTTGTTGCCGAACCACACGGCGGTGGCGACCTGGGGCGTGTACCCGACCATCCAGGCTTCCGAGTTGTGCGTGGTCTCGTTGAACTGTGCGGTGCCGGTTTTGGCTCCGTTGGGCCGGTTTCCGTCGAGCCCGTCTCCCGAGGACGTGGCGACGTCGGTCATCGACTCGGTGATGGTGCGGGCGATGGAGGCGTTCGTCTGCGGATCCGGGCTGAACGCGGGCTTCGGCGGAGTGGTGAACTGGTAGAACGGGTTGCCGTTGCGGTCGACCACCTTGGTGACGAAGTGCACCGGGAGGTACATGCCGTTGTTCGCGAAGGTGGCGTACCCCTGCGCCTGGTCGATGGGCCGGACCGGGTACTGCCCGATGGAGATCCCCAGCTGGGTGACGCCGGTTCCCTTGCCGGTGCCGGGATCGTCCTGCTGGAGAGAGTCGAAAGTGGACCCGAGCGAAGAGGTGATCTGTTTCGGGATGCCGGCGTCCCAGGCGGCCTGCCGCACGGTGTTCACCCCGACCTGCGCACCCATCTGGTAGAAGACGGTGTTGACCGAATTGGTCATGGCGTCCTTCACGGTGATCTGGGGTGAACCCTCGCCGTCGGAGTTGTGCACCAGCTGACCGGCGATCGTCTGGTTGTCGCTGCCGTCGTACACCGTGTTCAGGCCGATGGCGACCGGGTTCGCGCGCAGCCCCGCCGCGAGCACATACGGTTTGAAGGAGGAACCGGGCTGCTGCGGTGTCTGCGCGAGATCGTAGGACGTGGAACCGTCGCCGCCGTAGTAGGCGATCACCCCACCGGTGGTCGGGTCGACCGAAACCAGTGCGGCCGCCTCATCGGGATAGGCCTGGTCGGCGGCCATGATCCTGGTCACCGCGGCTTCCGCGTCGGACTGCGCCTGCGGGCTGATGCTGGTGTAGATCTTCGCGCCGGATTTGGACAGCGCCGCCTCGGTGTATCCCTTCTGCCCCAACTCGTTGAGCACCTGGTCCACGATGTACTGGCGCGTGGGCGCCATGGGCCCGGTGGCCCCGTTCGAGGTCGCGGGGACGGGCGTGGGGAACCGCGCCCGGTCGAATTCCGACTGGGTGATCCAGTGGTGCGCGAGCAGTTGCCCCATCACGTACTGGTAGCGCAGGTGCTGGTAGGCGGGATCGTTCGCCTGTCCGGGCAGCTGGACCAGGCCGGCGAGCAGCGCCGACTGCTCGGTCGTGAGATTTCCCACATCCACACCGAAAAACGCCCGCGCGGCGGCCTGCACGCCGTAGGCGCCGCGTCCGAAGTAGACGGTGTTCAGGTAGGCGGTGAGGATGTCCTCCTTGGAGTAGGTGCCGGTCATCTTGTACGACTCGACCATTTCCGTGAATTTACGGCCCAGCGTCGACTCGTCGTTGCCGGTGGCGTTCTTCACGTATTCCTGGCCGATGGTCGATCCCCCGCCGGTGCCGCCGGTCAGCCGGTTCCACACGGTGCGGACGATGGCGGAGACGTCGAACCCGGAGTTGGTCATGAACGTCGCGTCCTCGGCCGCCATCTGCGCGTTCTTCAGCTGCGCCGGGATCTGGTTCCAGGTGACCAGCTGATGGCTTTGCGCGCCCTGCTTGCTGTAGAGCAGGGAACCGTCGGAATAGTAGATCTCGACCGGCTGGTTCAGCTCGGCGGCCAGCGCGTTGGGATCGGGCACACTGACGACCTGGTAGGCGATGACGAACGCGATGACGGGTCCCAGAAAGGCCAGCGCGAGCAGCACATAGGCGGCGCGGCGGGCCCGGCGCCAGATCGTCTTCCGCCGCTCGCGGCTTTCCCGCACCTCGAGCGCGGTGTCCGTGGCGTCCACCAGGACGCCGTCACCCGGTTCACGCAGGAAGATCCGCCGCGTCAACTGTCCCACGTCCGGTCTGGCACGGCGATGCCGTCCAGGATGGCCTCCAGTGCCCGGGGCACTGCTGTCATTCACTGCGAATCCTCCGGAAGCAGAATCAAATTCCGCGTCACTGTAGCGGCCCTTATCAAGGTTTCCAAGGTTTGTCCACAATGGACTATGCACGGAACGTCGTGGCGGGACGATTCACCGTGCTGTGGGAAATTTGCCGATATTCCCAGGATTCTGGTTTACGACCACCTGTGGGGGCGGGGTTCCGCTGAGGCGAGATGTGGACCATGATGACGCGGTCGTTGGGTGAGGGGCCGGAACAAAGGGTGGGTGAGAGTGCTGGTGTCGGTCCGCCACGACGCTGACAACACCGCGGTGCAGGCAACGCGCGCCGATACCGCGCTGCAGGCAGCGCAAGCCGATACCGCGCCGCAGGCGGCGCATGACGATGCCGTGCCGCAGGCGGCGCAAGCCGATGCCGCGCTGCGGGCAGCGCAGGACGGCGATGAGGACGCGTTCCGGGTGTTGTACCGGTCCGTGCAGCCGGGTCTGGTGCGCTACCTGCGGGTATTGGTGGGTGAGGATGCGGAGGATGTGGCGTCGGAGGCATGGCTGCAGATCGCGCGCGATCTCGGGAAGTTCCGGGGTGATCTGGACGGTTTTCGGGGCTGGAGCGCGACCATCGCCCGCCACCGGGCGCTGGACCACCTGCGGCGAGCCCGGCGCCGGCCGCTGATCGCCGCGGAGGAGGAGGTGCTGGCCGAACAGCCGGCCGACGACGACACCGCGGGAACCGCGATCGCCGCACTGGGCACCGACGCCGCGCTGGCCCTGATCGCCTCGTTGCCGCGTGACCAGGCCGAAGCGGTGCTGTTGCGGGCCGTGCTGGGGCTGGACGCGCGCGCCGCGGCACGCGTCCTGGGCAAACGACCGGGAGCCGTGCGCACCGCCGCCTACCGGGGCCTGCGCACCCTCGCGGCCCGGCTGGCGCCGACTGTGACCGAGGCGACGGCATCATCCCGGCGCGAAGGTGTGACACCTCGCGCGGCGGCGACGCTGAGGGAGATGAGATGAGCAGCAACCGTGGCCGGCGCCTGGACCGGCAGAGTGCGGAACGGATCCTGCGTGGCGATCGGGTCACGGGGGAACCGGCCCTGCGGGCCCTGCTCGCCGCCGCGGCCGCCCCGGCCCGCGATGGTGAGCAGGCCGGTGAGCAGGCCGCGGTCGCGGCGTTCCAGGCGGCTCGTCTCACGCCTGTTCCCCGGCCCAGGAGTCGATTGGTGCTCAGAACCACGCTGGCGCGCGTGCTCACGACCAGGCTCGCGGTGGTCGGCGCCGCGGCCGCGGCCGTGACCGCCGGCGGCGTCGTCGCGGTCGCCGCCACCGGCGGCCTGCCCGGCGGCGGTAGCGGGAGCGGGAGCGGCTCCGTCTCGGTGCCCGCCGCCACGAGCGCGGCGGTGCCGGGCGGCGAAGCCGGCGCGACCGCTGCTCCGAAGAGCGACAACGCCGCCACGGAGAAGTCCGCGGCCGCCGCGTCGCCGGGACCGTCCGCGTCGTTGTCCGGCCTCTGCCACGCCTATACCGCCGACGCCGGAGTCGATCACGGCAAGGCACTGGACAGCCCGGCTTTCACGGTCCTGATCGACACCGCGGGCGGAAGGGACAAGGTCGACGGCTACTGCGCGACCGTGCTCGGCGAGCATCCCGGAAACCCGGGCGGCACCGGGGGCACGGCGTCCTCGGTACCTCCCGGCAAGGACAACGGCGCCGGAGCCCATGGCGCCCAGGACCCGAAAACCCACGCCGACCGTTGATCCACGCGAATCCCGATTTCCCCCGACTGGCGGTGACCCTCCCCCCCTTGTTAGTCACCGCCACCGCGGGTGGCGGCCTCCCGTCCCTCCCCCAGGCAGGAGACCGCCACCCGCACCCTTCCTTCGGCTCGTCCCACCGGGTCACAGATATCGCGCGGCTTCGTCCACCATCCGGGCGGCGGCCTTTTCCGCGATCATCGAAACGGCCGTGGTCGGGAAGAAACCGGGCAGGTGCGGAAAGACCGACGCGTCGGTGACCCGCAGGCGCCGGGTGCCCACGACCCGGAACCGGCTGTCCACGACCGTGCCGGGATCGCCGCGCACGCCCATTCGCGCGGTGCCGCAGGCGTGGTGTCCCCACGCTTCGTCGCGGACGAACCGCCGCAGTTCGTCGCGGTCCTCGACAATGGCGCCCGGCAAAATTTCCTTGCCGATCTCGGCCGGGACCCGGCGCATGATTTCCCGGGCCAGTTCGATTCCGCGGACGAGCGCGTCGAGGTCTTCCCCGCCCGCGTCGTCACCCTCCTCGAAATAGCGGAACGAAATCCGCGGCGGGACGCGGGGATCAGTGGTGCCGAGTGCGACCCGCCCGGCCCGGTTCACGGTATGCGCCTTCACCACGTTCCAGGTGAAATGGCGGCGGTTGCGCTCGAGTTCGCCGGCATAGCCCGGATAACAGCCCCGGAAATGGGCGGGGAGCCCGAACAGGAACAGGTCGGGCACCGGGAGGTCTCGGCGGGACCGGGCGGTCACCGCGGTCACCGCGCCGGTCGAGGTGTAGACCCCCCGGCCGGTGGTCCAGTCCGCGAGATACCGGTCGTAGGGGCCGTGCTGCCGGGGCGGGAGGAACGCGGAGCCGTCGAGGACACCGAGATCCCGGTTGAGTTCGAAGACGACACCGACCTCGTAGTGATCCTGGAGGTTCGCGCCGACACCCGGCAGATCGACCAGGACCTCGATGTTGTGCCGCTCGAGTTCGTGCCGCGGCCCGATCCCGGACAGCATCAGCAGTTGCGGGGTGGTGAACGCGCCTCCCGCGAGCACGACCTCGCCGCGCGCCGCGACCTGTTCGGTGGGCGGCGGCCACACCGCGGCCGGCGCGCGCGGGTCCGCGCCGTAGGCGTGCCGCGCGTCGACGAATTCCACGCCCCACGCCGTGGCGCCCGGCGGGTCGAACAGGATGCGGGTGGCCAGGCAGCCGGTGCGGACGGTCAACCGGTCCGGGAACAGGGTTTCCACCCGGTCGAGCAAATCGCGCACACCCGAGCGGTGACCGTGGGCGGTGGCCACCGGCACCCGCCATGATCCTTCGGGGGCCGCGGCGCACACCTGCCGGTCGTTCGGGTCGGCGGCGGAGGCGAGGCTTTCGAACCCGGTGAGCGGCCGCCCCAGTGACGCGGTGAGAGCCCCCTCCACCGCTGTCTCCAGGAGCTTCACCAGCTCCGGGTCGCGCAGCGCCTGGACGGGATCCTCCAGCGAAGTGGTGAGCCAGCCGTCGAACCCGTGCCGGCTCCGGTTGACCAGTCGCCCGGGAAGCGGAAGACGTTCCAGTACCGCGGCCAGTGCCGGGTCCCGCGGAAGCCACAGTGGACGCCGGCGGTAGGAACACCGTTCCAGGCGCTGGAACCAGCGTCGCATCCGTGCCGCGCGCCAGGACCGGTCGCGGGTCGCGCGGGCGATCGAGTCCCAGTCGAAATCGGACGGACACAAGGTGATCATCGCGTTGTGCGCGGTGGAGCCGCCCAGCGTCGCGGCGCGCGGATACCACACACCGTCGCGGCCGGCGAGGTACTTGCTGTCGCGGGCCTGCTGCTCGTCGTCGCTGTAGTGGCGGACGAAGAAATCCCACCGCAGGTCCTCGTTTTCGGTGGCATAGGGATGGAAGGCGGGCACGTCGTATTCCGGGCCGCCCTCCCGTCCACCGGCCTCCAGCAACAACACCTCGAAGCCGGCTTCGGCCAGCCGGGCGGCGACCGGTCCGCCCCCGGCGCCCGAACCGATCACGATGTAGTCGTACTCCGTCTTCACCGCCTGTCCCTCCGCGCCGGGACGCGCTCGCGCTCCACGGCTTCAGTCGCCGAACTCGCTGATCACGCCTTCCGGCGCCGGCCTGGCCAGGTAACGCTGCGGGAAATGATCGTCCAATGAGGGCAGGAAAGGCAGGTTCACCACCCCCGGCAGGTGCCGGGCGAGGTGCGCCAGTTCAGCCAGCAGTTTCTCCGGCGGTGTCCCGCGATAGGCGACGATGACCACGCGGCCGTCTCTGCTCTGCACCAGGAACACGGTGGAGCAGATGTGCATCACGTCGACGTCGTGGGAGATCTCCAGGCACCGGTTTCCGCCCAGTCCCATGCGCGCCATGATCATGGACAGGGTCGCCGCATCCGAATACGCATAGCCGGCGCAGGTGGCCAGCAGGTGCGCGACGAGGAAATCGTCCTGGGTGAGACCGTCCGGCCCGGGTGGGCCGCTGAACTCGACCAGCCGGTCGGCCAGCTCGTGATGGATGGGAAAGTGGCTGCCCACAACATTTTTCCTGGCGGCCCTCAGTTCCGCGACACTCGGCGCGGTGGCCGAAACGACACGCATGCGGTCCTCCCCTCCCTGGCCGTCCAGCCCTCAGCGAGTCTGACATCACCATCTCGCAACGGCTTCACCCGCACGCGGTGAACGAAACGGGCCGCCTACGGTGTCGACAGAGTGTCGATAAAGTGTTGGTGCTGTGTCGGTGCTGTGTTGGTGAAGTGTGTGTATCGGGGCGGCGGTGTGCCGCCGCCGTGGCCACACCCTGGCGCCGCCGGCCGTCACGGCGCATGCTGACCGGATGAGCACCGAACTGCCCGACGTCAGCCTTCCCTCGCGGTTGGCGGCGAGCACCGAGGGAATCGGGTTCGAAGAGCTGGCGCTGGCGGCGCGCAATCACGGAATGCCGCTGGAAGCGTTGCGCTACGACCGCACTCCGATCGGTTTACACTACACGCTCATTCATTACGACATTCCTTACCTGGATCCGCGCGAATGGCGGCTGTCGATCACCGGCCGGGTCGCGCACCCGTTCCGGCTTTCGCTCGACGACCTTCGTGCTTACCCCGCCCGGACGGTCCGGGTGACGATGGAATGCGCGGGCAACGGGCGGGCACGGCTGCGGCCCCGCCCGGTCAGTCAGCCGTGGCTGGTCGAAGCCGTGGGCACCGCGGAGTGGACGGGCGTGCCGCTCGCCCGGGTGCTCGCCGATGCGGGCGTTTCCCCGCAAGCGC
The DNA here is from genome assembly GCA_035685725.1 of Amycolatopsis sp. GTDB lineage: Bacteria > Actinomycetota > Actinomycetes > Mycobacteriales > Pseudonocardiaceae > Amycolatopsis_E. Next base: position 25,118 of record DASSAD010000313.1, on the reverse strand, counting down.
GGGAAGTCGTCTTCACCGGGGCCGACCGGGGGACTGAGCGAGGCGTCGAACAGGACTACCGACGCGGTCTTTCCCTCGACGAGGCGGCACGGGACGAGGTGTTGCTCGCCTACGCGATGAACGGTGCCGAATTACCGCCGCAGCACGGCTACCCGCTGCGCCTGATCGTGCCCGGATGGTACGGCATGGCGCACGTCAAATGGCTTCGCGAGATCGAAGTGATCGAGGATCCCTTCACCGGTTACCAGAACATGGTCGCCTACCGCGACCGACAACGCGCCGACGAGACCGGCGAACCGGTCACCCGCATCGCGGTCCGCGCACTGATCCTGCCCCCGGGCATTCCCGACTTCATGTCGCGCACCCGGATCGTGCGTCCCGGCCCGGTGACGCTGACCGGCCGCGCGTGGTCGGGAGCGGCACCGGTCGTCCGGGTGGACATCAGCGCCGACGACGGCGACACCTGGGCGGCGGCCAGGCTGGGCGCGAGCGGCGGGCCGTGGGCCTGGCGCGGCTGGACCTTCGACTGGCACGCCGTACCGGGCCGCCACGTCCTCGCCGCGCGCGCCACCGACGGGGACGGGAACACTCAGCCGGTCGAGCAGCGCTGGAACCGCGACGGGTTCGCCAACAACCTCGTGCACCGCGTTCCCGTCGCCTGTCTCGGCGAATAGCCCGTGTACCAGGAAGTCCGGCGCGGATTCCGGACAGCGGGGGGTCAGCGGTGTGTGGCGAACCAGGGGTGGTGCAGATCGAGGTAGGTGAGATCGTCCAACAAGGACATTTCCTCTTCGACGTGCCGGGCCGCCTCCGGCGGCATCTCCTTGACCTCACCCTCGCGCGCGGCGGCTTCACTGGTGAAGGCGACCGTCTCGGTGAAGAACCCGTTCTCGTCGATCGCGATCGTCGCGCCCATGATGTCCGGGCGGTACTTCGTGATCAGCTCCGTGGCCTGATCGGCCAGTTCATGGGCCCGCTCGCGGTCGCGCACGTGACCCTGCATGACCTGCACGAAGCCCGCGTCGTCGGAGCCCCCGCCGAGCAGGAGGGTGACATCCCGGCAGTCGTGGAACGTCACGTCACCGGAGAAGGCCTGGCGCATTTCCTGCCACCACCGCTCTTGTTCCGGCCGTGCGCTGTTGCGGCGCGCCGCCTCTTCGGATTCGAAGCGGACGGCCGCCACGAACGTGCCGTCGTCGGTGATCCCGTAGGTCCCGCCGAGCCAGCCGATCGAACCCGGCTCGAGTTCGCGGTGCCAGCGGTCCATCGCCGCCCTGGCGGCGTCGGAGTCCCGGACCTTGGCCTGAATGATCTGCATGAACATGGCACACTCCCGATCGGACCGCCTTCCGGCGACCTTCCCCCGGTGGAAGGCGATCATTTCTGCTGCACTGGATCCTTCACCATACGGCCCCACGACGGGACCGTCGAGAGGGATCTCCGCGCAATCCTTTGTGGACTAGGCGATTTTCGGTTTTCGTTCCCGGGAAGTGAATCCTGGGCACACATTTCCGCCCGCCGCCCGTCCGCGGCGCACTCAGACGCCCGGCGGCCGGTACTCGCTGACCAGCGCCCTGGACTTCGCCAGCGCATCCGGAAGACGATCGGGTGCGATCAGTTCGTGCGTCTCCAGCCTTTCGAACGCGCCACTGCTCTTCATCGCGGCCGACAGCGCCACCGCGCCTTCGACGTCCGGCAGGTCGAGGATCGCCATGCCGTCCCACTCGCTCAGCATGAAGTACAGTTCGTCGAGGGTTCCTTCCAAGTTCTCCAACATGGTGCGGATAGCCGCTCGCCGATCGCTGGGCTTGGCTATGAAGGTAGCCCACGACGTCGTTGCGTAGCAGAAGAAGACGGCGAACTTCGCCATATTCGCAACCCTTCACCTCTTGGCATAGTCCGCGACGCCCTGCCAGTCGATGACGACACACTCCTCGTTCCCCACCACCCAGGCATCGTGGCCCGGTGGGCACATCATGAAGTCCCCGGGGCCGAACTCCTCCTGCTGCCCGTCGTTCATGCGGATCAGCATCCGTCCGGACAGGACGTAACCCATGTGGGATGCCTCGCAGCTCTCGGTGCCGGCGATCGGCTTGATGTGCTTCGACCACTGCCAGCCCGGCCGGAAGGTCGCGCGACCGACCACTCCCTCGACGGTGTTCACCAGGTTCAGCTGCCCCGAATCCGCTTCGAACGGACGAACCTCTTCCGGGGTGTCCAGGCTTTTCCTGATCAGACCGGCCATGACCACCGACCTCCTTGGTTCGTTCCCCCGGTACGTCCTCCTGCCTGCTGCCGACCCCGACCACCCCACCGGCCGAGCATCGGCCGCCGCCGGGCCGGCACGCTAGAGTCCAAAGGCCTCACGCTCGCCGCCGTCCCCGGTGGCGGCCGTCACCCGGCGCCGGGTGACGATGAGCCGGGTGCCGGGGAATGGTGACGCAGGATGTCCAGTGCATGGCGGTACTCCTCCTCGTCGATCTCACCGCGGGCGAACCGCTCGGCCAGCAGCTGTTCCGGGGTCGGCCGGCTCACCACCGGGCCAGCCGGACCAGCCGGGCCAGGGCCGGCACCCGCTCCGGGGCCGGTTCCCTGACCGGTTGCCGGACCTGATCCCGGGCCCGGCGTGCGGCGCCCGAAGTAGCGGACGAGCGCGACGACGGCGGCGATCACCAGCACCCAGAACAACACGGTGCTCGCGGTGAAAAGCGCGTATCCCCAGCCGCCCATACCGTATCCGTGCCAGTACATCATGACCTTCCGTCGCACCGTCCCCGGCACCCGAAGTGTCCGAAAAGGACACACACGAGCCGCTCCGGGAACAAGCCTGCGCCGGCGCCGCACCCGCCGCGATGGGCCAACGTCGCCGCGATCAGGGCACAAGGTCCCCGGTCCGGCCGTGGTGGGCCACCAGACCGTGCGCCGCGCCGGCACCGGTGGCCGTGGGCGTCGCCGGTGGCCGCGGCCGTGTTCCAGGAAGGGGTCCTGTCCTGAGGGCATCTCCGGTATTCCGCTCGGCCGGCCGCCGGCGGCTGCCGGTGACTACCACTAGCTACCACTAGCTACCACTGGCCCACTGGCTGCCACCGTGCGCCGGTCGAGCCCGTTAGGCAAGCATGCGCGCGCATGAGAACCCGTCCGTCGGCGGCCTGACCGGCACCGGACACCGAGCAGCTGACGGTCGCCTCCGAGGTGCTCGCCCGGCGGCGAGGGGCACCCGCCGTGCCCGGTCACTCGCGTTTGGCAGAAGGCCGCAATGGGGAGACCATATGAAGTAGTCCTGCCTGACCAGCGGGAGGAATGGCCGTGAGTAGGCTGACCACGCCCACGAAGGGCGCCGGCATGCTCCAGGAGCAGGCTGCGCGCGCGGCGAAGGACGCCGACCAGCGCTACCACCTGGCGGCCGGCCTGCGTCGCCAGATGAACAAGGTCTTTCCGACGCACTGGTCGTTCCTGCTCGGCGAGATCGCGCTCTACAGCTTCATCGTGCTGATCGCCACCGGCATCTATCTCACCTTCTTCTTCGACCCGTCGATGCGGGAGGTCACCTACACCGGTCCGTTCACCAACCTCCAGGGCGTGGCGATGTCGCGCGCCTTCGAAACCACCCTCAACATCTCGTTCGACGTACGGGGCGGCCTGTTCGTGCGGCAGCTGCACCACTGGGCGGCGTTGATCTTCGTCGCCGCGATGATGGTGCACATGTTCCGGATCTTCTTCACCGGAGCGTTCCGCCGGCCGCGTGAGGCCAACTGGCTGATCGGCGCGCTGCTGCTCATCCTGGGCATGTTCGAGGGCTTCTTCGGCTACTCGCTGCCGGACGACCTGCTCTCCGGCACCGGTATCCGGGTCACGCTCTCCGGCATCGTGCTGTCGGTCCCGGTGATCGGCACCTGGCTGCACTGGGCGATCTTCGGGAGTGAGTTCCCTGGCGACCTGATCGTGCCCCGGATGTACTCGCTGCACATCCTGCTGCTGCCAGGCATCATGCTCGCGCTGATCGCCGTCCACCTGGCCCTGGTGTGGTACCAGAAGCACACCCAGTTCCCCGGCGTGCGCCGCAGGGAGACCAACGTCGTCGGCGTCCGCATCGTGCCGGTGTTCGCGATCAAGGCCGGCGCGTTCTTCAGCCTGGTCACCGCCGTGATCGCGCTACTGGCCGGACTGTTCCAGATCAACGCCATCTGGAACTACGGTCCCTATGTCACTTCGCAGGTGTCCGCGGGCTCACAGCCCGACTGGTATCTCGGCTGGGCGGACGGGTTGCTGCGCATCTATCCCTCGTGGGAGCTCTACCTCGGCAACTACACGGTGCCGGCGGTGTTCTTCGCGGGCGCGGTCGGCATGGGTGTGCTGTTCACCCTGCTGCTGAGCTATCCGTTCCTGGAACGGTGGCTTTCCGGGGACAAGGCACACCACAACCTGCTGCAACGGCCGCGTGACGTACCCGTGCGCACCAGCATCGGGGTGATGGCGCTGACGTTCTTCGCCGTGATCGAGGCGTCGGGCTTCAACGACATCATCGCCTACCAGTTCAGCATCTCGCTGAACGCGACCGTGTGGGCCGGCCGGATCGGGGTGCTCGTGTTGCCACCGCTGGCCTACTTCGTGACCTACCGGATCTGCCTCGCCCTGCAGCGGGCGGACCGGGCGGTGCTCGAACACGGCATCGAGACGGGCATCATCAAACGCCTGCCGCACGGCGAGTTCATCGAGATCCACCAGCCGCTCGGGCCGGTCCACGACGGCCACGCGGTCCCACTGGACTACCAGGGCGCGCCGGTGCCCAAGCGGCCCAACAAACTCGGCCTCGCCGGCCGCCCGCAGCCGGGTAGCCTGCTGAGGCCGGACCCGCCCGAAGAGGCCCGAGCCCTGGAACGCGCCCGCGACGGCGAATCGCGCGAACGCGAGCAGGAGCCGGCGAACCCGGGCACCACCGAGTCGGGCCCACCGTGAGGCTCAGTTTTCCGGTGGCAGCAGGATGTGCGCGCACAGCGCGAGCGCGACGACGGCGGCGCTGACGATCAGCACGAGGAAACTCGACAGCACGACGCTGGTGACGAACAGTCCGGCGCCGAGCAGGTCCACCGCCACACAGGCGAGCACCCGGGATCTTCTCCCGCGAGACCACAGCGCCCGCGGTGGGACCGCGTCCCGCAGCGCCCGGGCGAAGGCGGGGTCTTCGGCCTCGAACCACCGCTCGATGCCGGACAGCCGCTCCCGCTCCCACGGACTGACCATGCTCCCTGGCTACCCCACCGAACGCCCTTCAATCCCGGGGCCGGTCGGGGTCCCCTCGTCAGGTGACCCGGGCTTCCGCGGCCGCCCAGCGCAGCTCCCGGTCGGTCTCCGCACCGGCCGGGAGGTACTCCCGCGGCCGGTGGGTCCGGCGGACGAGCGCCCGCATCGCGGCGAGGTCGGGCAGCTCGGAGCCGGCACCCAGCGCGCGGGCCTGCACCAGCACGTTGCCCAACGCGGCGGCTTCGACGGGGCCGGCCAGCACCGGCACCCCGCAGGCGTCCGCGGTCAGGCGGCACAACAGTTCGTTGCGGGCGCCGCCACCCACGATGTGGACCACCTCGACGCCGATCCCGGTGAGTTCCCCGGCGAGCCGGACGGTGCGCCGGTAGGCGAGCGCGAGGCTGTCCAGGATGCAGCGCACGATCTCACCCGGTGTGCCCGGCGCGGCCTGCCCGGTCGCCGCGCACGCGCGGGCGATCCGGGCGGGCATGTCGCCGGGCGCCAGGAACTCCGGCGCGTCGATGTCCACCACCGCGGCCAACGCCGGCGCGGTGGCCGCCTGCGCCAGCACCTCCGGCAGATCGACCCGCTGTCCTCGGGCGCTCCAGCCCCGCAGCGTCTCGGTCAGCACCCACAGGCCCATCACGTTGCGGAGGAACCGGATCGTGCCGTCCACGCCGGTCTCGTTCGTGAAGTTCGCGGCGAGCGCGGCAGCGGACCGGCACGGCGCGCCGAGTTCGACGCCGACCAGCGACCAGGTACCGGAGGAAAGATAGGCGAAGGGCACGCCCGGCTCGGCCGGCACCGCGACGACCGCCTAGGCGGTGTCGTGCGAACCGACCGCGACCACCGGCAATTCCGGCAGCGCCAGCTCGGCGGCCAGCTCCGGCAGCAGGGTGCCGATCACCTCGCCCGGGTCGCGCAGCGCGGGCAGCAGCCGCGCGGGGATGCCGAGCCGCTCGGCGAGCCCGGCGGCCCAGCTCCGCGCCCGCACGTCGTAGAGCTGGGTGGTCGAGGCATTGGTGCGTTCCGCGCCGATCCGGCCGGTGAGCCAGTAGGCGAGCAGGTCCGGGATGAGCAGCATCGACTCGGCCCGCCGCACATTGTCCACTTCGGACACCAGCTGGTACAGCGTGTTGATCGGGAGCCGCTGGAGTCCCGTCACGTCGTAGAGCTCGCGGTCGGAGATCGTTTTTCGCACCCGCTCCGGCACTCCCTCGGTGCGCGTGTCCCGGTGGTGCACCGGATTGCCGAGCAACCGTCCGGCGGCGTCGAGCAAACCGTAGTCGACGGCCCAGGAGTCGATGCCGATTCCGCTCAGCGGCCCGGCGCGGTGCGCGGCCCGCAGGCCGGTGAGCGTCTCGCGGTAGATGCCCAGTACGTCCCAGTACAAAGTGGACCCGCGAGTGCCGCCGTGCAGGCGCACGGGCCCGTTGGGAAAACGGTGCACCTCGGTGACTTCGAGCCGCCCCGGCGAGACCGAACCGGTCATCACCCGCCCGCTGCTCGCCCCGAGGTCGACGGCCGCCAGCCGCATCAGGCCCGCCCCACGCGGGATCCGCGCGGCCCCGGGGAAGGGCGGGCGGCGGCCTCTGCCGGAATCATCGGCGTTCCTCCCGATCAGCGTAGGAACGCGGCGGCCACGCCGGCGTCGACGGGCACCAGGAGACCCGTGGTGCGCGTCAGGTCGCCGCCGGTGAGCGCGAACACCGCGGCGGCGACGTGCTCGGGCAGGACCTCCCGCCCGAGGAGCGTGCGCCGAGCGTAGAACGCGCCGAGTTCCTCTTCCGTGACCCCGTAAACCGCCGCGCGGCGCGCGCCCCACCCGCCCGCGAAGATCCCGGACCCGCGCACCACCGCGTCCGGGTTGACCCCGTTGACGCGGATACCGTGACGGCCGAGTTCGGCCGCCAGCAGCCGGACCTGATGTGCCTGGTCGGCCTTCGCCGCGCCGTAGGCAAGATTGTCCGGCCCGGCGAACACCGCGTTCTTCGAGCAGACATACACGATGTCGCCGCCCGTTCCCTGCGCGATCATCGCCTTCGCCGCGGCTTGCGAGACCAGGAACGAACCCTTGGCCATGACGTCGTGCTGGCGGTCCCAGTCCGCTTCCGTGGTTTCCAGCAACGGTTTGGAGATCGACAGGCCCGCGTTGTTGACCACCAGGTCGATCCCGCCGAAGGCGAGCAGGGTGGCGTCCACGGCCGCCCGCACGGCGTCGGCGTCGGCGACGTCCGCGGTCACCGCGATCGCCTCGTCGGCCGTACCGATCCCGGTGGCGACCCGCTCGGCCGCCCGCGCGTCGAGATCGGCGACCGCCACGCAGGCACCCTCGTCGGCCAGCCGCCGCGCGGTCGCCCTGCCGATGCCCGAGCCCGCACCCGTGACCAGCGCGATCCGCCCCGCCAGCGGCCGGGGCGGGGGCCTGCGCGCCAGCTTCGCCTCCTCCAGCGCCCAGTACTCGATCCGGAACTTCTCCCGCTCCGGGATCGGGGTATAGGCCGAAACCGCCTCGGCGCCGCGCATCACGGCGATGGCGTTGACGTAGAACTCCCCGGCCACCCGCGCGGTCTGCTTGTCCCGGCCGAAGGAGAACATCCCGACGCCGGGCACGAGCACGATCGCCGGATCGGCGCCCCGCATCGGCGGGCTGTCGGCGGTCGCGTGGCGCGCGTAGTAGGCGGCGTAGTCCGCCCGGTAGGCCTGGTGCAGTTCCTTCAGACGCGCCACGACGTCCTCGACGGGCGCCGCGGCGGGCAGGTCGAGCACCAGCGGGCGGATCTTGGTGCGCAGGAAGTGATCGGGACAGGAGGTGCCCAACCCCGCCAGCGGCACCAGCTTCTCCCGCGCCAGGAAGTCGAGCACCCCCGCGTCGTCGGTGTAGTGACCCACCTGGCGCACGTCGGTGGACGCCAGCCCGCGGATGACCGGCGCGAGCGCGGCGGCCCTGGCGTGCCGGTGCGCCACCGGCAGCGGCTCGAAACCGGGGACGAGGCGGCCGAACGGCTCGGCCACCCCCTGCTCGGCGAGAAACGCCTCCGCGGTGCGGATGATCTCCAGCGAGTTGCGGCGGCACTGCGCGGAGGTCTCGCCCCACGCGGTGATGCCGTGCCCGCCGAGGATCACCCCGATCGCCCGCGGGTTCCCGGCGCGGACCGCGGCGACGTCCAGGCCGAGCTGGAATCCGGGCCGCCGCCAGTCCACCCAGGCGACCCGGTCGCCGAAGCACCGCCGGGTCAGCTCCGGGCCGTCGGCGGCGGTGGCCAGCGCGATTCCCGAGTCCGGGTGCAGATGGTCGACGTGCGCGGCCTCGACCAGGCCGTGCATGGCGGTGTCGATCGACGGGGCGGCGCCGCCGGTGCCGTGCAGGCAGTAGTCGAACGCGGCGACCATCCCGTCCTCGGCCTCGACGCCGGGATAGACCCCGGCCAGCGCCCGCAGCCGGTCCAGCCGCAGCACCGCCAGGCCGGTTTCCCGGAGGGTACCGAGGTCTCCGCCGGATCCCTTGACCCACAACAGTTCCGTGGCCTGGCCGGTCACCGGGTCGATACCGCTGCCCTTGGCCGAGGTGTTGCCGCCGGCGAAGTTGGTGTTGCGCGGGTCGGCGCCCAGCGCGTTGCTGCGGGCGATCAGCTCGGCGACCGGGTTCGCGGGATCCGCGGTCATGCTCAGGCCCCCCATCCGGCCTGCCGGCCGCCGACCCGCTCGGCCTCGACGCGCTCCTGGTAACCGCTGCGGCGGTAGGCCGCGACGGGGTCGGGGTCCAGTCCCGCCTCGGTCCGCAGTTCCGCCAGCAACGGCCGGACATCGGTGTTGAAGGCGTCCATCAGGATCCCGTTGGCGCCCAGCACATCGCCTTCCCGCTGCGCCACGGCCAGCGCGTCACGGTCGACCAGCAACGCCTTCGCGGTCGCCTCCTGCACGTTGAGCACGGAGCGGATGATCGCCGGGATCTTCGGCTCGATGTTGTGGCACTGGTCGAGCATGAAACCGACCCCCGCGGCGGGATCGAGCGCGTCCCCGCGGACGACCTCGAGCATGATCCGGAACAGCTGGAAGGGATCGGCGGCACCGGCCATCAGGTCGTCGTCGGCGTAGAACCGGGAATTGAAGTCGAACGCGCCGAGTTTTCCCTGGCGCAGCAGGAACGCCACGATGAACTCGATGTTCGTGCCCGGTGCGTGGTGCCCGGTGTCGATGCACACCGTCGCTTGTGGACCGAGTTCGACGCAGTGCGCGTAGGCGGTCCCCCAGTCGGGGACATCGGTGGCGTAGAAGGCCGGCTCGAAAAGCTTGTACTCCAGCAACATCCGCTGGTTTTCGCCGAGCCGCGCACAGGTCTGTCGCAGCGCGGCGGCAAGCCGGTCCTGGCGGTCGCGCAGGTCGTCCTGGCCGGGATAGTTCAGGCCGTCGGAAAACCACAGCTTGAGATCCCGCGAACCGGTGGCGTCCATGATGTCGACCGCCTCGAGGAGCTGATCGGTCGCCTTGCGCCGGACACCGGGATCGGGATTGGTCACCGAGCCGAGCATGTAGTCCTCGTCCTGGAACACATTGGTGTTGATCGCCCCGATGGCGACGCCCCGGTCTTCGGCGTAACGGGCCAACGCGGAAAAATCGTCCACGCGGTCCCACGGAATGTGCAGCGCGACGCTCGGGGCGACACCGGTGAACCGGTGCACGGTCGCGGCATCGGCGATCTTCTCCTCAGGGGTGCGCGGCACCCCGGGCTGGGCGAAGACCTTGAACCGGGTGCCCGAGTTGGCATACGCCCACGAGGGTGTCTCGATCCGCTGTGCCCGCAAGGCTTTCTTGACCGCCGCGGAATCCGGCAAGCCGACCACGTCCTTCCCGCATCGTCGAGGTGGAAGACGTTCGTCACCCGGCCGTCCCGACCGGAAAATGTTGAAAGGTTTCACAAACCTGCTCGACCGACGCTACTATGCGCAAGACGATCGCGTCAACGACCCGGTGCCGCCGCGCGGCCGGGCCGGCTTCACCGACACGCTCACCCGGCGAAGAACCGGTCGTCTCCGCCTGCGCGGACGCCGAAAACCCCGGCCGCGCAGCGGAAACCGGTGCCGAGCCGAGGGATGTGGACGTTTCAGCGCAGGGGGTGGCGACGATGCCAGAAGCGGGTTCCCCGGACGACCGCTGCCCCGGACCGGGCCGCCCGGCGAGCATGAAGGAGGTCGCGGCGCTGGCCGGCGTGTCGCTCGGCACCGTCTCCAACGTGCTCAACCGGCCCGACCGGGTCAGCTCCGCCACCCGCACCCGGGTCGAAGAAGCCATGGCACAGCTGCATTTCGTCCGCAACGAGTCCGCCCGCCAGCTGCGCGCGGGCCAGAGCCGGATGATCGTCTACGTGATGCTCGACGGGGGAAACCCGTTCTTCACCGACGTCGCGCGCGGAATAGCGGACGCCACCGACGAAAACGGCTCGGGGCTGTTCCTGTGCGACAGCGGAAACCACGCGGAACGCGAACGCGCCTACCTCAGCCGCCTGGAACAGCAACGCGTGCAAGGTATTCTCATCACCCCCGTCGACCCGGACGCACCGGCCCTGCGGGAAACCGCGCGCCGGGGCACGCCACTGGTCATCGTCGACCGCGCCGGCCCGGCCGGTGTCCACTGCTCGGTCGCCGTCGACGACGTCCTCGGCGGCGAACTGGCGGTCCGCCACCTGCTCGAAACCGGCCATCGGCGGGTCGCGTTCATCGGCGGGCCCGCCGGGCTCGGCCAGGTGGCCGATCGCCGGGAAGGCGCCTGCCGCGCGCTCCGCCGGGCCGGGCTGGGCGCCGGGCACCTCGTCGACCTGCCCACCGCCGCCCTCACCGTCGAGGAGGGCCGCACGGCCGGTGCCCGACTCGCCCGGCTGCCCGCCCCGGCCCGCCCGACCGCCGCCTTCTGTGCCAACGACCTGCTCGCGCTCGGGGTGTTGCAGACCTGTGTGAGCCGGCGGCTCGACGTGCCCGGTGACCTCGCCATCGTCGGTTACGACGACATCGACTTCGCCGCGGCGGCGGCCGTCCCGCTGACCTCCGTGCGGCAACCACGGCGCCGGCTCGGGCGGGCCGCCGCGGAACTCCTGCTCCGCGAAACCGAGCCGGAACACGAACACCGCCACGTGCTGTTCACCCCCGAACTGGTGATCCGCTCGTCCACGGTGCGCGCGGGCTGAACCGGTGCTCACCGACGACCGAACACCGCCGGGATTCCCGGCACCGGGGCGGTTTTCCCAGCAGCGCCACGCACACGCTCCCCTGAGTGTCCACAATGAACAGTCCGACGAAGGACGCTCGGCAAAGGCCGTCCGGCCGGGGAAATACTCGGCGAGTGCCGCACCTCCGCGGCCGCCGGAATGGTCACCACCCCCGAATTCCTCGGGATCGCCACCGGGCATCCGCTCGGGCGGCACACCACTCGACACCTACCCGCGCGGGCACCGCAGCGCGACGGCCGGAAATCCTCGCCGAGACGCTCCGGCTCGAACCACCCGTCGGGCTCCCCCGGCGCAGGACGAGGGCTCCGGCCTCCCGGGCGCCGACGGGGAGATCACCGTCGTGGCCGGAGACGTCGTCGAGATCTTCGTCGGCAGTGCCACCAGTGACGGGGAAGCGGCGCGCCCGGCCGTCGTGTGCCCCTGCCCTCATTCCAGCCCCCAGCCGGTGCCCCTCCCTGGCCGCGACCTCGACGGAAACACCGGCACGCCCGGTCCGGGTGGCGATCGACGCGCTGACAGCAGCGTGTCCGCGGTTCCGGCGACGGCCGGCGCGCCTACCGCCCACCGCAGGCGAAATCGAGCCGGCCCGTGCACTTCACCCGCAGCAGGTGATCCGCGGATCCGGGCAGGGCGGCAGCGTACGGACGACGAGCATTTCACCCGGAGGTGAGCCATGGCGGACAGGACGATCCGGCGGGATCCGGCCGATTCGGCCGGCCGGCTGGCCTATTCCCCTTCCGGCATCATCGGACTGGGTGCGCTCGCCGTGGTCGCGGGCGTGCTGGTGCTGGCCTGGCCGGGAGTCACCCTCCGGCTGATCGCGGTGATCTTCGCCCTGTTCCTGCTGGTCTTCGGCACCATCCGGCTGATCTCGGCGATCGCGTCCGAGGAGCTCACCGGCGGCGGGCGCGTGTTGCTCGCCTTCCTCGGCATCATCGCGATCCTGGTCGGGATCCTGTGTCTGCGGCACCCGTTCCAGACGCTGACCGTGCTCGTCCTGCTCCTCGGCCTGTTCTGGATCCTGGGCGGGGTGCTGGAGGCGGTGCACGCGCTCGGCTCGCCCGGAATGCCGGGCCGCGGCTGGTCGATCGCCGCCGGCGTGGTGAGCCTGGCGGCCGGCATCGTCGTCCTGGCGTACTCGACGGCGACCCTGGTCGTGCTGACCTGGCTGCTCGGCCTGGAGCTGATCCTGTACGGCGTCATCACGGTCGGTCGCGGAGTCCAGGCACACCGCGAACTTCGTTCGTCGGCAACACCGGTGCTGACACCGCGCGGCACCGCCTGAGGAGATCGTCATGGCCCAGCAACCACAAACTTCCAGCACCCGGGAACCCGCCATCCGCGTGTCCACGCGGGGGGTCGTCGGGCTCGTCCTGTTCGCGATCGTGCTGACGTTCATCGTGCAGAACCGCCAGTCGGTGCAGATCTACCTGTTCACCACGTCCGTCTCGTCACCGTTGTGGGTCGCCTTGGCGGTCGTCCTGATCCTGGGCATGGCGTGCGGTTTCCTGCTCACCCGCCGGCACCGCTGACCCACCAGCCACGGAACAGCGAACACACCGACCAGACGAGAGACCTCGGCTACCGCAACAGCGAACTCGGCGACCGGAAGAGGGGACACACCCGCACCACGCGGACCGCCATACCCGGGGCGAACGCGACACCCGGGAGGCGTCCGTGTGCGGCCGTGCGCGCTCGGTCATCCGGCCCGGGTGATGTCCCGGCCGGCCAACCGGTAGACGCTCTTGGCCGGTGACATCGGTCCCCGAACATCGACGAAACGGGTGATGTCCCTCGACGCGACGAGGAGCTTCGATGGCGGGATCGACGGCGGCCGGCCCGACGTCGGGCGGTGCGGAACCTCTGGACGTCACCGCGACGCTGCGGTCCCCGGGATACGTGCGCCTCCTGCTCCTCGCGGTGCTGGTCGGCGCTCCGATCTCGGCCGGGGCCTACTACTTTCTCCAACTCGTCGACTCGCTGCAGACCTGGATCTACACGAACCTGCCGCACGCGTTCGGGTTCGCCGACACGCCGGTCTGGTGGCCGCTGCCCTGCCTGGCCGTCGCCGGCCTGCTCACCGCCGCGTGCATCCAGTACCTCCCGGGTCGAGGCGGGCACTCCCCGGTGGACGGGTTCAGCACGAGGGGCGTGGCCTTGCCCGCCGACCTGCCGGGCATCCTGGGCGCGGCGCTGGCGACCCTCGGGCTCGGCGCGGTCCTCGGGCCGGAAGCGCCGTTGATCGCCCTCGGTGGCGGACTGGCCTTCAGCGTCACGCTCCTGTCGCGCCGCGACGTGCCCCAACAGGCCGGCACGGTGGTCGCCGCGGCCGGCAGTTTCGCCGCGCTCAGCACGCTGCTGGGATCGCCGCTCATCGGCGCTTTCCTGCTGATGGAGGCGACCGGGCTGGGCGGGGCGACGCTCGGCTTGGTGCTGGTTCCGGGGCTGCTCGCCTCCGGGATCGGCTCGCTGATCTTCATCGGGCTCGACGCGGTGAGCGGGCTCGGGCGGGTTTCGCTGACGCTGCCGGGACTGCCGCCCTTCGATCGTCCGACGGTGGCCGAGTTCGGCTGGGCGCTGGCGATCGGGGTGGCGGCCGCGATCTTCGGCTCGGCCATCCGGTGGTTCGGGGCCTGGCTGCGGATCTACAGCGACCCGCGGCGGATGCTGGTCACTCCCGCGCTGGGGCTCGGCATCGGCGTGCTCGTGATCATCTACACGCAAGCCACCGGGCACGCCTTCTCCGATGTCCTGTTCTCCGGGCAGAATCAGCTGGGACCGTTGTTGCAGCACAACGCCGCGTACTCCGCTCCGGCCCTGATCGCGCTGCTCGCGTGCAAGGGCGCGGCATACAGCCTGTCGCTGAGCAGTTTCCGCGGTGGCCCGGTCTTTCCGTCGATGTTCCTCGGCGCGGCGGGCGGTGTCGCGATGTCGCATCTGCCGGGCCTGCCACTGGTGGCCGGTGTCGCGATGGGCATCGGCGCGATGTGCGTCGTGATGCTGCGGCTCCCGCTGACCTCGGTCCTGCTGGCCACGTTGCTGCTGTTTTCGTCCGGGGCGGCGCTGATGCCGTTGGTCATCGTCGCGGTGGTCGTCGCCTACGTGATCAGTGCCCTCCTCGACGGCCGCTTCCGCCGCCCGGCCAAAACTCCCTGAAGGGCGGACTCGGCGACCGGACGGGAGACTTCGGCGACCGGAACAGGGGACACGGCGACGGGAAGAGGGGACACGCCGGCGCCTGCGCGGGGTTAGCGCGGGTCGGGGCCGAAGTCGTGGATCGTCCAGCCGTACGGGTAGCTGCGGGGGGTCGGGCGGTAGGGCCGCGAGTCCGGGCGGGGCGGGAGCAGCCGCAGCAGGCCGCCACGGGCCCGCATGGCCGCGCGGACGGTGACGGTGAACCAGCGCGACGGCCGGGGCAGGCCGAGGATCGGGATCAGCTCCGGCGGCAGCAGGGCCGCGATCGCCAGGGGCACGAGCCCGCGCAGGGCGGGGCGCAGCGGCACGGGGAACCAGCCGACGATCACCGCGAGCACCGCGCCGGCGACCTCGCGGTTGGCCGGGTCGAACGCCGCGAGCCGCGACCGCAGGTCGTCGAGCGCACGGCGGAAACCGGCGTAGTCCTCGGGAATGCCGGTGATCCCCATCAGCCGGCCCTGTCGCCGCGCACCCAGGACCAGCGCCCGGATCTCCTGGTCGGACAGCGCACGCCAGCCGTAGGTGTTGATCCATTCGATCGTCGAGACGGTCTGGGAGGTCAGCACATAGCGAAGGTGTTCTTCGGGGATGTCGTACCGGCGGTGGATGTTGTTCAGGACCCGCGCCGTGTCGTGACCGTGCGGCGAATCCGGTCCACACCGTTTCATCTCGTACTCGACGAGCATGGTGTCGTCGAAGCGTTTCTGCCCCGCATCGGCGAAGTTCCGGGTTTCCGCGAGCACCCGGCTGATCTCGGGCACGAGCAGGTCGGTCATGACCGACATCTGAAAGCCGACCCGGTAGTCCCACGGAAACTCGTAGCGGGTGACCAGGCGGCAGATCTCGGCGTAGTCGCGTTCGGGGTCCAGGCTCAGGATGCGGCGCAGCCGCGCGTAGCGCTCCATCAGCGGTTCGGTTTGCGCGCGACGGCGGCCAGGATGTGGGTGCGTCCCGGGTCGTCGGCCGAGATCGTCTTCCGGTCGGGCCGCCACGACGGCGCGTACACCAGCCCGGGCTCGGCCAGTTCCCAGTCCCCGAAGAACTCCAGGAACTCCTCCGAGGTGCGGCCCAGGCCGGGGTTGGTGGTGCTCTCGTAGATGGCCGCCACATCCCGCATGACCGCCTTTTCCCCGCTGTCCGCCGGATTCTGCGTGGTGATGTGCGAAAGCACGAGCATCGAGCCGGGGACCAGATGATCGCGGTAGAACGCCATGGCGCGGCGCGGATCCTGGTCGTCGGTGATGAAGTGGAGGACGGCGTTGACGATCAGTCCGACCGGCTGCCTGAAGTTGATCGCTCCCGTCGCGAACACGCGCTCCCACAGGTCGAACGGCTGGAGCAGGTCACCGGCGATCGCCTCGTGGCGGTCCGGGTCCGCGGTGTCGGCCAGCAGCACGCGCGAATGCGCGAGGGCGATCGGCTCGTTGTCGATGTAGACGACCCGGGTGTCGCGTTCGGGCCGCACCTCGTCGGCGACCTCGTGCACGTTGCCCTGCGTGGGCAACCCGGAGCCGATGTCGACGAACTGCCTGATGCCTTCGCGCACGCAGTACCGCACGGCCCGGCCCAGGAACTGCCGGCAGGTCAGCGCCATGTCGGCGAACAGGGGCACCATCGCCAGGACCTTTTCGGCGAACTCCCGGTCGATCGCGTAGTTGTGCGTGCCGCCTAGGAGGTAGTCGTAGACGCGGGCGGCGGAGGGACGGTCCACGCTTCTGTCGAGCGCCGTCAATACTTCGTCGTCACCCGCCATAGTGTGGATCATCGCACAGGTGACGTCGGCGACGAACCAGACCGTCGGTCCGGACGGCCCGGTGAGTAAGCGCCCCGCATGCGAGCGGGACCGGTGCGGATCTCGATCAAGGAGACCCGGCCCCGCGGACTCGGGACATCGAGCCACAAAATGTCGCCGTTGCGCACTCGCCATGTTCCCCCTCGCCCGATTCGGGCGCCGGTACCGGAATTTCCGTTGTTCGCCGGCGAACGGCACGGTAGGAACGGACCCGTGACTGTCCTCGGCGCCGTGTTCCGCCCTCAACTGCCCCCCGAACGCCTCCGCGTCGTCGCCCGCACGGCCGACGACGCCGGGCTGGATGAGCTGTGGTTGTGGGAGGACTGTTTCTTCGAAAGCGGTATCGCGACCGTGACGGCCGCCCTGGCCTGGACGGAGCGCGTCCGCGTCGGTATCGGTGTGCTTCCCGTGCCGCTGCGCAACGTCGCCCTGACCGCGATGGAGGCCGCGAGCCTGCACCGGTTGTTCCCGGGTCGCTTCATCCTGGGCGTCGGCCACGGCAACCAGGAATGGATGGCGCAAGCCGGTGTTCGGGTCGCTTCGCCGATGACGCTGCTTCGCGAGTACATCACCGCGCTGCGCGCTCTGCTCCGGGGCGAGCGGGTCACCACCGAAGGCCGCTATCTCACGCTCCGCGACGTCGCTCTCGAATGGCCGCCGGAAGCATCACCGGCACCGGCCGTGCTCGCCGCGGCCGTCGGCCCCAGGACGGTGCGCCTGGCCGGTGAGATCGCGGACGGGACCGTCCTGGACGCGAGCACTCCGCCCGATGGGGTACGGCGCGCCAAAGCACTCATCGACGAGGGGCGCGCGGCGGCCGGGCGGACCGACCACCACGAAGTGGTCGCCTTCCTCAACGCGGCGACCGGTCCCGATGCCGGGCCGCGCCTGCACGCCGAACTGGAACGCTGGGGTACCGCCTCGACACCGGGGATCGGGGTGGCCGGGAACGCGAAGACGGTGGCGGCGGCCATCGCCCGGTTGACCGGCGCCGGAGCCGGCACCGTGGTCCTCGTGCCGACCGCCGACGAACCCGATCTCGAGGGCTTCGTGCGGTTCGTGGCCGAGGAGGTCCGGCCGCTCGTACCGTGAAGCGCGGGATTCGCGGCGCGAAGGGAACCGGTGCGGCTCCCCCGCCGACATCAAGCCACCGACGTCAGGCTTCCCCGGATCTCGTGCTCACCCCGGGTTCCGGCGCGGGCACGGCCGGCGCCGGCCCGTCGCCGCGGTCGGTGACGAAAGCCGTGGTGCCGACGGCGAGTGCGGCCGCGACCGCGAGCGCGACGAACAGCACCGCGGTGCCCCCGAAGACACCCAGCAGCCAGCCGCCGAGGTAAGGCCCGAGGATCCCGCCCGCACGACCGAATCCGAGCATCAGTCCTTCACCGGTGCCGCGCGCCTGCACCGGGTAGGTCTGCGCGCAGATGTTGTTGAGCAGGAACTGCCCGCCGATGACGAACAACCCGGTGCACCCGACCGAGACCAGGTCCACCACGGTGCCACCGGCGAAGGCGATGACCAGGGTCGCCACCGCGCCCAGCGCGCACCACAGCATGAGACTTCGCCGCGCGCCCAGGTAGCGGTCCGCGACGAACCCCCCGGCTATCGCGCCGATGATGGACATCAACTGCAGCACCGCGCCGAAGCTGTAACCGGTCGCGAACCCGTGTCCGCGCTGGATCATCAGCTGCGGTATCCACGTGGTCAGGCCGTAGACGTCGAACAGCAGGAAGAACGCCGAAGCCCACAGCGCGAAGGTCCGAACCCGGTAGCGGCGCGCGAGTGCCAGGGTCAGCGTCCGGGTCAGTGCGGGCCGCCAATCCTGGCGCGGCGCCGATGCCCGCAATCCCGCGCTGCGGTACAGCCCGGCACGGTCCGGCCGAATCCGCTCCATCAACCGGACGGCCCGCGTGATCTTCCCGCGGGCCACGAGGAATTCGGCGGACTCCGGGAACACCGGCAGGTAGATGAGGCCGAGCACGACCGCGCCCCCGCCGAGGTAGTACAACACGCGCCAGTTCCCGCCTTCGGTGAGGATCAGCCCGAACAGCGAGGCCAGCACGCCGCCGAGGACGAACCCCGCGCCGCTGAGCACCGCGAGCCGGTTGTGCACCCGGTGCGGCAGGTATTCGTTGACGTAGGCGGTGCCCAGCGGCATCAGCACGCCGAGCCCGAGACCGGTCACCACGCGCAGCGCGAGGAACGACGGGTAAGACGTGCCCAGCAGCCCCGTGAGCGCGCTGAACACCCCCGCGACGAACAACCCGCCGATGAGCGTCGGGCGCCGCCCGAACCGGTCCGCCACGATGCCGTGTGTCAGCGATCCGACGGCGAATCCGATGAGCCCGGAAGAGACGAGGAATCCGGCCGCGCCCAGCGACAGGTGCCAGGGCCCGGTCACGAAATGGATCATGTACGAGGGGATGAAGGTGTCGTAGCCGTCGAACAGGGTCGCCAGCGAGGCCAGACCCACCACCAACCAGTGAAACGGGCGCAAGGGAGCGGAATCCAGCTCGCGGCGCACGTCCGGAATTTCGTCAGACACCGAAACCTCCCGGGCCCCTGGGCCCCATCGCCCATCGCCGCGTTCGTGACGATGATCGACGGTAGGCCGCCGGCGGGCCGGGGCGGAATCGGAAACCGGGAAATTCCTCTCCGCGGAATCCGCCGGGCGGCACCGGCGGGGCCGCGGATTCTTCCCGGCGCGGCCCCGCCGAATCCGCCGCGGCCTCAGAACCCGGCGATGACGATCTTTCCGACGGTATGACCGGTTTCGATCAGCTCATGCGCCTCGCGCACCGAAGCCGCGTTGATCGGGCCCAGCTCCTTCGTCAGCGTGGTCCGGACCTTTCCCTCGTCGACCAGCGCCGCGACCCGCTCGAGCAGATCGTGCTGCGCGGCCATGTCGGCGGTCCGGTGCAGCGGCCGGGTGAACATGAACTCCCAGTGGAAACTGATGCTCTTGGACTTCAGCGGCACGAGTTCCAGGCCCTCGGGCTCGTCGATCGCGGTGATCGCGCCGCCCGGACGCAGGATCTCGGCGAACTCCCCGATCCGCCCGTCCGTGTTCGGCGAGAACACATAGTCCACGCCGTCCGGGGCAACCTCGCGCACGTTCTCGACCAGGTCGTGATGGTCGACCACGTGATGCGCGCCCAGTTTCAGCGCCCACTCGCGCGATTCCGGGCGCGACGCGGTGGCGACGACGGTGAGGTTCGTCAGCGCGCGGGCCAGCTGGATGAGGATCGAGCCGACCCCGCCGGCACCGGCGAGCACGAGCAGGGTGCCGGTGCTCTCGGCGGTGAACCGGAACCGGTCGAACAGTGCCTCGTAGGCGGTGATCGTGGTCAGCGGCAGGGCGGCGGCTTCGGCGAAGGAGAGGGTACGCGGCTTGTGCCCGGCGATCCGCTCGTCGACGAGCTGGTACCGCGCGTTGCTGCCCGGCCGGTCCAGCGAACCCGCGTAGTAGACCTCGTCACCGGTCTGGAACCCGGTCACCTCCTCGCCGACCGCGGTCACCACCCCGGCCGCGTCGAAGCCGAGCACCTTGGGCTCACCGCCGGGGTCGACCCCGAGGCGCACCTTCATGTCGACCGGGTTGACCGAGACCGCCTCGACGCGCACCAACAGGTCGCGCGGACCGGGCGCGGGGACGGGCAGCTCGACGTCGGCGAACACCGCCGGATCGGTGACCGGCAGGGACTTGCGGTAAGCGACCGCACGCATGATCGTCTCGTTCATGCCGTCAACCGTAGGGAATCGCGAGCGGCCCCTCGGACCCGGTCACCGCGGGTGGCGCCGGACCAGAGACATCCGACCCGGATTCCCGCGACAAGTGGCCGGTGCCGCCTCCGTCGTCTGCTCGATTCCCCGCTGCCGGGCCGATCTCTAAAGTCGGCGAAGCGGACCTGAACGGTTGTACCGAGGAGGACACAGTGAGCACCTTTCTGCTGGTGCACGGCGCCTGGCACGGCGGCTGGTGCTGGAGCCGCGTCGCCCCGCACCTGCGGGCGGCCGGGCACGAGGTGCTCACCCCGACCCTGACCGGACTCAGTGACCGCGCGCACCTGCTTTCGCCGCAGGTCGGCCTGGACACGCACACCGAGGACATCGTGCGGCTGCTGGATGTCTGCGCCACCGACGACATCGTGCTCGTCGGGCACAGCTACGCGGGACAGATCGTCACCGCCGCCGCCGACCGCCGCCCGTCGCGGATCAAACAGCGTGTCTATCTCGACGCCTTCGTCGGCTCCGACGGGGACGCCGCGGTCCGGTTGCTCCCCGAACAGGTCGCCCACCACTGGCGGGAATCGGCCGAGGGGCCCGGTTTCGGCTGGCTCGTCCCGGTCCGCTCGCTCGCCGTGCTCGGGGTCAGCGAGCAGGACGACCTCGACTGGCTCACGCCGCGACTGACGCCGCATCCGTGGCGGACCTACACCGACCCGCTGGCGATCACCGGAGCGGTGCACGGCGTTCCGGCCGCCTTCATCGAATGCGTCGACTGGATGCGGGTGTTCCGGGCGCAGGCCGATCGTGCCCGGGAACGCGGCTGGCCGGTGCGCGAACTGGCGACCGGGCACGAGGCGATGGTGACCGCGCCGGAAGCACTGGCGAAGGCACTGCTCGACCTACACGGCTGACCCACCCCACACCCCACACCTCACGTCTCAACCCCCACGCCCCGTGTCCCCCCGTCCGGTCCCCGTGTCCCCCCTTCCGGTCCCCGTGTCCCCCCGTCCCGACGCCGTGTCCCCCCGTCCCGTCGCCGAGTTCTCTCGTCCGGTCCCCGTGTCCCCCCGTCCCGTCGACGAGTTCTCTTCTCCGGTCGCCGAGTTCTCTCGAACGCCCATGGCGTGGCCCGAGAAAGCGTTTTCTGGTGGAAAGGATCAGCTCGGGGCGTCGATCAGGCCCTCCCGGATCGCGAACAGCGCCGCCTGGGTTCGCGACGGCAGTTGCAGTTTCGTCAGCACATGGCTCACATGCGTGCGCGCGGTCCGCTCGCTGATGGACAGCTCAGTGGCGATCTGGCGGTTCGACATCCCGTGCCCCACCAGCGTGAGGATCGTGCGCTCGCGCGCGGTCAACGCGGCCAGGCCCATCGGCGGCGACACCAGTTGCCGGGTGAGCCGCCCGGCGACCGCGGGATCCAGGTGGACCTCCCCGCGCGCCGCCGCGCGGATCGCCGCCGCCACCTCGTCCGGGTCGGCGTCCTTGAGCAGGTATCCGGCCGCCCCCGCCTGCAGCGCCGCGTGCACCCGTTCCGTCTCGCCGAAACTGGTCAAGACCACCACACGGACTTCGGGGTACTTCGCCGCGATCGCGCCCAGCGCGGTGATGCCGTCCATCCGGGGCATCAGCACATCCATCAGGACGACCTTGGGCAGCCACCGCTGGGTGACCAGTCGCGCGAGCTGGGCCAGCGCGTCCTGCCCGTCGGCCGCCTCGGCGATCACCTCGATCCCGTCCGCGCTCTCCAGGTACGCGGCCAGGCCCCGGCGGACCACCGCGTGGTCGTCCACCACCATCACGCCGATCACTTCGCGCGCCGGGGTCGGTGCTCCCGCCACGCCCGTCATGGGCGTCACAGCCCACCGTCCGCGGCCGGGACCGGCATCCGCACACGCACCCGGGCACCGTCCACAGTGTTCCCGATCTCCATGGTTCCCTTCCACCGCTGGGCCCGTTCCCGGATCGACACCAGGCCGAGCGCGTTGGCCCGCGGTTCGCCCGCCAGGCCCACCCCGTCGTCACACACCTCGACCGTGAGCACCCCGCCCCGCGCCGTGAAGCCGACGACGGCCCGGGTCGCCTGCGCGTGTTTCACCACGTTGTGCAGGGCCTCCTGCACGATCCGGTACAGGTCTTCCTGCAGTTCGGTCGGCAGGTCCGGCAGGATCTCCGCGTGGATGCCGATGCGAACGCCCGAAGACGCCTGGACCGACTCGGCCAGCGTCCGCACGGCGTCGATCAGGTCCCGGCCGGCCAGTTCCAGGGGATGCAACTGGAGGATGAGGCTGCGCAGATCGGCGAGCGCGTGCTGAGCCAGGCCGAGCAGCTCGTCGGCCACGGTCCGGACCTTTTCGGCGCTCGCGCCGCCTTCGGAAGAGACCTGCGTGCGCAGCGCCTTCGAGTGCATCCGCATCGAAAACACGTGCTGCACCACCGAATCGTGCAGTTCGCGGGCCAGCCGGGCGCGCTCCTCCAGCCGGGCCTCCTGCCGGGAGCGGGCCAACAGGTCGGCCGAGTCGACCGCCATCGCGGCCTGGTCGGCCATGGCCTCCAGGAATTCCAGGGTCTCCTGGCCGGGGTCCTCGCCCGGGGAGTAGTAGGCGTTGAGCACGCCCACCGAGCGGCCGCGGACGATCAGCGGCACGGCGGCGAAGGCCTCCCACTGCGGCGCGGACATGATCTCGCGCAGCGGTGACCAGGCGGGATCGGCCAGCACATCGGCCTTGCGGTGCGGCATGAAGATGCGCCGCTGCGTCCGGCAGGCCTCGACGAACATCAGCCGTGCGCCCAGTTTGCGGCACTGTTCGAGCCGTTCGGCGAAGTCGTCGGCGTCGGTGAACCCGGCTTTGCCGACCACGCGCATGCTGCCGCCCTCGACGCGCAGGATCTGGACGGCGGCGATGTGGGTGGCCTGCACGACCTCTCTCGCCACCACGTCGAGCGTCACACTCAGCGACGCCTCGTCGGCGACGCTGGAAGCGGCCCGCGCGATGGCCGCGAGTCTGCGCTGCCGCCGCCGCGCGTCGTCGAAGCCGCCGACCTCACCGGGGGGCCTGCCGCAACCAGGGCAGACGTCGAGCGCCGCCCTCGGGATCACTTCCGTCACGCTGACTCCTTCGTGCAGCGTCGTTCTGCCGCGCCGTCCTCCGGCATCCCAGTCTGTTGGGTGTGGCACCGCGTCCGCAAGGGGCGGGTGGCAGCGCACCGGCGCCCGCGTCTCCCCGTGCCGACGTCGGCGACTCGAACCGATCGGGACAAATGTCCCGGTGGGCGCACGTCAATGCGATGAACTGTGCGGAATCGGCGGGTCGTGGGCGGGGTGAGGCTGGCTAACAATGCGGTGGCTGACGCACAATCTGGGCATGCCTCGGGAAACGATCGACGTGCCGGGCACCTACGTGTTCGACGGGGTGGCCAGCCGGCGCGGCTACCGGCTGAACAAACTTTGCGACTCCTTTCGCCAGGCCGGAAACCGGGCGGCGTTTTCCGCGGACGAGTCGGCCTATTGCGACAGGTTCGGTCTTTCGCCGGAACAGAAACGGGCGGTACTGGAGCGCGACTGGACGGCGATGCTCGATCTGGGCGGCAACATCTTCTACGTGTTCAAACTGGCGATGCTCGACCGCAGGTCGATGCAGTACCTGGGCGGCTCGTTTTCCGGAATGACGGAGGAGCAATTCGTGCACCTGATGCGTTCGGGCGGGCGGAGGGACGACTGATGGCCGAGGTCATCTGGGCACTGGCCACTTCACACGTGCCCTCGATCGGCGCCGCCATGGACAACGGGAAAACCCAGGACGAATACTGGAAACCGCTGTTCGACGGCTACCAGCCGGCCCGCGAGTGGATGGCGCGCAACCGGCCCGACGTCGCGCTGATCATCTACAACGACCACGCGAACGCCTTCGGACTCGACGTGGTGCCGACCTTCGCGATCGGCACGGCGGATCACTACAAGGTGGCAGACGAGGGATTCGGGCCACGCCCGGTGCCCGACGTCGTCGGCGCGCCGGAGCTGTCCCTGCACCTGGCGCACGAACTGATCGACGACGGCTTCGACCTGACGCTGTGCCAGGAACTCGACGTGGATCACGGCCTCACCGTCCCGCTGTCGGTCTACTGCCCGGAACCCGGCGACGAGTGGCCGTGTGCCGTGGTTCCGTTGCTGGTGAACGTGATCCAGTACCCGCAGCCGTCGGCGGCGCGCTGCTACGCGCTGGGCAAGGCGATCCGGCGGGCGATCGCCTCGTACCCGGCCGACACCAGGATCGCGGTGTTCGGCACCGGCGGCATGTCGCACCAGCTGGCCGGGACGCGAGCCGGGTTCATCAACAGCGAGTTCGACCGGTGGTTCCTCCAGGCGATCGAGACCGATCCGGAACAGCTCGCCGCGATGACGCGCGAGCAGTACATCCGGCAGGCCGGGTCCGAGGGCATCGAGCTGATCATGTGGCTGATCATGCGGGGCGCCCTGAACGACCGGATCCACCGTGTGCACGAGACCTACCACGTGCCGGCGTCCAACACCGCCGCGGGACTCGCGGTCTTCGACAACCGGCTCGCCGGCTAGGGATGCCCGAACCGGCCCGACACGCCTCCGCGGTGGGCGGCCTGCTGGAATCCCTGCGGATGGCGATCTACCGCGGCGAGCTGACACCCGGTCAGCGGCTGGTCGGAACCGAGCTGGCGAAACGGTACGCGACCTCCCGTGGCACGGTCCGGGAGGCGATCGTGTTGCTGGGCAACGAAGGGCTCGTCGCGCGGGAACGCCACCGCGGCGCTCACGTCCGGCCGGTCTCACCGGCCGAAGCCGTCGAGATCACCGAGGTGCGGGCCATGCTCGAAGGGTTGTGCGCGGCCAAGGCGGCCGCGGCGATCACCGCCAACGAGCGGCGGGAACTGCGCGCGATCGGCCGGGGGATGGCCGAAGCGGTCGAG
>DASSAD010000312.1:0-14874 GCA_035685725.1 Amycolatopsis sp. | reverse complement strand
GATGGTGCCGATGGGCACCACCGGCACCCCCACCGACATCGGCCACTGCGTGGCCTGGCTGTGCTCGGACTACGCCCGGCTGATCACCGGCTGCGACCTGGTCGTGGACGGTGGCGCGCGGGCGAAGAACTTCGCCTACGCCCCGGCCGCCCGCGACGACCTCGCCGGCCCGCTGCCGCTGATCCCGCTCGACGTCACCGGCGAGCTGGATCTGGAGATCAGCTCGTGATCGGGCGCAGTTCGTAGTGCAGGGTGCGGTAGTGCTTGAGCCGGTGGGCGAGCGGGACGGCGAAGCCGTGGAGGAAGGGGTGTTTGCCGGTGAGCAGCCGCGCGGCGTGCGCCGCTTCCTCGCCCTCGAGTAGCCGGGCCGTGGCGCGGAAGGCGGGGCCCGTCGGCTTCCCGGTCACGGTCGACGGCGCGACCTCGACCTCGGGGTTGTTGCGCAGGCGCTTGGTCTTGCCCGCCGCGTCGTAGGTCCGGATGAACGCGCGTTCGCCGTCGCCCGCCGTGTCGACTGCGGTGTCGACTGCGGTGTCGACCGCTGTGTCGACCGCTGTGTCGACTGCCGTGTCGACCGCGATGCTCACCGGCGTGCTGACCGGTGTCCCGTCGCGTTTGAACGTGGTGA
Organism: Amycolatopsis sp.; assembly: GCA_035685725.1. Classification (GTDB taxonomy): domain Bacteria; phylum Actinomycetota; class Actinomycetes; order Mycobacteriales; family Pseudonocardiaceae; genus Amycolatopsis_E. Next base: position 14,246 of record DASSAD010000312.1, on the reverse strand, counting down.
GCGCGATCGTGCGCTGGCTGATGAAGGGGGTGAGTGTGGTCATGCCCTGAGGACGAGACGGCTCCCGCCGGTGTGACAGCCCGCTTGATGTATAACGACCTATACGGCGGCCGCTTATCGGGCCTGCGCCGTCCAGGTCAACCGTGTGCCGCCGTCCGGTCCGCTGTCGAGCGTGCAGGTCCCGCTCCAGCGATGCGCGCGACGGCTGAGATTCGCCAGGCCGCTTCGCCTCAACGGCTTCCCGGGCGTCCCCACACCGACACCGACACCGTCGTCGGTCACCGTCAGCGTGAGCCGGCGGCCACCCGGGTCCACGACCGCCTCCACCGAGACCGCGGTGGCCCCGGCGTGCCGCGCCACGTTGGCCAGCGATTCCCGGACGGTGGCGAGCACGTCCGCGCGCAACTGCCCGGTGATCGCCGCTTCCAGTGGGCCGTCGAAGCCGACCCGCGGCTCGAAGCCCAGCGCCGCGGAGCTTTCCCGGGCCGTGCGCAGCAGCTCGGACCGGAAGCCCCCGCCATCGGCGGTTTCCTGGAGCGAGAAGATGCTGTTGCGGATTTCCCGGATGGTCGCGTCGACGTCGGCGACGAAGCCGCCCAGTTCCGGCCGATCCAGCTCGCGCAGCCCGAGACCGATCGTGAACAGCCGCTGGATCACCAGGTCGTGCAGGTCCCGGGCGATCCGCTCGCGGTCCTCGAACACCGCGAGCCGCCGGCGGTCGCTCTCGGCCCTGGCGAACTCCATCGTCACCGCCGCCTGCACGGCGAACTCCCGCACCATCTCCACATCGTCTTCGGTGAAGGGCTCCTGCTCGCCGAACTTCGCCACCACCAGCACGCCGAGCTTCTTCGCTCCGACGATCAGCGGAACCGCCACGGCCGCGTCGAGGTCCTTCACCGTCTCCGGGATGGACCCGCCCTGCTGTTCGGCGACGTAACCGCCGTACTGCCGCACGACGACCGGCCGCCCGGAAGAGAACGCGCTCCCGGTCGCGGTGCCCTCGACCGGAACGGTCGTGTTGGCCAGCTGGTCGTGCTCCGGATCGGGAGAGGCGATGACCTCGAACACCAGGGTGGACACGGTGATTTCGCCGATTTCGCCACCTTCACCCGCTTCGTCGTCTTCGCTGGGGCGCGCGATCGCGCCGACGTTGGCACCGGACACCGAGCGGGCCTCCTCGGCGATCAGGTGCAGCGTCGCGGGGAAGTTCTCGCCCGACAACACGGCAGCGGTGACCTGACGGGAGGCTTCGAGCCAACGCTCGCGCAGCCGTGCCCGGCCCTCGGTGTCGTTCACGCTCCCTCCCGCCTGGGCGACGAAACGCCAGGATAACGCGGCCGCGTGCCGTTTCGGACCAGTCGAAACGGGAACGTCACGGGAGCGTTGGGGGAGCAGCTCCGGCCGCCTTCACCGAGGGCGACGAGCTGTCCGAAATTCACCTCAGCGGCTGTGGGAGTCGGCGCGAGTGCACACCTGGTCACGGCGACCGCGGTCCGCCGGGCCGCCGGCGCGTGTGCTTGGCGATAAGAAACGCGCGACACACCGAAACAGGCGCATCATGGAGGAAAGCCCTTCGCGGGTAAGGGAGCCGTCTCATGTCGCCCTACCACGATCTGCAGCCGTTGCTGTGGCCGATCATCACGCTGCTGTGGCTGGCGGTGTCGCTGTACTCGCGCACCACGCTGCGACGCCGCTGGCAAGCACACTCCCACCCGGCCTCGCCGCGCGCCGACCGTCTGCCGCCCGGCGCGCCGGAGCGGCTGCCCGCCGAGAGACTGCTTCGCGCTCGGTGGGAGAAGGCTCGGGAGCGCTACGGCAAGGTCGCGGCCGAGTACGGCGCCTACGAGTCCGACGCGCTCCAGGTGCTGCGCCTGCCCGCGCTGGCCGATCCGGAGGTGCCCTCGACGGGCCGGTTCATCGGTGCCTTCCACGAGGCGATGGCGCTGCACACCGAGACGTTCCCGCCCGAGGCCATGGCCTCCATGGCCGAGCGGTTCATCGCCGCGACCGAACGCGCCGCCCAGGCCTGGGAAGCCGCTCGCGAGGCCGCCGAGAAGCTGCGCGCTTCCCGGTTCACCGCCGAGGAACGGGCCCTCATCGGGCAGGGCATCAAACTGCTCGAACTGGCCGAGGGGGGTGCCACCCCGGCCGAGCAGGAGGCCGCCTTCGTCGCGGCTCGTCAGGTACTGGCGCGTCTGGAACGCAGCGTCGGTGGCCGCCTCGAATGGCGGGTGCCCAAGACCGCGCGGGAACAGATCGACCGGCGGGGCAAGCCACTCCTGCCCTGAAGCCGTGACCCGCCCGTGACCCGCCGGTGCGCCAAGTCCCGCACCGCGACGCGCCGCCTACCGTGGCGCCCAGCCATCCCGTCCCCCGTGTCCCCTCTTCCCGTTCCCGTGTCCCCCGTTCCCGTTGCCGTGTCCTCTCTTCCGGTCGCCGAGCTCTCCCGCCATTGCCCGCTGCCCGAGTTCGGTCTTCCCGCGCCGCCCATGTGATCGCTCTCGCGTGCCGCCCGCGCCGGGCCGCCGGGATGATAGGAATGCGAGGGTGAGCCTGATCGAGAGCGCAGCCGAGGAAGCCGTCACCCTGACCAGCGAGCTGATCCGGATCGATTCGACCAACACCGGAGACCCGGACACCCTCGTCGGCGAGCGGGCGGCCGCCGAGTACGTGGCCGAGAAGCTCACCGAGGTCGGGTACGAGATCAGCTATGTGGAGTCGGGCGGCCGCGACCGGCACAACGTGATCGCGCGCCTGCCCGGCGCCGACCCGAGCCGGGGCGCGCTGCTCGTCCACGGCCACCTCGACGTGGTGCCGGCCGACCCGTCGGAATGGTCGGTGCACCCGTTCTCCGGAGCGGTTCAGGACGGCTATGTCTGGGGCCGCGGCGCGGTCGACATGAAGGACATGGTCGGCATGACGCTCGCGCTTGCGCGGCACTACAAGCGCCATGACATCGTGCCGCCGCGTGACCTGATCTTCGCGTTCCTGGCGGACGAAGAGGCGGGCGGCCGGTTCGGTTCGCAGTGGCTGGTGGAGAACCGGCCCGAGCTGTTCGAGGGCGCGACCGAGGCGATCAGCGAGGTGGGCGGATTCTCGATCACGCTCCGGGACGGCGTGCGCGCCTACCTGATCGAAACCGCGGAAAAGGGCATCCGCTGGATGAAGCTGCGGGTCCGCGGCACCGCCGGTCACGGCTCGATGATCCATCGCGACAACGCGGTCACCAAGCTCGCGGACGCGGTGGCGCGCCTGGGCAACCACCGGTTTCCGCTGGTGCTCACCGACTCCGTGCGGGAGTTCCTGGCCGGGGTCACCGAGATCACCGGCTGGGACTTTCCCGAGGACGACCTGGAAGGCGCGGTGGCCAAGCTGGGCAACATCTCCCGGATGATCGGCGCGACCCTGCGCGACACCGCCAATCCGACGATGCTGACCGCCGGCTACAAGGCGAACGTGATCCCGTCGGTGGCCGAGGCCGCCGTGGACTGCCGGATCCTGCCGGGGCGCCTGGCGGCGTTCGACCGCGAGCTGGACGAGATTCTCGGGCCGGACATCGAACGGGAATGGATGGAGCTGCCCCCCGTGGAGACCACCTTCGACGGCGCGCTGGTGGACGCCATGACCGCGGCGGTCCTCGCCGAGGACCCGGGCGCCCGGACGTTGCCCTACATGCTTTCCGGCGGCACCGACGCGAAGGCGTTCCAGTCACTGGGGATCCGCAACTTCGGGTTCGCGCCGCTGCGGCTCCCGGCCGATCTCGACTTTTCCGGGCTGTTCCACGGCGTCGACGAGCGGGTGCCGGTCGAGGCGCTGCGCTTCGGGGTGCGGGTGCTCGACCGGTTCCTCTCGGCCTGCTGAGGTCTCACGGGTATTCGCCGGTGGCGCCGTCGGTGAGTTCGCGCAGGATGTCGAGGTGGCCGGCGTGCCGGGCGGTCTCCTCGATCATGTGGACCAGCACCCAGCGCAGGGAAACGGTCCGGCCGCTCCACGCCGAACCGAGTGTTTCGAGATCGAGTTCGCCGATCACCTCGTCGGCGGCGGCGCGGGCGCGGCGGTAGAAGGCCACGACGCGGGCGGCGGTGTCCTCCGGCCTCACCCGGAACGCCGCGTCCTCGTCGTGCTCGGCGAAGGGCAGTGCTTCGGTCGACCGGCCGAAGCACTGGCGAAACCAGGAGTACTCCACCGCGCCCAGGTGTTTGACCACGCCGAGCAGGGTCAGACCGGACGGGGTCATCGGGCGGCGCACCTCCTCGTCGCCCAGACCGTCGAGCTTCCACAGCACCACGTCGCGCTGCCGGTTCAGGCTCGCGTGCAAGTTTTCCTTTTCCCCGCAGGGCATCCTGGTCATGTCGGGCAAGATAGCGCTCACGGCGCGAAACCGGACCCGGGCACCGGGCCCGGCACCGGAACGCCGGTGCCGGGCGGAACCCGTGCCAGGAGAGTGTTACGAGGCCAGGTAGTCGGCGGCGGTGGCGGGCTGGCGCTTGCGCCGCAGCCAGATCCGGCGCGTGCCGTCGGAGTAGAGCCGGACCGTGGACAGCTCCCAGCCGGCGAACTCCGCGTGGATCGACAGCTGCGTGGCGGCCGCGCGCCGGGAGACGCCGGGTGGCAGATGCAACCGGCGGTACTCCCAGTCTTCGTCGACCACCGCCTCGGGATGTTTCATGGCTGGATCACCTGGATTCCTTCTCCCGTCGCCGAGCCGACGAACACCCGGGAGGTCTGCTCGTCGACGCTGATCGAGTTCGGCTGCCGGACCGTGGGGAAGCGGTACTTCTCGACCGGCTCCCCGCCGCGGACGTCGAAGCCCACGACCTCGTTGCTCTGGGTGAGCGTCACCCACGCCAGGCTGCGCTTGCTGTCGTAGGCGATCCCGTAGATCCCGCCCGGGACCGGGTAGAGCTGGCGCAGCAGCAACGGGTTCGCGGAGAACGCCAGCAGCGCGCCGCCGCGGGTGTCGGTCACCAGCACGCGGCCGTAGGAGTCGGCGACCGCGTTGGTCGCGCCGTCGCCCGCGCGCAGCCCCAGGCCGATCGAGCCGCCCGGCACGTCGACCGAGAACACCGCGGTGCGCAACCGGTCGAGCACCACGGTCGAATCGCCGGTCCGCACGATCTCGTCGGCGCTGTAGAGCTGGCCGCTGATCGTCTTGGTGACCTTGCCGCCGTCGACCACGTCGATCGCCTTCTGGTCGCGCACCGCCACCAGCGCGGAGGGTCCGTCGGCGACCGCGTCCGCGGGCTGGCCCGGCACCGTGAAGCTGCTCGCCTGGCCGCCGGGCAGCGCGATGCGCACGACCTCACCGCGGCTGGGGATGCTGGCCAGCAGCGTGCCGTCGGTGGCGCTGAGCTGCTCCACGGGCCCGTCCACGGAGACCTGGACCGGTGCCGCGGTGATCTCGTCGAGCCGGTAGAGCGACACCGTGTTCCCGGTCGCGACCGCGAGGATGCGGCTCGTCTCGTCGGTGGCCATCGCGGTCACGTTCCCGGCCGCCAGCACCGTGCCCGCCGCTTTCGCGGTGGGTGCCGGCGACACCGGCGCCGTCGCGGCCACCGGGTTCGCCACGATCTGCAGATCGTCCTGGTTGTCGCTGCTACCGCCCTTGCTCGACGAGCAGGCCGTCACCAGGAGTGCGCAGGCGAGCGGGACCGCGACCCCAGTCGTGGTGAACCTGCGCACCTGACCTCCTGCCCAGCCGTGCACTTTCAGCATGCTCCACAATGCCCGCCACGTCACGTGCCTGTCACCTGCCTGTCATTTCGGCCACCGCTCGGGGTAACCGAAGGTTGGCGCGCTGACGTCGTCCAGCGCGGATTTGATCGCCGTGGGCAGCGTGATCGGCTCGGCCGCCAGCGACCCGGCGAGCTGCCCGGTGTCGCGGGCGCCGACCACCGGGGCCACCACGCCCGGCCGGTCCCGTACCCAGGCGAGTGCGACCGCCAGGGGAGAGGTGCCCAGCCCGTCGGCGGCGGTGGCCACCGCCTCCACGATCCGGGCCGCCCGCTCGGTCCGGTGCTGCTCCACGTATCCGGCGAAGGCGGGGGACGCGCCGCGCGAGTCCGACGGCGTGCCGGTCCGGTACTTGCCGGTGAGCACCCCGCGGCCGAGCGGCGCCCAGGGCAGCAGGCCGATCCCGTGATGCGCGGCGGCCGGCACGACCTCCCGCTCCACGCCGCGTTCGACCAGCGAATACTCGACCTGGGTGGAAACCAGCGGACCGCTCGCGGCGGCGGTGGCCAACTGCCAGCCGGCGTAGTTCGACACCCCGGTGTAGCGGACCTTTCCCGAGGACACCGCGAATTCCAGCGCGGACAGGGTTTCCTCCAGCGGAACGCTGTCGTCCCAGGCGTGCAGCTGCCACAGGTCGAGGTGATCGAGGCCGAGGCGGCGCAGGGAACCGTCGAGCGCGTGCAGCAGCGCGCCGCGGGACGCGCCGCCGCCGAACGGGCCGTCCGTTCGCCGCGCGACGGCCTTCGTGGCGACCACGATGTCCTCGCGGGGCACCAGATCCTTCACCAGGGAGCCCAGGATCCGCTCCGCCTCGCCGTCGGCGTAGATGTCGGCGGTGTCCACGAGGGTGCCGCCGGCGTCGACGAAGGCGACCAGTTGGCTGGCGGCCTCCTCGGCATCGGTGGCCTCGCCCCAGGTCATGGTGCCGAGAGCCATCCGGGAAACCCGGAGTCCCGATCGGCCCAGGCGTCGCTTCTCCATGGACAGAGAGTAACCGCGCTGCTGCCTCGAATCGTCGAGGGTGGCGGTCGGGGCGGGGCGCCGAGGGGTCGAAAGCCACGATCGATACCCTGCGCACCGTGCGAAATAGTACAAACGTGACAATCTCGCTCGTCGAGCCGGCCGTGAACATCACACTTTCCGCCGGGACACGGTGATCATGGGCTGGTTCGAAGCGATCGTGCTCGGCCTGGTCCAGGGCTTGACCGAGTTCCTGCCGATCTCCTCCAGTGCCCACCTGCGCATCACCGCCGCGCTGGCCGGCTGGGGTGATCCGGGGGCGGCGTTCACCGCGGTGATCCAGATCGGCACCGAACTCGCCGTGGTGCTCTACTTCGCGCGCAAGATCGGCAAGATCATCAGTGCCTGGTTCCGCTCGCTGTACCGACCCGACTACCGCGGTGATCCGGACGCCCGCCTGGGTTGGCTGGTCATCGTCGGATCGCTGCCGATCGTCGTGCTGGGGCTGTTGTTCCAGGAAAGCATCCAGTCCGCCTTCCGCGATCTGCGCCTCACCGCGACCGTGCTGATCGTGTTCGGTGTCGTCCTCGCCGTCGCCGACCGGGTGGGCGCCAAACGGCGGGTCCTGGATTCCCTGACCGTGCCGCACGGGCTGGCCTACGGGTTCGCGCAGGCGCTCGCGCTGGTACCGGGCGTGTCCCGGTCCGGGGGCACGGTCAGCGCCGGGTTGTTCCTCGGCTACACCCGCGCCGACGCCACGGAGTACGCCTTCCTGCTGGCCGTGCCCGCGGTCTTCGGTTCCGGGCTCTACGAGCTGTCCAAGATCGGCGAGGGCACCAGTCCGCCGTGGGGGCCGACGATCCTGGCCACGCTGGTCTCCTTCGCGGTCGGCTACCTGGTGATCGCCTGGCTGATGAACTTCATCAAGACCCGCAGCTATCTTCCGTTCGTGGTGTACCGGATCGCGCTCGGGATCCTGCTGTTCGTCCTGATGGCCGCCGGTGCGCTCGCTCCTTCGGCGGGGCCGCGGTTCTGAGCGGGCCGGGCGGGCATCACTCGCCGATCACCGGTGGGGCGATCTTGTTTCCGCTTGCGTCGGTGTCGACCTGGAAGCCGAACACCGCATGCGGATCGGCTTCGACGACATAGGGGGCACGCTTGTGTTCCTTGTCCTCGTCGGCCTTCTTCCCGCCCGCGGCCGTCATCGCCGGGCCGGCGCCGGGACGCTCCGGCTCGCGGCGGGGAAGCCCGGGGCGAGCGGGTTCGGCGGCGGCACGGGCTTTTCGCCGAGCCGGCGTTCGTCTTCCCGCGCCGGGCTCTCCCATCGGAGGCGGAGCACCGGTTCCGGGATCCGGCGAGCTGTCGGCCCCGCGAGCCGGGCTTTCCTTGCCGCGACGGCTGCCGTCGCTCGACGCGCCGGGATTTCCGGCCACGGACACGGCGATCTCCGCCGAAGCCGCGGCGGTGGCGGTGGCGATGGCGGTGGCGGTGGCGGTGATGGCGGGGACATTGCCGGATCCCGGGGCGCGGTCGCCCGGCGCGGTCGCGCCACCGCGCGGGAACGAGCCGGGTGCGGCGATGTCCCCTTCGCGCGATGAACCACCGTCGTGCGTCGCCGAGGGCGCGACCGCCGACGATGCGGGTTGCGGTGGTGTGACCCTCCCGGGCGCCGGGGCGGCCGTCCCGGCGGGATCAAGGTCGGGGCCGGGCGCGGGACGAGCGGGTGCCGGGCTGGGGACCGGCAGTGGGGGAGGAGCGGCGTAGCTGGGCTGGGTCGAGCCGCCGGAGTAGAGCATCCGGTCCCGTTGTGCCAGCACCTCGGCGGCCTGCTGCTGTGCCTGGAACGCGATCGAGGCCTGCGACCGCATGGTGTTCATGGTGTCCAGTGCGCCTTCGAAGTCGCCGGCGGCCAGCTGTTCCCGCGTCAGGCTCACGGACTGCGCCACGGTGCGCCCGGCCGGCTCGGGCATTCCGTTGCGCGCGTTCGCCAGTGCCGCGGAGGTCTGCGAGTACCGGTTCGCGGCCAGGAAAGCCGAGTCTCCGGCGAGATCGGCCCATTTCGCCAGACCGCCGAGGTAGGTGAACGCCGCCTGGGCGCCCGCGCCCTGCCACCCGGCCTGTTCCTTCGCCGTCGCCTGGCGCAGCGCGGTGGACATCTCCTTGAACGCGTTGCCCAGATCGTTGACGATCATGCCCTGTTCGTCGACGCTCTCCGGGCTCACGCCGTCGTGGACCATCGAGATCAGCTGCTCGTGCGGCACGCCTCGGTAGTCCACCGTCGAGGGCCCCAGACCAGTCCGGTATCCGCCGCCTTCGGCGGCCAGTCGCCGCTCGTACAGTTCGCCACTCTTGTTCGAGTACCGCCCCGCCACGGCGCCGGGATCCGCTCTGACGTCGAAGAGCCCCTTGTCCGCGTTCGTGCTCGCGACTTCGGCGTACACCTCGGCTTCGTAGCGGCGGCGCCCACTCGATGCGGTCGGCTCGGTCACGGTGACTCCTCTCTGGCTCCTCCCTGGTGTTCCTGTCACCCCGTTTTCGGCAACAACGGCTCGACCTGCTCGGCGAACCGCTTCGCCTTGGGGCAGGCCATCGCGAGCTGGCTCGCGCTGACCATCGTGACGATGATCACCGCCCGCGCGTGCGCGGACACCTCGATCGCGACGGCGCAATCTCCGCCGAAACGGTCATCCGTCACCTGCATCGCGTTGCGGCCGTTGACGGTGATCTCGGTGACGGGCGAGTGGCTGCTGGCGGCGAACTCCGCGAGGCCTTGCCCGGGGTCCAGGCCCAGAGCGTAGGACGCCGACTCGGGATCAGGCTTCACCGCGACGCATTCGTTTCGTGGGCTCTTGTTTTCGCCCGGCTCGAAACCCTGATCAGCGCCGAGGCGGTCCAGGACCTGGCAGGCGTTGAGGCCGGCGAACACGCTGTTGCTGGGGCTCGCCGTGGTCGGCGCGGGCGAAGCAGTGCCAGTCGTGGTGGTGGAACATCCGGCCAGGATGAGCGCGACGCAGGCGGTACCCGCCACTCCGCGGGCGTCACAGCGATGGCTGATCATTGGCGTCCTCAGTCCTTGAACGGTCCGAAGTTCCGGGTGGCGAATTCATCTGACGCGTCGTAGTTTCTGCTCGCCGTCTCGATCGCCATGCGCAGCTTGTCGATGACGTGGTCGGTCTGCAGCAAAATTGGGATCAGTGATTGATCGTCCGAGTCCATCGCCGCGTGGAAGTGCTGCGCGGCGGTCAAGGCGTAAGCGTCGTTACCCAGCTTCGGTATCAATGTAACTAAATGAATTCGCGAAGATATCGCAGCGATGCGCTGTTGCATCTCGACCAGGGCCTGGCGCAGGTGTGTGCCGGTTTCTTCGTCGACAGCCCACTTTCCCGCCCTCGCGTCGTCGAGCATCCGGTCGGCGTCCTCGGCCATCGTGGTGACCTGTCGATCACCGCCGAAAATGGCCGCGGTGATCGATATGATGGAGCCGTCTCTCGTGTCATCGGTCATGATGACCGGCCTTCCCGGCGAGGGTTTGGGACGAACGCTCACAGCAACGGTACAACGCGCTACACCGCGTGTCCCGAATTCGACGCAATCAGGGCTGGGAGCGTTCCCGGTCGAGCCGGTCACGGAGCCATCGCGCGACCAGGCGGCGGTCGGCGGGCGTGATCGTGTGCCGCCGGGCGCCGTCGGAAAGTGGTTCGGTGGTGCTGCAGAAACCGCCTTCGGTGGTCTCGAACCAGGTCAGTGCGCCCACCTCCACGAGCGCGCCGCGCCGGGTGCGAGTGCTGGGTTCCCGGCGGGAACAGGTGATGACACCGGCGCGGAGGACGGGCGCGGAGAAGAAGGGCTCGGCGGCGGGAGGGTGCCCCGGCGAAGCCGGATAGGGTGCTTCGATGCCGCCGAACGCCTCCTCCTCGGCGGGGATCCGGCCGGGACGAGGCTGGGCGGGCTGAACATAGCTGACGGGTGTCCCCGGTATCGCGTCCCGTGGTGGCAGGACGCGCACCATTTCGGCGATGACCTGAGCCGGGCGCAGTTCCGCGAAGTTCAGGACTTCGCCCCGTTGGCTGGTGAACACCCCGGTCCGGCCGCGCCAGCCGCCCCGGTGCAGAGCCAGGGAACCGGCGGACATGGTCGTCGCGACCTGCGTGAGGAGCACGTCGGGCCGGGCCCAGATGTCGAGTAGCTCCGCGATCTCCGCGCCGAGTTCTCCGCCGGGGGCGGGTAGGCGCTGATAGAGCGCGTCGCGGAGCACGGAGAGGTCGATTTCGCTCGTGCCGGTGATCGTGTGGGGGTAACTGAACCGGTCGAGGCCGAGATCCTCGACCAGGACGGCCAGTTCCGCGAGATCGACGTCGAACGTCAGTGAAATCCGAGACACCGGAGCCCCCCGCCGTACCTCTCACCAGCGGTGATGAGATGACTTATGAGAGTAATAGCGACCGCGGCGAAGCGACAAGCGAACCGGCTGGATGCCGCGCGCCCGTTCGACCGGCCGGCGGGACGGCGGACCCCGGATGGCGGACTCCGCGACCGGCCGCTCGACGCGGCCATCGGCCGTGATGATCGCCGCCGCGCGGCTCGCCCCGTAGGGTGACCACCGTGGCTACCGTGATTCTGCTCCGGCACGGCCGCTCGACCGCCAACGGTTCGGGCGTGCTGGCCGGTCGCACCCCGAAGGTCGGTCTCGACGAGACCGGCCGTGTCCAGGCCAAAGGCCTGCCCGGCAGGCTGGCCGGTGTGCCGCTGGCCGAAGCCGTCTGTTCACCGCTGCTGCGCTGCAAGCAGACCCTGGCGCCGTTGCTGGAGGAGCGCGGGCTGACCCCGGCCGTCGACGCGCGGCTGTCCGAAGTGGACTATGGCGAGTGGACGGGGCGGGAGCTCGGGAAGCTGGCCAAGGAGCCGCTGTGGCGGGTGGTGCAGGCGCATCCGTCGGCGGCGGTGTTCCCCGGTGGCGAGGGACTGGCCGGGATGCAGGCGCGGGCCGTCGCCGCCGTCCGCGAGCACGACGCGCGGATCACCGCGGCACACGGCGACGAGGCGGTGTGGGTGGTGTGCAGCCACGGAGACGTGCTCAAGGCGGTCCTCGCCGACGCGCTCGGCCAGCACCTGGACTCGTTCCAGCGGATCGTCGTCGACCCGGCGTCGATCTCGGTGGTGCGCTACACCGAGACTCGCCCGTTCGTGGTCAGGATGAACGACCACGGCTCGGACTTCGCCGGGGTGGTGCCCCCGAAGCCGAAGCGCGGTAGGAAGAAGTCATCCTCCGACGCACAGGTCGGCGGATCCACGGGAGAGAGGGGCCCCGCTCGATGACGCCGGACAATCCGTTCGCCACGGCCAGTGACCTGCCCTACGGCCTGCCGCCGTTCGACCGCATCACCGACGAGCACTTCGGGCCCGCCTTCGAGGCGGGGCTGGCCGAGCACGCCGCCGAGATCGAGGCGATCGCCGGCAACTCCGAACCGGCATCGTTCGACAACACCGTCGTCGCGCTGGAGCGGTCCGGGCGGCTGCTGCACCGGGTGTCGCTGGTGTTTTTCAACCTGACCTCTTCCGACACCAACCCGGCGCGGCAGCGGCTACAGGCCGACATCGCGCCGCGCCTGGCCGCGCACGACGACGCGATCCATCTGAACCCGAAGCTCTACGCGCGGGTCCGCGAGCTGCACGACCGGCGTGAGTCGCTGGGGCTGGACGCCGAATCGGCGTGGCTGCTGCACCGGTTGCACACCGATTTCCAGCGTGCGGGCGCCGGCCTGCCGGCGGGGGACCAGGAGCGGCTGCGGGCGCTGAACGAGGAACTGTCCACGCTGAGCAACCGGTTCCAGGAAAACCTGCTGGCCGACACCAACGATCTCGCGGTGCTCGTCGAGGACGCGAGCGAGCTGGCCGGGCTCTCCGACGGGGAGATCGCGGCGGCCGGCGAGGCTGCCGCGGCGCGCGGCGAGCAGGGCCGGTACCTGCTCACGCTCAGTCTGCCGACCTCGCAGCCGCTGCTGGCCTCCCTGGAGAACCGGCAGCTGCGCGAGCGCCTGTTCACCGCGTCCTCCGCCCGCGGCAACCGGGGCAACGACCAGGACAACAAAGCGGTCCTGGCGCGGATCGCGACCTTGCGGGCCGAGCGCGCGGCACTGCTGGGGCATCCGAACCACGCCGCCCAGGTGATCTCCGACCAGACGGCCGGCACGGCGGAAGCGGCGGCCGGGTTGCTGGAGCGGCTGGCTCCGGTGGCGGTGGCCAACGCCCGGCGCGACGCGGAGGAACTCCAGCGCTATCTCGACCAGGATCTTCCCGGTGCGCGGCTGCAACCGTGGGACTGGGCGTTCTACGCGGAAAAGGTGCGCAAGGCCCGGTTCGACGTCGACGACGCGACCCTGCGGCCGTACTTCGAACTCGACCGGGTCCTCACCGACGGGGTTTTCCACGCGGCGGGCAGGCTTTACGGGCTGAGCTTCACCGAGCGCCACGACCTGCCGACGTATCACCCGGACGTCCGCGTGTTCGAGGTTTTCGACACCGACGGCAGTCCGCTCGGGCTTTTCCTGGGCGACTACTACACGCGGGATTCCAAGCGCGGTGGCGCGTGGATGAGCGACTTCGTCGACCAGTCGCGCCTGCTCGGCGAGCGCCCGGTGGTGGTCAACAACCTCAACATCACCAAGCCGCCGGCGGGCGAGCCGGCGCTGCTCAGTTTCGACGAGGTGACCACGGCCTTCCACGAGTTCGGGCACGCGCTCCACAGTCTGCTGTCCGCGGTCGAGTACCCGACCTTCTCCGGCACGAACGTGCCGCGGGACTTCGTCGAATATCCCTCACAGGTCAACGAAATGTGGATGCTGTGGCCGGAGGTGCTGGCGAACTACGCCCGGCATCACGCCACCGGCGAGCCGCTGCCGTCGCACCTGGCCGAGCGCCTGCGGGAGTCGGCTCGGTACGGGCAGGCGTTCTCGACCACCGAGTACCTGGCGGCCGCGCTGCTGGACCAGGCGTGGCACGGGCTGAGCGTCGACGATCACGTCGAGGATGTCGCGAAGTTCGAGGCGGCCGCGCTGGAAAAGGCGGGGGTGGCGTTGGCGAGCGTCCCACCGCGCTACCGCAGTACGTACTTCGCGCACGTGTTCAGCAGCGGATACTCGGCCGGGTATTACTCCTACATCTGGAGCGAAGTTCTCGACGCCGACACCGTGGAGTGGTTCAGCGAAAACGGCGGTCTGACCCGGGACAACGGCGATCACTTCCGGCGCACCCTGCTCGGCCGGGGCGGCAGTGCCGACGCCATGGCCGCGTTCCGGGACTTCCGCGGCCGTGACCCGGAGATCGCGCCGCTGCTGGCCCGCCGCGGGCTGAGCGGCGCCTGACCCCGGATCCCCCGGCCGGCGTCCCGCGGTGCGGGGCGCCGGCGGGGAAACGGCCGCTCAGACCAGGCCGAGCTGGCGGACGGCCGCGCGCTCCTCGGCGAGTTCGGCGACCGAGGCGTCGATGCGGGTGCGGGAGAACTCGTTGAGCTCCAGGCCCTGCACGATCTCGTACCGGCCGTCGCGCGTGGTGAC